>CAXTCR010000355.1:0-3583 GCA_964242555.1 uncultured Ktedonobacteraceae bacterium
TTACAGAATTTATTTTTCTCGGAATGATGTTTTTGCTGGGCTATATGCGCTCGTACTTGCCCGATATTCGCTCATATGAAATGTATATGGATGAGGGTTTTATCAGTGCGATTATGCGTAGTGTACACTTTCCACCTAATGATATGTGGTTTGCGGGCTATTCCATCAATTACTATTACTATGCACACTTTACGGTTGCAATGCTGGCAAAGCTGCTTGGACAATCGCCATCCATTGCCTTCAATACCGGCATCTCCATGTTCTTCGGCTTGACCGCTTCCAACCTCTTTGGAGTAACGAGCAATATTGTGGCGTGGGCGAGTCATCTTCGCAAGCATGTGGCAACAGAGGCACATGTTCAAATTGAGGCACCTGATACTGCGCATCCATCATTATTGCCAGCAATTCCTTATGGTTTGCTCACGATGGCTATGGGTCTTATACTTGGCAATCTTGCCTCGACGCAAACATGGTTTAAGATGCATGGAGATATATCGCAGGACCCCTACTACTGGTTTAATGCCACACGTATCATAACAAATACTATCAACGAATTTCCGGCCTTTAGCTTTCTGCTCTCGTGCTTTCATGCTCACGTATTGACATTAGCATTTACTATAGTCGCGATTGCGCTTGCGCTAAATCTTTTTTTAGAGGCGAATGGTCGGGGCCTCAATGTCTACGGGACGGGTTGGCGCCTTCCTCTGACGCTAGGAACAACTGCTCTTATCCTCGGTGGCCTCTATACAATGAATGGATGGGATTTTCCAACCTATCTTGCACTTACGCTTGTCTGTATTGCTTTGCAGCAGTGGCTTACATATGATACACGTTTTAGTGTCGCGCTGTTTCTGGACATCTTTGCGGCGGCTGGCAGCTTGATCGCGCTCTCGTTTCTTTTCTATATTCCGTTCTACCTCAACTTTAGTTCGCCAGCGCAGGGTATAGGTATTGTAAACGCGGCGAACCGCTCACAGCTAGGTGATGAGCTATTGATTTATGGTCTCTTCGCATTCGTGTTTCTCTCGCTGATTTTTGTCAGTGCCGCGAATCGTCCTTTGTTCCCATTTTCACTGCTACGTGGCAATACGGCAGGTGCACTCCAGCAGACAAGCACGCGTCGTCCTTTATGGCCTTACATCGTGGTTGCAATCGTCGCAGTTGTTGAGCTACTCACACTGGTATTTATGAAGAATGGCATTACGTTTGTGCTTGCCGCCAGTATCGCGCTACTTGGTGCTGTACTGGTATTTATGCATCTTGGAGACCGCGCACACGCATTTACACTGCTGCTGGGAGCGGTTGCATTCGCGCTTGTCGCATTTTGTGAAGTCCTATTCTTAAAGGATGTATTTGCAGATAGTGTACCGCGCATGAATACGGTGTTCAAAATGTACTTTCAGGCGTGGGCCTTGCTTTCGATTGCTTGTGGTGCTGGCTTGTACTTTATTGTACAACGCCTCAAACCTCTACTTGGGGCAACGCCAGCGCAGCGTAATACACAGCGTGGTCTGCAAACGCTCTGGGGAGCTGGGCTTGTAGTACTGCTTCTTGCTGGCACTGTTTATCCACTCACAGCACCTGCTCAACGCTTCGCGCGAGGCTATTCTCAGACGGGCCAGCCTTATTTTCAACGTTCAAACAGTCTTGATGGTTTGAGCTATTTACAAACTGACTCGGCTATTCCAGGTGACTATGGAGCTATTCGATGGTTCAACGCGAGTGTACAGGGGAGTCCAGTTATCGTAGAGTCTATAGGTGGTGAGTATAGTACCTGGGGACGCATTTCGGTTTTTACCGGTCTACCCACGCTCATGGGCTGGGCTGGACATGAGTATCAATGGCGTGCCAATTGGATCAATAATGCTGCTAATTATGCGGAGTTCCAACGCAGGGGGGCTGACGTAGACACGATCTATACCAATAAGAGTCCAGAGGTAGTTCTTTCAGTCATGAACTACTATCACGCACAGTATCTCTATGTTGGATCGTTAGAATACATGAAGTATTCTGCGGTTGATTTGCACCGGTTCGGCGCATATATGCAAGTGGTTTATAATGCGAGTGGCGTCACTATCTATAAGGTTAAATAATGAGTGTCGGAGTGTCTTCAGATGGGTGAACGCGCTAAGCAAGGGGGAAACCTTTTGAAAAGTTACGAGATAGAGCGAAAGAATAGTGTGTCGTCAGACCAAAGAAGTGTTGATGATGAACAGGCAAGAGCAGCACTTCCAGTAACGGTACAGGACGATGAGCAGGAAGTGCCTGTACTGGGAGTCGTTGCCAGTCAGGGTG
This sequence comes from uncultured Ktedonobacteraceae bacterium, assembly GCA_964242555.1. Taxonomy (GTDB): domain Bacteria; phylum Chloroflexota; class Ktedonobacteria; order Ktedonobacterales; family Ktedonobacteraceae; genus JBBQVS01. The sequence continues at coordinate 2,296 of CAXTCR010000355.1, forward strand.
CGACAGATGTAAGTGCTCCTGTGCATGCAGATGATGGAGCAGATACAGGGTACGATGAGGAGCAGGTAGAGCAACCGCGAAAGCGAGGCTTTGTGCCACCATCGCGTGACCAATTGCTCCTTTGGCTACCGTTCTGGGGTGTCATCCTGCTTGGAGCAATACTGCGTTTCTGGGGCCTTGGTGATAAACCACTGCACCATGACGAGAGCCTGCATGCCTACTACTCGCTGCAACTTATGCACAACTTAGAGAACTGGGCTGGTTGCTTTGGTCCAACGGCATCTTGCTATACATACAACCCTCTCTTGCATGGGCCATTTCAATTTCACGCCATTGCTTTTGTCTACAAAGTTAGTCAGCTGCTTGGAGCACCCGATAATGGTGTAAATACTACGACGGTACGTATTGCGGCTGCTACGTTAGGAACTGTGATCGTAGGCTTGCCATACTTCTTACGCGATTATCTTGGTAGAATAGGTGCGTGGCTTGCTTGTTTCTTGCTGGCAGTATCGCCGAGCATGGTTTATTTTTCGCGCTTTGCTCGTGAAGATATCTACATGGCCTGTTTCACGCTGTTGCTCGTCGTTGGCACGGCTCGCTATTTACGTGATCGCAAACTACGCTGGCTGTTGCTCGCTACAGCTGGTTTCGCGCTTTCTTATGCGACCAAAGAGGCAACATTCTTGACCATTGCAATTTTTGGTAGCTTCTTTGGTGCGTTACTTGCGTGGGAACTCGGCTTAAAATGGTCGTTACGCGCAAGAGTTTCTTCCAATGCTTCATATGCACGCTATCTTCCTAAAACATGGGCACCTGTGTTATTGGCAGCATATTTTATAGTGCTTGCGCCAATTGCGAAAGTACTCTTTGGCTGGATGAAGAACCTTTCCATCTATATAACCAATCCAAAGAATACGCCTATCGCGGACCTCTATGTGCAGGGTCTCAAAGAAAAAACCGTGGCGCTGGTACCGTGGATAGGAATTGCCCTCGGTGTTTTCGTGCTGATTATTCTCACGCGTGAAATGCTTGGGAAAATGCCTCTACCGGGTACGAGAAATTTTATCGCTCGTCGCGTTGATCCATCAAGGCAAACGTTGCTAGATACTGTGTTTACTATGCCGTGGACACACTGGTTCTTCGCGCTATTGTTGGGGTGGAGCATCTTCCTGGTGCTGTTCACTGTGCTCTTCACCAATATTCGTGGTGGTATTGGGGATGGTATCTGGCAGGGTCTCTACTACTGGTTACAGCAACAGCAGGTCGCGCGCGGCGGTCAGCCGTGGTA
>CAXTCR010000356.1:0-3549 GCA_964242555.1 uncultured Ktedonobacteraceae bacterium
TGCTCGTTAGAAGGCACCGTAAGCGTAACCCCCTCAGTTTGTGCATCAATCACCTCCCATAATCCACCATTAGCATTGCGCTCCAAACGATCAAGCTTAATCGTAACGGGATTGGTTGAGGGCTGCTTCACCTGTACAGTTGCATGAATATCAGCATCGCCGCCGCCACTAATCACTTGTACCGGTGTATCAGAAGGCCATTTCAGCAACCTCTCGCAGAAGCGTTGCGTCGTTGTGATCGCCGACAACCGCCACTGCTGAAATCCCTGCGCACTGTTCACCTCATCCTGCTCAAACTCCGCCTGATAGCGCGTCACATCGGGAAAAATACCCGGAAACCCTACCTGTACCATCGTCCCGGCACTATCAGACCACTTAAATTCGCGGCCTAAATCAGCCGTCCACTGGTTCGTCAGTCCTTTATTATAAAGCGAATTCCTATCTTCCTCCGCCGTCAGCAACGTATTATAGTTGCTTATGCGGGCATCCCCATGCAACAACCCTTTTAAGCCAAAGAGCGACTTTGGCTGTTCGGCAGGAGCGCCATTATACACAAAAATATCTAATACATTGTCGCTCCCCGTATGCCGCACCATAACCACGGCTTGTAGCGCAGATATACCCAGCAGGTTGCCACACAATACATGCTCTACTCGCTGATCGCTCCCTAGCATCAGTACACCTTTCCACCCATCTGCATTGCTCATAGCAGCCGGACACGCTTGCGAACCTAGTCGTATCCCCGCAGGTGTCGCTATCCCCTTACTCTTTTGTACTGGTTTGCCTGGAGTATCTCCCCACAATGTGCAACCCGTACTACACACAAACACAAAGCAAAGCAGCAGTATAAGTTGTATTTTGGGCAAACGAAGGAGGAAAAAACACAATTTCTGCATAACTATCCTCCACAAAGAATAGATTGAATATCTTTATTCTATATGGTATGCTTGTTCCATCAACCCCTATTGTACACCGGTTTCTTGATAGTGTCTTCTTAGAAGAGTCACAGTAGGTACATTGTCGTACCAGGAGGATTCCGATGCTCAACAGTCCCCGCAGGAGTTTTTTTGATCGCAACCTTGAACACTATCCCACCAACTCTCAACGCGTCCTGTATCTCACCCTTTCGGTAGCCGCAACCATCATCCTGTACTACGAATCGTATGTCCTTCCCTCCGTCGCCCCGCTTGTCCTGACGACCTTTCACATTAGTTTTGCTACCTACATCTATTTGACGCTTGGCTCTAACCTGCTCGGTGCGTTCTCCTCGCTCATCGGCAGCTTGTCAGACCGTATAGGGCGCGCCAATCTCGTCGTGTTCGGCGTTGTTGTCACATCAATCATCACCCTGCTTATTTCGTTTACTACCTCAGCATCGCTCTTTATCGTCTTTTCCTTGCTGCTCGGTTTTGTCGAAGGCATTATTCTCGTTGCCACACCCGCTCTTGTGCGCGACTTCTCTCCACGCCTTGGACGCGCAACCGCTATGGCTTTCTGGACCGTCGGACCCGTCGGTGGCAGCCTCGTAATTACCTTTATCGCCAGCCTGACGCTCTCCGTCTTTGGTACATGGCAGTCACAATACGTGATTGCAACGATCATTGGCCTGATCGTCTCTGTCCTGTGCTTCCTCGGTCTGCGCGACCTCTCGCCAGCTTTGCGCGCACAAATTATGACCGCCCTGCAAGAAAAAACACTGATCGAAGCTCGTTCACGTGGCATCGACGTTGCCGCCGCCCTAAAGAACCCTTGGCGGCAGATGCTGCGCCCACAAATTATCATCAGCGCCCTTGGTATCAGTATCTACCTGTTGCTCTACTATGCCGCTGTAGGCTACTTCCCAACCTACCTGACCACCATCTTCAAATATCCGCTTTACCTCGCTAACGGCTTGCTCAGCGTCTACTGGGCCTTCGATGTCGTCGCCTCCATCATCACTGGCTTCCTCTCCGACCGCTTAGAGGTACGTAAACCCTTTATGCTCTACGGAGCAATCGCCAATATCGCCGTAATCCTGCTCTTCATCTCGCGCGTTGGACAGCCCACAAGTCCTCTCTTTATGGGCATCATCTTCGCGCTCTTTGGCATCACCGGCCCCGTCGCCTATGTCGGTTGGATGGCCGGCTACACCGAGACCGTCGAGGACATCAATCCCGCGCTTGTTGCCACTGGCATCTCCGTCTGGGGCTTCCTTATTCGCCTCGTTGTTGTCGTTTCGACGCTTGCCTTCAGTTTCGTTGTAAAGGACACACAGAACACCGCCCAATGGACCACATGGTGGTGGGTCTGTATCGCTGGCGTCATCTTCTTCATTCCAACCGCCTTCCTTGCCACCGGCTACTGGCGTCCATCGCAAGCCCGCGCCGCCATCCAAGCCAAACTGCAATCCGAGGGTCTCTCCGTCGAACCCGGCGTCGAACCCGCATAGCACCTTGTAGGGACAATAATTCAACGCCTGACGTTGCACTGCACCAGGCGTTGAATTATTGTCCCTACAGTCTTTAAATCATTGACGCCCTCTTCCCCTAACAGCTATAATCAAACCTATGCAATCAAAGAACCTATTGGAACAACACTCATGACCCAACCCGAAAAACAAGGTATCTACGCAAAAGAAACACTGTCTAACGCCGAAATAGCCGCCATTGAAGGACTCACAACACAATGTGAGCACTTTGAAGCGTTACACCTGCAACTGTTTATCAAGGATATGCTCAAACAGCGCTCAGGTCAGGATACATTCGACTTCCTATATTATGAATGGGGACAACTTGTTGGCTATCTCGGTATAGACAACTATGGTACCGCAGAAAAATCCGTCCTGGTCTTGGTTGCTCCCGACCATCGTCGTAAAGGTATCGCTAGCCTGTTACTGCGAGCAGCCAGAGAAGAGGCTAGACATAGTGGCATTGAGCAGCTTGTCTTATTCTGCGAACGTTCCTCACGCTCCGGTAGGGCCTTTGCGTATGCCCTTCATGCCCAACTCGACTATTCAGAGCACGAAATGGTGCTTGGCACGTTCAAAGAACGTCCACTCTTTGATGAGCGTTTGACCTTTCGACAAGCCATAAACCCCGACGATTTCGCTGCCATTATCTCGATTATGACAGCAGACATGAGCGATGCCGAACGAGCACAACGCTATGTAACCAATCTATCAAAGCGCAGCGATCAGCGTTTCTATCTCATGACCTTCGGTGGACCAGAGCTTGGATGTGACGAGCCAATTGGTAGCCTACGTGTAGTTCAACAGTTTGAAGATGCCGGTATCTATGGCTTCGTTGTTCATCCCGAGTATCGCGGTAAAGGCTATGGGCGACAATTCTTGCAAGAAGTAATTCGCCTCCTTCGCAGCGAGGGCTTAGAAACCATCATGCTTGAGGTAGACGTAACCAATATAAACGCCCTCAACCTCTATCTCTCCGTCGGCTTTGAAATGAGGACAACATACGATTACTACAAGGTCAAAATGCTTTAAAGACCGACGATACACGTCAAGGGTTACGTGCATAATGTGTGTGTGATACAATCAGACCCGTGCCAGGAAAT
>CAXTCR010000357.1:0-3536 GCA_964242555.1 uncultured Ktedonobacteraceae bacterium
CAGATAAGCAACAAATGCACAGAGCACCCGAGACGCTTATACCCAATGTACTGGCGCAGCTGGGTTTGGAGAGTACATACAAAAATGGAGCAACCTCCTCAACATCCCTACAGAAAAGTTTACAAGCAAATGATTGGCAAACACGCCTCTTCGCACTAGAGGCATTTCACCGCCAAAGTGAATCTGTACCTCCCGAGCTATTGGTGCACTTATTGCATGACGAGGATGCCTCGGTTCGTGCAAGTGCAGTACGCTTGCTTAGCAAAATAGATGATAGCACTGCAATGTCCGCACTAGAAACCGCGTTGCATGACCCCAACTGGCACGTGCGGGAAACAGCAGTTTTTGCCCTAGGACAACATATCTCCCCACCTATAAACCTACTTCTCCTTGCTCAAAACGATGAGGACAGTTCTGTACGGGAAGCCGCTGCACATGTGTTGCGTGAAGTACAAACCGAAGAATTTACCATGCGTTCGCTCACTCCTGACGAAGTTCTACAAGCGCAACCTAACTCACGATCTCACACCACACATGGTTATATGAATAATATATTACAGGGGATACAAAACCTTGGGGACAGACTTGTGCCCAATCACTACACTCGAAGCACTACGTCTCCTCAAGATATGACGCCACGAAAAAAAATGCAACGTCCAGTTATGCGAGTAGTAGAGATCGTTGTTGCTGCTATGGTCGTACTGGGTCTTGCTGGATCATGGTTTGCATTAACTCAAGCAGTTCATACCTCTACACAAAATCGTACAGGTACAGCACGTACCATTAAGGGAAGGATTTTATATCACCAGAATGAGATGACGCCAGCAGTGTACTGGACAAGCAATAGCAAGTATGTCTACATCTCTGACAAACAAAATACACTGCTGCACTTTATCAATGTCGTCACAAAAGAGGTAACTACAATTGCAAATCCAGATGTAGTGGCGCAGACGACAACAGGAAAACTTGCGGCCTTGACTCCTGATGGACTATCTGTTTGTACTGTGGATAACACTGGCTCCGCACTCCACATACGAATACAATCGGTTCTCACAAACAAAACAGTGTTTGACGCCTCCTATCCTAAAATTGCCCAGAGTAGCACAGGCATTATCGCGCAATGGTCAAATGACGGCACCCGTATTGCCTTAAGCAGTGACAATGGCATCATCACGATTGCAAATGTGACAAAGATAGAGCCGCTTGTTGTGCTACAAGGCGTTCATACTCCCGCGAAGGCACTCGAATGGTCACATGATGATCGTCAATTACTTTCAACAACGGCAGATGGCATCATGCAGGCATGGAATACGTTGACGACACAACGACAATTTGTTGTGACAGTACGCTCCGATACAGTAAGTCCGTATCAACAAGCATTTTCGCCTGATGGAAAGTATATAGCGATTGTTCCCAACGAGCAGTCAATACAAATTCTGGATGCCGCCACAGGCAAAGTGGTGTTGACGCGCCATGACGTTATGAGTCCACCAGGAGCCTATTACCTATGGCTTGATAACACACATATCGTTTCTTACAACGAGATCGACCCACAACATGCAACACATACACAAGTATGGGATGTCAACAGCAATCGTCTCACACTTGATATTCCGCTACCAGCGATCGGTGGTGCATACACAACATATGCTGGCAGGAAATATATTGTGACACCTGAACCTAATCATACCTCGACATTCCAGGTGTGGGATGCGTTAACAAGTCACAAGATAGCTACGCATACCTCTTCGTCTACTTACGCACCGCTTAACTTGTCACCAAACGGAAAATACTTTATTATAACAGCAGGTGGCGGTGATAATAAAATAGATATGTGGAGTGCTACAACTGGTAGAACTGTTGCACTGTATTATGGTAGCGACAAGAACGTTATGACAGCTCAATACTCGCCCGATGGCAAATACCTGCTTTCGTTAAGTACAAATGGCACGGTTAATCCAGTAGGCTCAACTCTTGATGTATGGCAAGTTCCCGCGTAGTGATACTCTTGTAGGGGTCTCATTCATTACACCCTTCGCAACAATTGACTATGTTGGAAGAAATGATGAAACGTCTCATCAATACTCACCACACAATCAATTGGCACGCAGGGTGTAATGAATGAGACCCCTACACGTTGTGCAACTTCTTTCCAACGTGCCGTGTTATAGTCTTGTGAAGAGATGAAAGAGAGGCACGAAGGGATGCTATGAGGCACAATCACAGTGAGCCGGTCACAGAGTTGCTCACACTACTAGCGTTAGACCTTGATGGCTCCTACGAGCGCTTGGTGTTGAAATATCAAGACCGCTTGTATGCCTTTGTACTGGCGCGAACTCATGATCCCCAGATAGCTGAAGAGATCGTGCTGGACGCACTAGAGCGGGCATACTACGCGCTAAAAGGCTATCCCATTGAGAGGATTCGCATACTGAGGCTAGAAGCGTGGCTTTTCGAGATTACACGCAACACCTATTACAACTATCTTCGCGCCAATCGTACACGCAGCGTCTATCTTCCCTCCGTGCCGCTTGATTTCTCGGAAAATAGCCCCCTCCTCAACATAGAAGACTCTGCACTCGAGCCTGATGTCATAGCCTGTCTTCGTGAAGATCAACGGGAGCTATTTGTAGCCATTGAGCTATTGCCACAAGCCTATGGAGAAACCATTAAGCTTTACTATCTTGAACATTTGCGTTATGACGAGATTGCAAAACGTCTACAACAGCCACTTGGGACGGTCAAGTCGAATGTCCATCGTGGCACTAAACTTCTGAGACAGCTACTACAGCCGGATACAAAGGAGGTGGGGTAAGGTGAAAGAAGAGCAGCAAAGACAGGCACCGCGTTCGCTCTTGCCTACACTGATGGGACGCATAGGACTGCCCACAACTGGGAACAGCATAGAGCCTACATCGTTAAACAAGCGTATAGACGCACTACAAAAGCAAGCATCCTTAGAAACTGTGCTGCAAGCGTTAGACGATAGCGATGAGTCAGTACGTGCAGTTGGGGTTCGCGCATTAGAGCAGTGGAGGGAGCAGGCACCACAAGAGAGAATTGTTGCCTGCCTGGACGACTCATCTTGGCTTGTACGCGAAGCAGCCGTACTTACGCTAGCAGCGTTGGAAGTGTCTGTAGACATTGCGCGCTTAAAAAATGATGAGAGTCCCTATGTACGCGAGGTTGTTCACTTGCATGCCCAACAAAGGAAGAAAGCATTCTTCTCAGCACATACACTATCACATTTGCTCCTTCCATCTCTTCGAGATGCTGAAGGAGATCAAGGGACTAGAGATGACATGCATGCCGACGGGATGAAGCAAGACGAGAATAATCTTACGGATGAAAGCGATGAAATAATCTTTAGCAATCTGGACGATGGGACAATCGTAAGCACTACGTACAGGCAGAAAACTGGTCAGAAGACACGTCTCTTCCGTATAGCTGAGAGCGTAGTAGCTGCCCTCGTCATTCTTGGTCTTGTCGGCGCATGGTTTACCTTCACTGGACGCACTCGACCAGTTACGACCAAC
>CAXTCR010000358.1:0-3506 GCA_964242555.1 uncultured Ktedonobacteraceae bacterium
AGAACACTATTACTCTGATGAAAGGAGGCCAACTATGCAGTTAGCCACACACATTGTTCTTGCCGCTTCTATTTCTGATGGGCTTGGTATTAACGCGCTGGCTTTCCTCTCGCAGCTTATCACCTTTGGCATCGTCTTCTTCATTCTCTGGCGTTACGCGTTTCCACTCGTCATCAGAACACTCGAACGACGTGAGGCCGTGATTCGCGAAGGTGTTGAAAACGCGGAGAAAGCAAAACGCGATCTGGCCGAGGCGAGAGGCGAACGAGAACGCATTCTAATGGATGCCCGCCGTGAGGCACAGGCAACAATCGAGCGCGCCCAGAAGACCGCCCAGCAGGAAGCCAATCGTATTGTCGAGGATGCTCACGCACGCGCGGAACAAATCGGTCAGCAGCAGGTCGCTCGTATCCAGCAAGAGGCGAACCGTGCGCGCAACGAGTTGAGCCGTCTTGTGGTTGATCTTTCAATTGATGCATCAGGACGCGTGATCGGTCGCTCTGTCGATAACAACGACAACCGTCGTCTGGTGCAGGAATTCGTCACTGCTAGCAACACATCGAGGGAACAGTAATGTTAAGGGGAGCGGTGGCACGCCGCTATGCAGCCGCCATCTTCGATATCGCTCGCAAGCAGAATACGATTGACCGCACGCTTGAAGATGTGCAACAGATAGGTAAGCTTTTTTCGAACCGCAAAATTTCGTTTCTACTGCTTGAGCCAAAAGTGCCGGCACGACGCAAGGAAAAGGCTTTACGTGACGCTCTTCAAGGAAGAGCGTTGCCAACATCGCTTAATCTTGCGTTACTGCTTGTTCAACGCAATCTCGTCGAGTACGCACGCTCTATCGCCTCTGAGCTAGAGCAAATGGTACGCGACTACCGTAATGAAGCCGTTGCCGAAGTAACAACAGCGACGCAAATTGACGCGACACAAACACGCTCTATTCAGCAGGCGCTGGAGGAACGCACGGGCAAACATATCATTGTAAACCCGCACGTTGATCCCTCAATTCTGGGTGGCGTTGTCGCACGCGTTGGCGATCAGGTCATCGATGGCAGTATTCGTTATCGTTTGAGCGTCCTCGAGCAAAGACTACTTTCGGGTGTCTCAAGTTCACATACCGATTTCTTCACAAAAGAAGAGCTTGACCAGACAGTACGAGAAATCGGCTCAGTTGATATGGATAACAGTTCTAGTGCTGTACGAGATGCTGCGGCGTATAGCACAACGCCAGCAGCAACAAACACCGAGACCTATGGTACAATACCGGCTGGTCCGCACACCGAAACTGTGACAGATGGACAAGCAGGTTATAATACTGTTCCAGGCTCAAAACCTGCTGTAGGGACCGATACATCACGCCCTTAATCGGCATGCCGATTGTCAAGAGGACGCGATATACCGGCCCCTACAGAATTTGCCAAAAAGATTGATAGTCCAATAGATAGACTCCTGTATAACATCCAATAATTACCGCTCCATGAAGGAGAAAACACATGGCAACGTGGGCTGATGAGATCAGCGATATTATTGAGAAAAACATCGTAGGCTTCGGCACAAACGAAACCTCCACCGCCAGCGTCGGAACCGTGATTTCGGTTCAGGACGGTGTAGCTCGTGTGTATGGCCTATCCGATGCTAAGTATCTCGAGTTAGTAGAATTTCCCCGTACCGGCCTGTTCGGTCTCGCCTTTAACCTTGAGGAAGAGACAGTCAGTTGTCCAATTATGGGTGACTTTACACAAGTTCAAGAGGATGACGAAGTACGCACCACTGGACGTATCGTGCAGGTGCCTGTTGGTGATGCCCTGCTTGGGCGCGTCGTCAATCCATTAGGTCAACCCCTTGATGACAAAGGCCCAATCAATACCGATAAGTTTCGCCCGGTTGAGCGCGTCGCCCCCGGCGTGATTACACGTCAAAGTGTGACTGTTCCTGTACAAACAGGCATCAAAGCTATCGACAGTATGGTTCCTATCGGACGTGGTCAGCGTGAACTCATCATTGGCGACCGCCAGACTGGTAAGAGTGCCATCGCCATCGACACCATCATTAATCAGAAGGGGCAGAATCTGTTCTGTATCTATGTCGCAATTGGACAGAAAAACTCGACAATTGCACGTACCCAGCAAATTCTGGAGCAACATGGCGCGATGGAGTACACCATCATCGTTGCCAGTAGTGCCTCTGATCCCGCACCCTTGAAGTACCTTGCACCCTACTCCGGTTGCGCAATGGGTGAGGAATTCATGGAGACCGGGCGTGACGCCTTAATCATCTATGACGACCTGACAAAACATGCGGATGCCTATCGCAACATCTCGCTCATCATTCGCCGCCCTCCTGGACGCGAAGCATATCCTGGCGACGTGTTCTACCTGCACTCTCGTTTGCTAGAGCGTGCGGCACGTTTGAATAAGGACTACGGCGGTGGTTCTCTGACGGCTCTGCCTCTGATCGAGACCAAGGCAAACGACATCTCGGCCTACATTCCAACAAACGTGATTTCGATTACCGATGGACAGATATTCCTGGAGACAGACCTGTTCAACGCCGGTATTCGTCCCGCCATTAACGTGGGTAACTCTGTATCGCGCGTAGGCTCTAGCGCGCAGGTCGCCGGTATGAAGCAGGTTGCTGGTACACTTCGCCTTGACCTGGCACAGTTCCGCGAACTCGCGGCCTTTGCGCAGTTCTCATCGGACCTGGACAAGGCCACCAAGAGCCGTATCGACCGTGGACAGCGTCTCACCGAAATACTGAAACAGGGTCAGTACCGTCCAATGGCCGTCGAGCAGCAAATCCTGATCATCTATGCAGCCACAAAAGGCTACCTTGACGACGTTGCACTGGACAAGGTTGCGGCATGGGAAGAGGGTTTCCACCGCTACATGGCGGCGAACCATCCAGAAATCGTGAGCGAGGTTGTTGACAAGTCGGTCAAGCAGAAGAACAAGATGTCCGGCGATCTGTTGAACAAATTGAACGCGGCCATCGATGAATACAAGCAAACAGCAGCGCCACGTAGTGATGATGGCGTAAGGCAGACTGCCGATGCTACTCAAATAGCTGGAGGCAATGCTCAGGCAGAGGCCACCGCGGGCAATCCAGCTACTGGTGGTGGCATGAACCAGACGAACGAAGCTCGTTAAGTAGGAGGAACCTATGCCATCACTCCGAGATATTCGGCGGCGTATTGGCTCCGTCAAGAACACCGCGCAGATCACCAAAGCGATGCAAATGGTGGCGAGTAGCAAGATGCGTCGAGCACAGGAGCGTGTCCAACAGGCACGCCCCTTTGCGGAGCAGATACGTGAGCTTGTCTCTCGTCTCGCAACAGCCTCAAGTGAGGACATCGGCGAAGGTGTAGCACTGCTCACAAAACGTCCTGTCCACAACGTCGGCTTCATCGTGCTCACGCCCGATCGTGGTCTCGCTGGTGCGTTGCCAAGCAATATTAACCGCAAGGCGGTCTCCACCGCTCAAGAGGTACAGAATGATAC
>CAXTCR010000359.1:0-3468 GCA_964242555.1 uncultured Ktedonobacteraceae bacterium
TTGTGCTAGCTATTTCACTTTCTGGGCTGCTTGCTTTTCAGTCGATTTCACATGTAAAGGCAGCAGGACCGCTTGAGAGCGCATTTGGACAAGCATCACATGATTTTTCCGTGCCCGAAGACCTCTTGAAAGCTGTGTGTCAGCAAGAGTCTCATATTTCTATGCGAAATGGTCAAGCGAGTGTTGGCAGGGCGTACGGTTGTGGCTTGACACAACCTATGATTGATACACCACAACAAGCTGCAAAGAAACACGCTGATAGTATGGATAAGGAGAAGGACAAACATACTGGCATACTACAAGTGCCACAAAATCCGGCTTCTGATACCCTAAATCGGGCGGCACAAAAGCTTGGCGTCTCACCTGACCAACTGCAACATGATATGGTTCTTAATATTCGTGGTGCAGCATTTATTCTTAGTGACGATGCTCTACAAATCTCTCCAACACATGCCTTACCTACGACGTTAGAAGGCTGGCGAGGAGCTATTGAAATCTTCAGCAATGGGAGTTCACGCTTTACGGCCCACTTGTATGCCAGTCAGGTATACAAACTGCTACAAAGCGGTTTTAGCACAACGACTGACAGCGGCGAAGTTATCACGGTGCAGCCACAGCAAGTGTCTGCAAGCGCAGTAACAATTGCCTCTAACACCGACCCCACGGCAATTGTGAGTCTTCCAGCAGGTTGCACGAATAATGGCAATACAGATTATCCTGGCGCGATCAATTGCATCTTAAACCCTGCCCAACATGACTGCGACCTTGTCCCCGGAACGAATGCTCCATGCAACTACTTCTCTTCGAGTCATTATGGTCCTGGCTATCGTCAAAATGATGGCACGATTAGCCATATAGTGATTCACGATGCTGAAGGAACGGCAGAAGACACTATTAATGCCTTTGAGAATCCAAATAGCAACGTTGCGGCCCATTACCTCGTTGATACAGACGGAACGATCTATCAATTTGTACATGAAAAGGACGTTCCCTTTCACGCTGGCAACCTTTGGTTCAACCAGCATAGCATCGGCATAGAGCATGCTGGCTTTGATGCAACGGGCTTTCTGTATTATAACTCGGTTCAATATCAAGCGTCTGCAAAGCTCACAGCTTACCTGACTCAAAAATACAATATTCCGGTGGATCATAATCACATTGTCTCGCACGCCACCATTCCAGCGCCGAACTTGGCAAATACACCAAATAACGTCGATCCCGGTCCTTACTGGATGTGGAGCTATTATTTGAAAGAGGTGCGTCTACAAACTAAGCAATTAGATGTGCCAGATATCGCCCTTTCTGTAACCTCTCACATTCTCGTACTTCGTCCTACAACAGCACTAAGATTCTTAGGTGGAGGTGGCACGGAGTCACCAGCCAACTTCAATTTCTTCTACCTGTACAATGGACCCAGTACAAAATCAGGCCTCATTCCACAGGAGGGAACACCAACTGATATCACCGACGTGACAAACAACGTTGAGCCAGAGATCAGCTACTATTATCTTGCGAAGGTGAAGGACCCAGCAGGGACAGGCAAAACTTTATATGAGGTCTGGTATGGCGAGTCCGATCAGGCACACGCCAGTAAGCCCACGTTCTTTACGCACGCAAAGCTCGCGTGGCTTGCCGTTCCTCCTAACACCGCATTTAAAGGCAAAGGAACAGTTGTAACGCTTAAAAGTGCCGATGGCACGCCGGTTCAGGTCTCCGGTAGACCAACGACAAATACCGCGACTAGCGATTATCACATTGGGGATGCTCCTAACGGCGCGGTCTTTGTCTCCGGCTACTCAGTTGTCGAAGATGCCACCAGCAACGTCTGGTACTCGATCAATTACAATCATCGTCAAGCGTGGGTGCCTGCTAGCAATGTGGTAGTAGCGTAAATAAATTAAATTGGCAATTAAACACAACGTTCACAAAGGAACTCCCCTTATACGTGAGACGCTTATGCATAAGAGGAGTTCCTTTGTGAACGTTCAGGGAATGATGAAGGCAGTGCAGTGAGCAGCCGTCGATTACTACCTACAAATGTCACAAACTTTAATAAAGCGTTTTGCACACATATTTGGGCTAACTATTCTCTACTAATGGAAGGGGGCCGAATAGCTAACGAGGCTCCTATTGCTCCACCAATCGGAGCGTAGAAGAGCAACGGCACCAACGGCGCTAGAAATAATGTCATTATTGACGTGCAGGATAAATTGTTACAGGCAGACTGCTCCATGCTCGCATCGTATTGTTTGCCTTGCGTTGCAGCTTCCCACTAATCTCGATACGTTCAACACGTTGTGCCAGTTCGGTCAACAAGACCTCCGCCTCCACACGCGCCACCGTTTGCCCAACGCAACGATGAATTCCCATACCGAATCCAACATGACCAGAAGCATTTCTTCGGATATCGAAGCTATCGGGATTGCTCCACCGTCGTGGATCACGATTAGCGGACCCCAGGAACAACAATACCTTCTCTCCCTCAGGAATGCGTACACCCGTTACCTGTACCTCACGCGTCGTCGTGCGGAAGAATGTCTGCACCGAGGACTCCCAGCGTATAACCTCCTCAAATGCTGATTTCGCCAACGACAGGTCCTGTCGCAAAATGCTCCACTGCTCGGGATGACTGGCAAACGCATAGACCGTCGCCGCGAGACCATTAATCGTCGTATCCAAGCCCGCGCTCAGAAGCGAGCGCACAAGCAGTGCCGCCCACTCTTCCGATATCTTACCAGCTTCAGCCGCTGCCCAAATGTGTGCACCAAAGCTTCCCGGGCGTAGTGCCTCGCGACTACAACTTTGCCCAATATACTGCAAAACAGGTTGTGCATTTGCCATCGCATCGGCCAACAACTGGTTGCGCGGCCCAAACCCGTTAAATACCATATTGGCATAGGGCAGCAGGTTCTCGCGTCCTTCCTCAGGCACTCCAACGGCATCCCCAAACACCTTAAGAGGATACGCCTCTGCAAGCTGGGGAATAGCATCAAAACTCCCCAACGCCAACAAGGAGTCCACTAATTTGTGTGCTTCTTGCTCAAAATCGCCGCGCAATGCCTTAAGTACAGGTGGTGCCATGACCGGACCCACCACCTCGCGTGCACGCGTATGAAGTGGTGGATCAGCTTCAAGCAACAGGCTTGGAGTACGCCATGGCTTCTCCTTCTGAAAATTGCTCAGTCCTGCACCCGCACCAGATGAAAATGTCTCATAGTCTTTGAGCGATGCATTGACCTGCTCATACCGCGCCATTGCCCACACACCATACGCATCCAAATACACAACCGGTCCCGCCTCGCGAAGCTCCTCGTGCATAGCAAGCGGATCGAGTAAATTGTCCAAAGCAAATGGGTCTACTGGAAGAACTGGCACATCCTCAACGATATTAGTCATAATTCCTCCTTTGGAAAACGGACGCCCACAAGGGGCTACCCCATAGGCGTTAACGTAAGCTGAAGGGAGGTC
>CAXTCR010000360.1:0-3465 GCA_964242555.1 uncultured Ktedonobacteraceae bacterium
AGGCGTTACCGAGAATCACACACCTTTTACTCCAAAACTCTCTTGCGCCAAATACGCCTGTTGCTGTGATACAGCAAGGTACAACGGAGTATCAACGCGTGGTCATAGATAGGCTTGATAAAATCGCGAACCATGCGAAAGCGGTAAAGATCAAGTCACCAGCTATTATTGTGGTTGGATCAGTTGTCGCGCTGAGTGAGTCTCTCGCGTGGTTTGGTGATGCTTGTACGGATGCACAACAACTTATTGCGTTGTAGATTAGAAATTCAGTATTAACGAATAGAAGCCATACCAACAAGCCCCTGCGTTGTTGAATGCAAACACATCCAACAATGCAGCGGCTTGTTGATCTTGCTCTTGCCAAAAGTGTCACATACATGCATAATCATAAAGTGGAAGAGTATAATGACAAGGAGCAAGTAATATGGCCTATCGAGCCATTCATGTGAGCAATGACCCTCTGACCTACTTTTTGCAAACGAGCGATGAGGGACCATATATGCGTGTCGCTGATGTGGTGTTACGAGTAAACAAGGACCCAAAAGAAGTGTTTGCCCGCATGATACGTGTCGCAACCGGCAGTAAATGGAGCCATTCAGCGATTTTGTATTTGTTGAGTGATCCCGAAAAAGGCTATGACAACACATTTCTTATCGAGGCGATGACAAAGGGTGTGCATATTGCAAGTTGGCGCAATGAGGTTGTTCCATTCGAGCAGTTCAATGTTGGCATCAAACGTGCGCATTTAGACTGGTACATGGAAAACCCCTACGAGAAGTCGCGCCATGATCCACGTGATCCTGAAGATGGGCACGCGATCAGCTATCTACGACATGTTCGGGGTATCGCAATGGATCATATCAATGGTCTCTATGACCATAAAACGGTGGCAGAATTAGCTGCGCTCTACGCGCAACGTGCAGCAGAACGTCATCTCGGTGGTGTACCTATTATTGCCGATGCTGCTGGAACGATAGCCGACCTTTTCAAAAAATGGGACTCATCAGACTCCACTTCTGTATTGAAATTTATCTGCAGTGGCATTATCCAATACAGCTACTTTGAAGCGCTACGCCGGCGCATCGCGATTGATATGGACACCCCTGAACACCGGCAAGCCGCTGAACATAATCTGCGCTATATGGACCGTGTCATATTTCGCCCTGATCCTCATGGTATAGTACGGAACTACGTTGCCAAAGTACAAAAGGGTGAATTAAATATTCGTGACATTCCACCTGAAGATGTGCTGGATTTACTGAAGACAGCGACTCCTGCAGACTTCAACAACAGTCGTAACCTCCAATGGCAGTATGTAATTCTTAATGGAGGTGTCTGGCACATTGAGGAGGCTCCCAGCACATACGAGGCTCAAAGTGAAGATGAGAGTAATGTGTTGGAGCAACTAAGCCCGGAGCATCGTTCGTCATCCAGACACTAGTCGATACTAGCTTTGTAAGGAAGAATGTAGCAGGTTTACACACTACAAGAAGGAAAATTACTCTCATGAATTTCACTATTGTCTGCGTGCCCTTTCAGGTTGATGTCGCTCGCTGGGGTTGCGCTGCTGGCCCAAAAGCCTTTCTCGATGCGGGTATCGTACAGCAGATTGAGGCAAGGGAACATACTGTACGTAGGGTTGTCGAGATTGATCTGCCAAAGGCTGAACGCACACGCGATGGTGTCACGAATTTGGGACGCATCGCGGGACATACTGCACAAGCGATAAAGGAAGCGCTCGCCGAAGAGGATGGCTTTGTGCTTGCGCTTGAGGGTGATTGTACACATGCAGTTGGCGCGATCGGTGGACTTGCTCAGGCAAAGGGTGCACCGGGAGTAGTATGGTTCGATGCGCACGGTGATATGAATACGATGGAGACAAGCACAACAGGCTTTCTTGGCGGCCTGCCCTATGGTGTTGCTCTTGGCCTAGACCTGGAAGATTGGCGCCTCGCGGCTGGATTGGATAGGGCTGTACGACCACAAGCAGCGGCATTAATCGGAACCAGTGACCTTGATACCGCCGAAGTAGAGATATTGCACCATCACCCAATTTTGCACATTGACGCCCGGCAGCTTATGGAAGGCGATGTAGCAGAGCGGGTACAGGCAGCGCTGAAACCTCGTTCAGCGGAGGCAAAGGGTTGGTATATGCATCTCGACCTGGATGTGGCCGGGCCAGAGGAACTCCCTGGCGGAATGACTCCTGCCCCGTACTGGCCACCCCGTCATGCTCTCATCGAGTGTGTAGGGGCGGCGGCACGCTCCGTAAAGGTCAATGTCCTATCGCTTGCAGTCTACAATCCTGCGCTAGACAGTGATGGACGTGGTTTACGTCTTGGTCTTGACATGTCTATGGCTGCTATAGATAATTTGTAATGCCCTTCTCATTCGTTATTGAGGAGGAACTTTACTAGAAAGCATTGTATGCAGATAGCCGAAAACGAACCAATAGTAGCCTTTACGCTCGCCCACTATCCTAAACGCGAGAGTATTGCTGCGTTATCACGTCTTGGATTAGATCGCTTACCACTCTCGCTCACGCCTGATTTGCGTTTCTGGCGTCTGCTCGGCGTTGGTAAGGGACGCGCATTTGACCCACATGCCGATCTACAGCGGTATGCCATGTTTACCGTCTGGGACTCTTATGCTGCCTTGAAGCATTTCGAGTCAAACTCATCGGTTATGAGGCGTATACAACAGCGCGCCGACGAAGTATGGACGGTGCATATGCGTCCAGTGCGCTGGCATGGTAAATGGGGGGGGAGCGACCCATTTGCGGCTATGAAGCCTGTAGAGTCACCAGAGCCGGGGCCGTGGCTCATTTTGACGCGAGCAACCCTTCGTGTGACGAAGCGACGAGCGTTTCTGGAGGCTGTGCCCTCAGTCGCGGAGCAACTCCTGCAACAACCAGACTATATCAACTCTATTGGGGTTGGCGAGTCTCCATTTCTGCATCAAGCCACAATCAGTCTCTGGCGTACGCTTCCCTCTGTTACAACATTCGCCTATGGACAGAATACACAGCACATCAATGTGATACGTCGTACGAGAAGCGAGCAGTGGTATCGCGAAGAATTGTTTGCCCGCTTCCGTCCGCTTGAGTCGACTGGAACGTGGAATAGCGTAAATCCTCTTGCTTAAACCTTGGATGTTCTTATAGTCTTTTACGTCGAGCAAGTAACACTCCCTCATAAACCCTATCGACGTTGGTAAACGAGCAATACGGGATGTAATGCATCAAATCCTCACCTATCAAATCTCCTCAGTACGGATCTGAGTATGCACATTGAGAAATTATTTGGGGAAACGGACGCCCACAGGGGCTAACCCCATAGGCGTTCATTGAAGCTGAAGGGAGGCCTGTGGTTGAGCCAGGGCGCCCGCTGCCTGTATCATTCCCCGAACGCGGCTCGGGGACGCTCCGCCCAGACCACGAGAGCGCAGTGGCAACGGGTTTAGGTA
>CAXTCR010000361.1:0-3461 GCA_964242555.1 uncultured Ktedonobacteraceae bacterium
TTTTTGATAAGCTGTACCCATTTGTTTTCGAGACGCTGGCGTACTTGCAGACGATCGGCACAACCGTTGTTGTCTCGGACGGCGATTTGATTTTCCAGGCGGAGAAGATTGTGAACAGTCACCTTGCAGATGCAGTAGGTGGGCGTGTCTTAATCTATACGCACAAGCAGGAAAACATTGACGATATCAAGAAGAATTATCCTGCCGATCATTATGTCATGATCGACGATAAACCAAAGATACTCGTCGACTCAAAGCACATTCTAGGCGACAAACTCACCGCCGTATTTGTGCAACAGGGCAAATACGCACAAGAAAAATTTACTGACAGTTTTGTGCCAGACATAACAGTACCTCGTATTGGTGATGTCCGCTTTATCACCGAGGAAGAATTTCTCGCGATGAAACTCGAAAAAAAGTAGCAACGGTTGCTATGCACGATTAAGGTGTACGCGAAACGTTTTGATCTCGAAGGGCCGCACCTGGAAGCTAAAGCTAGTATCCAGGTGCGGTACTTCATGTAATGGTGCTTCCAGCAAATTGCACTCCTGCACTGATTGGAGAGATGTAGCAAATGTGAGGGAGCCATGTCCACGTTGATTATGTGCCTCGTACAGGCGCACGATCAGACCATCACCATCCTCGGCAGGCTTTACGGTTTCAACGACAACATGATCGCAGTCGGTGTAGACGAGCGAATATGCCTCAATGGTCAATACGTCTTGAGTAGAGTTCGACTGCTCTGGTAGTGACTGATTGCCGAGCACGAAGGCGGGGACATTTAGTTCATAGGCGCGACGAACGGTTTGGGCCTCTCGCCAATCGCCATGATGTGGGAGGAGGCTATAGGTGAAGCGGTGGATACCTCCATCAGCATTGGCATCCGGATAGACGCCTGATTTGAGCAAGGTCAGACGCAGGATGTTATCGTGGCAGTCATGGCCATACTTGCTATCGTTGAGCAAGCTTACGCCGTAGCCACCTTCACTTACATCGACCCAACGATGGGCACATACCTCGAAGCGCGCCATATCCCATGACGTATTACGATGTGTTGGGCGTTCAACACTGCCGAATTGAATTTCATAGGTTGCCCGTGAAGTATTGATGGCTAGGGGAAAGACAGCTTTCAACAGGGTCTGATGCTGTTGCCAATCTATCTCGGTAGCGAAATCTATGCGAGGAGAGGAACGCCAGAGCGAGATACGCTGGGTTATGCGAGAGTTCAGGTAGCGACGCTCGATCTCGACGGTGACGCGAACAGGTCCCTCTTCGGCTATACGAAGAGAAGAAACTTCGCTTAACGGATATGGTTTCTCCTCATAAAACAGGTCGATATCCCAGGCATCGAAGTTGAGGGGCCTATCCTCGTAGGCAATCAGCCTGTTGCCGGTTTGCCCTTCAGTAAAGACATCTCGCTGGGCACCTTTGTCGTATAAACGCTGTATCTCGCCGTGCGTGTCGATGGTAAGATCATAGTAGGCATTAGAGAGCACAACGCCACCTTCGTCAGTTGTATTGATAGAGCAAGCCTGTGAGAGGGCTTCGTCGGGGGCAATTGATGGTTCGGAGAAGATGCTAACGCCGCAAGAGGGCATAGACACACCATCGACAAGGGTGAGCGGGTTGTTGTCCCAGTCGGTGGTTCCCTGCGTCCCCTCAACATTGGATATACGCGAATCTGGAACCTGCAATGGATCAGTGCGTTCCCACGGCAACGTATTGAAGAAGGCGACACCATGCTGGGCCAGCCCGAAGTGGGTACTTAAGGTATTCAAGGCTTCGGTGCGAATTTCTTCGGCGATGCGTCTCACGTCGTCGTAAATGCGGATGGCGTCGTCGTAGACTTCGCGGATGGAGGAGCCAGGAAGCACATCGTGGAATTGATTGAGCATGAGTAATTGCCAGCCTTTGTTCAGAGCTTCCTGGCGTGAGGGCATACCGTACAGGCTGGCCCACGAGTTGAGCAGTTCTGTTTCGCGATAGAGCAGTTCGGACTGGCGGTTGAGTGCCTTTATGCGCGCCTGAGAGGTGTAGGTGCCGCGATGATATTCAAGGTATAGCTCACCTACCCAGCGTGGAAGTTGGGGATGTTCCCAGACGCGTTTGTAGAGAGAAGAGAAGTAGTTATCAACACGGCCCCAGCGAACAGTGGGGAAGTTTGGTATATTGGCAAGCACCTGTGAGGTTTGCAGCATCTCCTCGGTTGGGCCACCGCCACCATCTCCCCATCCTGCGAGATAGAGCAAATCATCATTTATCCCTTGCTGGCGGTAATTATCCCACGTTCCCGGCATGTCGGAGGCGCGCAGAGGGCCATTATAGGTGTAGTAGGTGTTGGTGGCATGCGGGTCCGGTGCTGTTACGAAATGTGTCAGGACTTCTGTGCCGTCGATGCCGCGCCAACGGAAGGTATCGCAGGGCATACGATTGAACTGGTTCCAGCTAATTTTTGTGGTCATAAAGACGGGGATATCGCAGCCGCGCATAATTTGTGGCAGGGCAGCGCTATAGCCGAAGACATCGGGCAGCCAGATATGATGTGGAGTGAGGCCGAATTCTTGTTGTGTGAAGCGTGTGCCGTGTAGAATTTGACGTACAAGAGACTCTCCCGATGTCAGATTGCAATCGGCCTCGACCCACATCGCACCGACAGGCTCAAAACGTCCCTCGGCGACACGCGCTTTGAGGCGTTCGTAGATTTCCGGCATGTCTTCTTTTAGCCATTGCAACACCTGTGGCTGACTCTGGCTATAGTGCAAATGAGGATAACGCTCCATAAGATTAAGGACGGTTGAGACGGTATGGGCAATTTTCTGACGCGTTCTCCAGTAGGGCCAGAGCCAGCCAACGTCGAGATGGGCATGCCCGCTCAGGGTGATGCCAGGCACATGTGATGCTTCTGGATATTCGTTGAGGGCAGATTGTAGATAATCATATGCTAACGATGCTGAGGCACGTAGACGTTCGCTGTTCCAGCCCTCACGCAAATCGAGTACGGTGTATGCATTGTTGAGCTGTTCTACTAGGGAGTGTCGAACGGGAGCGTTTTCGCCCATTGTAAGCAGTGCTTCAAAGGTAGTAAGCATCTGAAAGTAGAGCTGCCAGAGGGCAGTATTTCTGTGACGTAGGGCGATACCACCGAAAGGCATGGGAACGGAGGTGTATGCCTGAATCGTGATCGTATGAGGTTGTCCATCTTGCGCTCGTTCCGGGAGCAAGAGGAAGAGATGTCGATAATCCAAGCCACCAATGGCTTGACCATCGAGGAAGACGGTTGCCTCCAAGACTAAAAGGATACTATCATCGCTACTTGTATTCCAGTCGAGGTGTATTGTTGTCGGGACGGTTGTTGTGGGCAGGTCGAAGGCAAGCCAGCTCGTGCTATGTTTTTTGCCCCATGTTTGTCCTAGCTCTACCGGTTGCCACTGAGTGGTATCGGAGAATGGGGTTGTGGGTGC
>CAXTCR010000362.1:0-3453 GCA_964242555.1 uncultured Ktedonobacteraceae bacterium
GGTCAACAGCACCGCTCAAGAGCGCGGCAAGTCCCACGGCACCGGCACCCTCGACCAGCATCTTACAGCGTTCCATCAGCATCAATACGGCATTAATCGTGGCTTCGTCCTCGACGAGTACAACCTCGTCCACAAGTTTCTCAATAATTGCATACGTGAGTGCGCCGGGGCGCTTGACGGCGATACCGTCGGCAATCGTGGTGATCGCTGGTAAGGTGCTCAGCTTGCCCGCCTCTAAAGAGGCGCGGGTACTGCCGGCACCTGCCGCCTGTACGCCGATGATGGTGATGTCTGGCTTGAGGGCACGGGCGGCGATGGCGATGCCGGCGATCAGTCCACCGCCGCCGACTGGTACCACAATAGCGTCGGCATCAGGCAGGTCATTGAGCATCTCAAGGCCAAGCGTGCCCTGACCCGCTATTACATCGGGATCGTCGAAGGCGTGGACGTAGGTCGCACCCAGTTCTTGTTGTAGTTCGAGACAGCACGCATAGGCGTCATCGTAGGTTGCGCCGTGCAATACAACGCGTGCCCCGTAGCCCTGTGTCGCGGTAACTTTCGCAAGCGGCGCATTCTCTGGCATCACAATTGTGCAGGGAATACCATGCTGTGCCGCCGCAATCGCTACTCCCTGCGCATGATTGCCCGCAGACGCGGCGATTACTCCTGCCTGTCGTTGCTCTTCCTTGAGCCGGGAAATCTTGTAGCCAGCACCGCGTACCTTAAAGGAGCCGCCACGCTGCATATGTTCTGATTTGAGGTAAATATCAACGCCCGTCATGTTACTCAGCGTGCGCGAGGGCGCGAGTGTAGTGTGATGAATAATCGGTTTAAGGAATTTGTAAGCTTGCCAGATATCAGCAATACTTACGGGTGTGTGTCCCTCACTGGTAGCCTGTGCATCAGCAGTGTTGAGCGGATCGCGAGTAGTTTCTAGCATTGTATCGTTTTTCGGTAAACGCATTGCGTGTTACGACTCCTTTCAGTCCTTCAATGGACACGACCACGGTCGTCGTGGTGCCAGACCCATGCGACGTTGCCAGGGCGGTATGTTCAGCATTATAACGTATATACTGGTATGTAGCAATAAGGACAATTGTAGGGGCTAATTTCATTCCATCCTGCAAGCAATCACAAATGATAGAGAACGTATGAATGCGTTTCAATTATCTTCCAACAGTTACCTGTGCAAACAGGGCGTAATGAATTAGACCTCTACAACAAAAATTGTGCATTTTGCTTGACAATCCCTTTTTGATATGCTATAGTAATTCTAACCCCAGAGATGCATAGCACGCTGTCCGTAATCTGTTCCAACTTTCCCACAGTATCTATGTTGAGGCGTGTATAATATCTTTGGATCGTTCATTGATACCTCTTACTCTCATCCTGGCAGCCTTCGCACGCGTACTATATACGAGACGCGTTCGGACATGCATCATTGGTACATTGGGAAGAACTACGGGGACGCGCACATTGCTTTGCTCGTGTGCGGACGCGATTAATATAATCCTTACCACATTTAAGGTGTCTGGTGGTTGTACCAATAATTCGTCCCAATAGGCATGTCACCTATCGTTACTTACATAAAAGGGTAACAAATCTACTTACCCATGTTTCAAGTACACTTCCCAAACCGTACTGGTGCTACACAGAAAGGAGAATGGGCGTGTTCTTCCTCTAAGAATGTGTCCTGTCCCACAACAACGTGAATATTGCTGAACTAGAAAACAGAACAATTACAGAGCTACGCGACATTGCTCGCGACCTCGAACTTTCCGGTTATACCGCCCTCAAGAAACAAGACCTCGTGTTCCGACTCCTCCAGGCAAATACAGAGCAGCAAGGCAACATCTTCAGTGCTGGTGTCCTGGAGATTGTGGAAGATGGCTTTGGCTTCCTCCGTCAGGAACGCTTCCTCCCCGGCAACATGGACGTGTATGTCTCGCAATCGCAAATTCGCCGTTTTGGACTGCGCACCGGTGACATGGTCTCAGGGCAGGTACGACCTCCAAAAGATAATGAAAAGTACTATGGTCTGCTACGCGTCGAAGCTATCAACGGTATCGACCCTGATATCGCCAAACGTCGCCCCCACTTCGATGTCCTGACTCCTATCTTCCCTCGCGAAATGTTCGACCTGGAAACCAGTCCCTCCAATATCTCTGGCCGTATTGTGAACCTTGTTTCCCCTATCGGTCGTGGACAGCGTGGTCTCATCGTTTCCCCACCAAAGGCTGGCAAGACGATGCTTCTCAAGTCCATCGCTAACTCGATTACTGAAAACTATAATGATGTTCATCTGATGATCGCCCTGATTGGTGAGCGACCGGAAGAAGTCACGGACATGAAACGTTCTGTGCGTGCCGAAGTCATTAGCTCGACCTTTGATGAGCCAACCGAAGCCCATACTCGCGTCGCAGAAATGGTTCTGGAGCGCGCAAAACGTCTCGTCGAGAGTGGGCGTGATGTGGTAATCCTGCTTGACAGTATCACGCGCCTGAGCCGTGCCTATAACCTTGCCGTACAGCCAAGTGGTCGCACGCTCTCAGGTGGTCTTGATCCAAGCGCGCTCTTCCCGCCGAAACGCTTCTTTGGTGCTGCACGTAAGATCGAAGAGGGTGGCAGCTTGACGATCATCGCCACCGCCCTTGTTGATACTGGAAGCCGTATGGACGATGTGATCTACGAAGAATTCAAGGGTACGGGCAACATGGAGCTTGTGCTGAACCGCAAACTCGCCGAGCGTCGTGTCTATCCTGCCATCGACATCTCGCTGTCCAGCACGCGCCGCGAAGAACTCCTGCTCGACGACAAGACAATGCGTGCCGTTGTGGTCATGCGCCGCATGTTCTCAACCCTCGCAGATCAGCGTGGTCTCGAAGCAATGGAGGCTCTGCTGCAGCATATGTCTAAGACTACTAACAACATGGAATTCCTGGCAACGCTTCATAAGAGCGTGCTCTAAGGTAGATAAACAAAGCCCTCACTATGTAACAGTGAGGGCTTTGTTTATCTAGGATAGAAAGGACCTGTATTGCCCGGTCTAGAAGGTGGATTAGGCATCTGCAGGGCTTCTCGCTTTCGATGCTCTAGTAAAGACTTATGCAGAGGCATCGCTGCCATAAAGTGTGAGCAGATAAGATTGTGCTTGTAGACCGGACACTCGCAGCGCAGGAGCTGGTTGCCATCAACCTCAGTAATGTGAACGCTATAAATGTGTCCTTGGCTACCCTGCACCTGATAGTGCCCGTAGGCGACAGCACGTACAGGATACTTTACCTTTAAGCTCGCCGCCAACGCCTCATTGAGCGCCAAGTCAAGCTCCTCATTCTTACGCTTAAGTTCTGCCACATGCGAGGCTCGTTCCTCCGCCTGTACCAGTTCTGTTACAGTTCTTGTAAGCCGTGTGATCGCAGGACGAAATATGAAAAAGCCTTCAAAAAGCAGGAC
>CAXTCR010000363.1:0-3429 GCA_964242555.1 uncultured Ktedonobacteraceae bacterium
GGGGCAAGTATCGCACTCGTCGGTGCCGCCGATGAAGCACTTCCCAACGAAGGTGAAAGCTCCAACGCTCCAGTAGACAATGTAGGCGTTGAGAAAGCCACCGAAGCACCAAAGTCTGTACCGGTAGATGGCAACTATGCGGTGAGAGAAGGGTCTACTGCTGTAGTCGGAAATGGACAAACACAGGTAGCATATCAAGAGAGCGCAGTTCAAACAGCTGAGCGTGGAAGAGTCTTTATCTCTCCTCTTGCCCGACGCCTCGCCGAAGAACACAACCTTGACTACACGAAAATTCAAGGTACAGGTCCCAATGGGCGCATCATCAAAATGGATGTGGAATCCGCTCTAGCAACTCCGGCAGTGGCCGCTCCTGTCGCGCCACAAACCGTGCCACAAACACAAACTCCACAACCTGTTGCCGAGACAGCTATCGCACCACAGACAGAGCCGGAACCAATCGCCCCGGCACCAGCTACCACAAGCACAGGCGATGTCGTTGAAATTCCTCTAACCGCTATGCGACGCACGATTGCTAAACGCTTGTCGCAGAGCATGCAGACCGCACCACACTTCTACGTCACAAGTGTTATCGACACTGGCAAGTTGGCGGAGCTGCGCAAGCAAATCAACGAGTTTGCGGCGAAAGATCCAAACCCGATCAAGGTCAGCTTCAATGACCTGATCGTCAAAGCTGTGGCCCGTACGCTAGTCAAGATGCCAGAGATGAATGTCTCGTTTGCCGAAGATCGCTTGTTGCAGAAAAAGCAGGTCAATGTTGGTGTCGCGGTGGCCCTGGAACAGGGGCTGATTGTGCCAGTGGTGCGCAACGCCGATAGTCGCAGTATGCTTGACCTTGCCCGCGAAACACGCCGTTTAGCGGAGGCAGCCCGGCAGGGCAAACTGCGCCCAGAAGACTTCAGTGGTGGCACCTTCACGGTCAGCAATCTCGGTATGTTCGACGTGGATAGTTTCACCGCCGTTATCAATCCACCCGAATCCGCAATTCTTGCCGTTGGCTCTATCACACCCACGCCCGTTGTCGTCGATGGACAGGTGGTTGTGCGTGACCGCATGAAGGTAACACTCTCCTCAGACCATCGAGCCATAGACGGAGCTATTGCGGCTCGCTTCTTGCAAGAGGTCAAACGCCTGTTGGAAGAGCCGTTTGGGTTGTTGGTGTAAGTCATGCCAGAAGATTTTATGATGACACAAGTTATACATGGTGTCACGCTTGCACTGTTAAGGGGCAATATCGTAGAGGTACAGGCAGACGCCATCGTCAACGCCGCGAACTCCGCTCTTGCGGGCGGAGGCGGCGTTGATGGGGCGATTCACCGCGCAGGTGGACCAACAATTATGCAGGAATGCAGGCAATACAACGGCTGCCCCACAGGGAGCGCGGTTCCCACAACAGCAGGTCGCCTCAAGGCAGAATACGTCTTTCATGCCGTTGGACCAATCTATTCCCATCATGACGAAGATGCACGTCTGCTCGCCAGCGCTTACCAAACATGTCTAAATCTTGCTGAGGAGCGCAAGCTGAAAAGTATTGCCTTCCCCTCGATTAGCACAGGCGTATATGGCTACCCGCTGGACGAAGCCGCTCCGATCGCTTCAAAAACGGTCATCGAGCACATACAGCAGCCGACCAGCCTGCAACAGGTGATGTTTGTGCTCTTTGGCAACGATGCATATACCGCGTATAAAAAAGCACTAACACAGCTGGTTCCATAGGATATACAGATGACAAATGATATCAAATCGGCAGAGGAAATCGCCTTGATGCGTAAGGCAGGGCTGGTGGTCTGGGAGGCTCATCAAGCGGCGGCTGAACTGGTAAAGCCGGGTATCACGACACGCGAAATCAATGCAGCTGTTGAGAAGGTGATTGCAGACCACCATGCGGAACCGCTCTTTAAGGGCGTTCCTGGTCCAAAATCTCCGTTTCCTGCCGCAACGTGCATCTCTGTAAACGAGCAAATTGTACATGGTATTCCTGGCGAGCGCCGTTTACAAGAAGGTGATATCGTCAGCATCGACATCGGTAGTCGGTTGAATGGTTGGTGTGGCGATGCAGCTGTAACTCGTCCCGTTGGAAAGATCGACGGGAAGAAACAAAAGTTGCTGGACGTGACGGAGACATATCTACGCCGCGCGATAGAACTCATTCCACAGCGCCGCAAATGGAGCCAGATCGCCAAAGAGCTTGAGGCATATGTCAGACGCTCTGGCTTCTCGGTCGTCGAGGGACTCGTGGGACATAGCATAGGACGTGAACTCTGGGGACCTATTCAAGTACCCAACTACTACACGCGCCAATATGAGCTTTACGGCGATTTTGAACTGGTGCCGGGAGTTGTCATTGCCGTTGAGCCAATGATCAACATGGGTGTCAAAAATTACAAAATGCTCGCCGATGGCTGGACGATTATCACCCAGGATAATCAACCAAGCGCCCACTTCGAACATACAATCGCCATCACGAAGGACGGTCCACAACTGCTTACGGCAGGACCTGATGGGAAGGCGTGGGCAACCTAAAACAAGGTTGGAATAATTCATAAAACCAATAATCTCCTGTAGGAGAGAGCAGAAATCGTTGCACGTCAGGTATAGGAAGTACGCTCTATGACAGCCACAACAAAAGTCAAAAAAAGCAAGAGGTCAGAGGGACCGAAAAGTTCACAAGGGAGAACTTCTGCATTATTAGAAAAACCACGAGTCGCGAAGGAACCAACTGTAGAGGCGTCAGCAGGCAGCCAAAAAGCCTTGTCTCAACCAACGAAGCCTAATGCTATTAAGCCTGCGGTGAAGCAGCGCTACCGTGTGAAGAGCGTGCGACGGGACCCATGGTTTCGGCTAGGTGTGATTCTGATTCCACTCATGTTACTTGCGCTGATTATTGTCTTAATTGTTCGTGCGCAAGTGGGCAATGATCCTGGCACAACAGGGAACATTCCCGGGGTTGTCACCTATAGCAATTTAAGCCGCCAGCATGTCACGACCAAAGTGAATTATCCACAGGTACCGCCAGTAGGAGGCTCGCACAATCCAGTGTGGCAAAATTGTGGTATTTACTCGCAGCCAGTAGCGAACGAAAACGCAGTTCATTCGATGGAGCATGGCGCGGTCTGGATTACCTACCAACCTTCATTGTCAACTCAAGATGTCAATCAATTAACGACGTTAGCAAGCGGTCATAGGTATGTACTGCTCTCGCCATATTCTGGACTGCCCTCACCTATTGTCATTTCAGCATGGGGTGTACAGTTAAAGGTTACGAGTGCAAGCGACCCTCGCCTTGCCCAATTCTTGAAGTATTATGAGCAGGGACCTCAAACACAGGAACCAGGGGCGGCTTGTAGCGGTGGTACAGGCACTCCTGATAGCCAGTAACAGCGCGAAGAATAAATAGAACAGTGTCTTATG
>CAXTCR010000364.1:0-3428 GCA_964242555.1 uncultured Ktedonobacteraceae bacterium
CAAAAATCGCTTGATGCAATAGAACCCAAACTCCACGCACGGTCCAACGCCAAAGGCAAAAAGCAGCGTTCCTATACCGACTGTCCCACCGAGGAAAAATCCAACTACTAAAGCACAAATTTCTATCGATGCGCGCACAATGGCGATACGCATATTGGTAATTTTGTGTAGGCGCATCATGAGGCCGTCGCGTGGACCTGCTCCTAGGTGAGGACTGATATAGAGCGCGGTGCCGATGCCAGTGATGAAGACTCCTATAGCGTCGATGAGCAGGCGGACGAGCAGGGATGCACTGCTGAAATCGGGGAGTACGTTCCAGTGTATGAGCAGGTCGACGAAAGTTCCGACGAGGAACATATTGAGGATTGTGGCGACGCCGGGGTATGCACGCATCAAGAGACCTGTGAGAATAATAACTGCTCCAACAACGATATTAGCTTGCCCAAAGGTGAGTGGCGTATGACGACTGATGCCGAGGTGGAGCACATCCCACGGTCCCAATCCCATGTTAGAACGATAGGTGAAGAGGGTACCGACGGCGAAGAGAAAAAGGCCAGAGATACAGATGATGAGTCTTAGGATGTAGTTGCGCAGGGAACGTGCCAAGGGTCGGTGCATGGGAATGTATCCTTTTTTTAAGAGTATAGTAGTTGTTGGCATGTTTGAGAACAGCCAATTGTGTGATATAGATAGAGGCAATGTGAAAAGAACAGGAATGGAAGAAATATATAGTCGTTAAACGCCCATTATACCCAGCAATTTCACAGAGTCAGTTCAGAAATGAATAGTATTCTAGGAATACCTAGAAGAATGAAGGAGTGCCATATGCGACAACAAACACATGCATCGACGCGAGGATTAACCGGAGAGTATTGAGCCACACGGTCCATACCGGAAAATGCTTGCGCAAGTCGAGGTGTCTGTTGTGCTCGGCTTCATTCTTCTACATTATTCATCCTTCTCAGCAGGATCAACACCAGGTACAGGACGTTCCCACCACGGCGTGCCACGTTCACCAAGCGCGACTTTGGCGCGATGAACGCGCTGCCGTGCGTCGGCTTCAAGTACTGTATCGTTTGTGCGGTGCGCCAGAGCGATATCTCGTCTGGCCTGCATCAGGTCGTTGACGAGTTTTTGGCGGGTTTGCTCGTCGAGACGCGGGTCCGTAGTGCGCCAGCGTCGGCCATCGACGATGATGTAGCGGCCATCTTCGGTACGTTCTATTTTCTTCCTCATAAGATAATTTTACCATTTACAAGAGGATTTGCTATAGCATACACTAATTGCAAGAACTGTCGTGCCTTATTTACACGCAATGATGTGATTGAACAAATTCGTAGAGGAGAAGATATTTCATGCGTACTACCACACGTCTACGTAAATTGCTCTCTGGTCCTGAGACCGTTGTGGCCCCAGGAGCGTATGATGCATTGAGTGCTCGCCTTATCGCGCAGGCAGGTTTTCCGGTGGTATATATGACGGGGTTTGGTACGTCGGCGAGTGTGCTGGGGCAACCGGATGTTGGTTTGCTGACAATGAGCGAGATGGTGAGTCGAGCATCTGCACTTGCAGCCGTGGTTGGCGATCTGCCGCTCATTGCCGATGCTGATACAGGGTATGGCAATCCGCTCAATGTGAGGCGAACGGTACGCGAATACGAGCATGCAGGCGTGGCGGGCATTCACATCGAAGATCAGGTATGGCCAAAGAAGTGTGGTCACATGGAGAATAAGCAGGTTATTCCGAAAGACGAGATGGTGCAGAAGATACGGGCCGCCGTCGATGCACGACAGGACCCTGACTTTGTCTTGATTGCCCGAACCGATGCCGCTGCCGTTACAAGCTTTGAGGATGCGTTAGAGCGGGGCAAGGCGTATCGGGAGGCGGGCGCAGATGTTCTCTTTATCGAGGCCCCACGCACAAGACAAGAGCTACAAACTATCGCACAGACGTTTTCAACTATCCCGTTACTCTACAACTGGATTGATGGCGGCAAAACACCACAATTGTCGCTGGATGAGATACGAGCGCTGGGCTTCAAGCTTGTACTGTTTCCCGTAAGCATGCTGTTCGTGGCGACTCGTGCGATGAACGAATTGCTAGATGTGCTCAAAGAGGGCAAGACGCCGAAAGACTTTAGCGAACACGCGCTAACATTTTCACAATTTACCGATACAATTGGACTCCCTGACATTCAGGAGTTGGAACGTCGCTATGGCGTTTCATAGTACAACTGATGTTTTTTTTATATTTTTGCAAAGGAGCAACATAAGCATGGCAGAGAACACATTTCAAAAGGCAAGCATCACGGCTGCGGCTGCACATCGACTGATTGCGGCGGCGGAAAAGAAGGCAACCGAGATGGGCAAGCCAATGTGTATTACAATTGTTGATAGCGAAGGCAATCTCAAAGCGTTTAGCCGTATGGATGGCGCGCCGCTTCTGAGCGTTGGTATCTCGCAAGATAAAGCGTATACGTCAATTGGCTTTGGCATGGCAACACATGAGTGGTACGATTTCATCAAAGACGATCCACCATTGCTGCATGGCATTGTCAAGACCGACCGCCTCATCGTCTTCGGCGGTGGCTTCCCTATCAAGATAGGCAATGACATCATCGGCGGCATCGGCGTCAGTGGTGGCCACTGGACTGAGGACATGGAGGTCGCGAAAGCGGGACTAGAGGCTCTTTAGTAATGGGTCTATGGTTGGCGGCAAGCTATCAAGATACACACGCAAGTATTCTTGTGTGGAACATACATACGCTTCGTGTATAGATAACTTGCAAGTGTGCGCTTAGACAAAACAGACACCTATTCTGTTGGAGGAATAGGTGTTTATGTCGATAGCGATGCGCCAGGAGATAAAGCTCGTTCCATAAGGCGAAGGTGTGGAGGGTCTGAGTTCTTCTAACACACAACCTGAATTAGCGTAGGTGGCTGGTTGCGTTGGACCAGATAACCACGTCCGGGTGGCAGGAGCGCAGGTGCTTGTCCATGAAAGAGTTTCCCTTCCTGAGGATCGCCGCTCAACATCAGTGCTGCACTCCCCATCTCACGTAGACGTTGCATGACAGGCTCGAATACAGCTCTTCCTGCCCCACTCACACGCCGTGCTATGACTATATGAAAACCAATGTCACGTCCGGCAAGCATTAATTCCAAAAGAGGTGTAAGCGGATTACTCGTTGGAGTTACAATATTGTCATAGTCATCGACGAATAAGAAGAAATGACAGCCATCCCAGCGTTGTTGCTTACTCAATTGTGCTAGAGGGACATCGTTGTAGGACGAGACCCGTTTATCAAGGTCAGCCTTGAAATTATCGACACAGGCTTTCAGCGTGGGAGGATTGTGAGCATACGTGAGCAGATAAGGACTTTGGGCAAATTCGACCAGTGTCTTGCGATAGTCCACGATAGCAAAGGC
>CAXTCR010000365.1:0-3397 GCA_964242555.1 uncultured Ktedonobacteraceae bacterium
AGCAATGGGTACCAAAGATACAGGTACGCCGAGTTGCCGAAAGCGGCCACTGGGTTCAGCAAGAGCAACCGGATGAGGTGAACATATTGCTGCAAAAATTTTTGCAATAAGAAGAAGGGTAGACTGACCAGGAACTGGTGGGGGGGGAAGTTCCTGACCAATCTACCCTTCTAATGACGCGCAATTAGTGCACGTCTTCGTGCAAAAAGAAAGGGTATCTTACATTGTGCTAGACTACATCAGCATGCTCCTGCTGGCGTTGTATACTCAGTGAGAGAATGAGTTAAATGCTCTACTATATTCGAGCGCAACTGCGTATAGGTATCGTCTACGTCCTCAGAACCCGTCGCCTGCTCCATCCACCTCTTTCCACAGACAGCACATATACCATGTGTTGCGTCGTAGAGTTTAGGCAGTGGCCCTGGTGAAAGATGTTCGCCTGCATTATTCATCAGGCGTAAGCACCATGCGCACTGTCGTTTCATTCCTCTTCTTCCTTCCTGTTGAGTGCCGAAGTAGAGACACTCACATTACACTAGCGAAACGTGCTAAACGTACTTTAGCCCTGACATGCTCCAAAAGTGATATCTTTTGTTATTTGCGCCGTCTCGGACGGCTTTGTTACATTCTGGACATAAATTGAGCTAGGAACACTCTTGCAGTCCTGTATGTACAATACATCAATAAACGTGCCGTTCGAAGCTACTTGAAGGATATGTTTTTTTACACTGTACCCAATGTGATAGTAGATGCTTACAGTTGTGCCCGGCGTGAAGTTCGCGCCACACACATGCATCTGATCTTCAGCAATATCAATTGCTGTTGTACATAGCTTGTCATTTACCCTGATGTAAGCCCCACGTTGTGGCAGTGGTGTCGCGGTTGGCACCCCATTGCCCGGTACAATCGGTCTGGTTACGGTGGGAGTGTCCGCCACAGTCGGTATCGGACCCAGCGTTGGAGTCGCTACAACACTAGTTGCCTTTGTTTGTGTTAAAGTTCGCGGCACCAATATTTGTTTCGCCTTTGGCATGCTCCCCATCGCACTCACTCCCCATCCAACCAGTAGGACTGAAAGGAGCAAACAGAGTACAATTCCCACGGGCAATACTTTGTGGATACGCGCCATTCCACTTCGCACACGCTCCACTTGCGCGACTTTTGGCTCGTGGATTGCACGCATAACACGCTTCGAGACCATCGCATAGGACGAATTTGCATCAGAAGCTTGCCCCCATGCCTCTAACACATTTCCCGCCGACATGAAATTTGAACATCGCTCACTACACTGTATACAACTGGTTACATGCTCCTGCAAATCAACAGGCCAAAGGTCACGCTGCTGCTGCCTGACATACGCCAGCAGCATGTCATCGGGTGGATGTTTCATACTCTTCCTGTCCTTTGCAGCAACGACCTGATATATACATTGTTCTTATAGAGCATTATATGCATAGGGAATAAATACTTGTTAGAATAGCTTTTCTTACTCATAAATTACGCGACACCTTCAACGTTGAAGCGTCTTTCGTTTGTGTCATGTCTTGGGCATACACTTTACGAAATTTCTCGACGCCTCGCGCAACACGCTTTCGCACAGCCTCAGATGAAATATTCACAATTGACCCAATTTGCTCATAGGTAAAGCCGGCACTATAATGCAGCTGCACACATACGGCGTCCATAGGGCTTAGCTTGCTGAATGCCTCTTGAATTAACATGCCCGTCTCCGTTCGTTCCTCGAACGAAGTCTCTACCAGCGATGGCTCTTGCATATCCTCTACACTCCGTCCATCGGAGCTGAAAGAAAATGGAATAAATTGACGCAAGCGCTTCCGGTTAAGATAGCGCAAACCGTAGTTCGTGGCAATACGATATATCCAAGCATCTAATTGCAGATGCGAGGATGTGTTCCCAATCTCTTTATACACTTGCAAGAATGTGTCCTGTGCAAGGTCCAATGCTACCTCGCGCTCACCGACAAGGCGATGCAAATAGCCCGTCACTGGACCCTGTAGTCTCTCCATTAGCAAACGGAAAGTTTGAGCATCCCCTGCGCGCAGACGCGTTACCTCGTCCCCCTGAACGTCCGTCACCATAATGGCCTTATCTGCGATTCTTTAATCGACAATTATAGAGAAAGTAAACAACTGGATCATGTGCAACAGCGGCATATATCCCGTTTCTCTCAGTAATTGTTCCCCCTACTTACTACAATCAATGAACAGGCCAAAACCGGACACACTCTGTGCCGTCTTTTTTGGTGTTCCGCAAACTTGAAACGATTTTCGATTAGGATAGTCGCATCTATCAATCTATGTGTGCGTTTTGGGGGATACTACTCTGTTAAAGAATATATTTTGCCGAGCCAGGGCACTCGCAAGGGGAATGCCCCTTGCGAGTGCCCTGGATGCTATAAATTATTGTACTGTGATCTGGATACTATGATAACCAGATGAACCGTCAGGTAATGGTGGCGCGACATTGGGGTCCTGCACATTGCCTTCCAGATCAATCGCCCGTACTATGACAGTGTATGTACCCGATGCTGGCTGCCACGGCAATTCCCACAATATCCATGTCAGAGCTGAGAGTGGACGCTTGAGCGTAGCCTTGTTCCATGTCTGTCCCATATCAAAGCTGACATCCACTTCGCTGATGCCTTTGTTGCCAGAGAAGGCTACTCCCGCTATATATGTAGGTTTATTCGCTGGGATTGTAACTCCGGTAAGCGGCGTATCAATACGTGAGGTCAGGCGAATTGGTGCGGGATCACTCCAACCGCGTTGCTGCCAGTAGCCCTGAAAATCTGTATTGACTACCTCAATACGTGTTATCCATTTGACGTGCTTCATTCCATAGATGCCCGGCACCAGCAAACGCAACGGAAAGCCATGTCCCTGTGGCAGCATTGCTCCATTCATGCGAAACGCAAGCATCGTGGTCGGCTCCAGAGCTTTTGAAAGATGAATACTATCGCTGTAATCATCCGCCGCGTACAACACTACCTTCGTCGCTCCAGGTTTGATGCTTCCACCACGTGCCAGCATGTCCGCAAGTGGAATCCCCTCCCACAAGGCACTGCTCATGTACGGCCCGCCCACTTCATTGCTGATGCACATCATCGACTCGTATTGCTGCTTGCTTGGCAAAGTGATCAGTTCGCTATAGTTTAGCGAAAAGGGTTGCGCGATCTCACCCCCTACTGATAAGCGCCATGCATCCCCATTAACCGTTGGGTCGGAGAAAAGGTTTTTCGAAACGACATAATACTGGTCATTGGGCGTGATCTCTTTCGAGAGCAGTGGCACCTGCTGTATATCGCCATAGTTTGGCGTCGGCGGAGGCACAACCTTCTTTTTATAGCCTTGCATAATTCCAGGAGCAGTCGTAGTAC
>CAXTCR010000366.1:0-3387 GCA_964242555.1 uncultured Ktedonobacteraceae bacterium
GTAAAGTGGATGGGCATATCTGCATTGCGATGTATCATCCTGCTGCTGGTCTACATCAAGCAAGTTTGAAGGATGTCATTCGCGAAGACTTCCGCAAGATACCTCGCATCATCGAAGAGGCCGAGCGCGTGACTACCGAAGCCCAACCAGTGGTAAAGAAAGAGGAGCCACCAGAGCAACTCTCGTTATTTTAGCTTATATACATAAAAAAACTACGCAGCTACAAACTGCGTAGTTTTTTTATGTATGTCGATTAGAAAATGTGAAATAGTTCCTTGTTTTATGGGCACCAAATTGATTATACTCACTATAAGACATTCTTCTATTATTAATGGGGAGAGCTAAACTATGCATATGACATCTCGAAAAGCTTTCTATGGTATCCCTTCTGCTGTGTTACTGGCACTATTCATGTTTATGAGTAAAAGTCCTACTACGTTTGCAGCTACATCTGCTTCTCTAAGAAATTCCATACCAGCCGCCATTACCCAATCGGGTTATACAACGGGCGTTACAAATGTGCGCTCAGCGCCGAATATGACAAGTACGCTTGTCGCGACCTACCCCGCGAACAAGCGTCTCACCGTGTATGGCACTGTGACAGGACAGGCAATCAATGATAATAACGTGTGGTATCGCGTTTCAAGCGCTGGTGCGACACCATTATATGTCCTTAGTGGTTTGGTAGTGATCACGACCGATAATGGTGATACCAGCAGGGCAACAGTTGGTGGAAAGGAGATTGTGGTAAGCTTGTCTCACCAGTGGCTGCATGCTTACCAGGATGGAAGAGAAGTGTATAATACGCCGATTATGAGCGGACGGCCAGCCCTTGCATCACCTCCTGGAACATATCATGTGTTCATCAAGAAAAGCCCGACAACCTTCTATTCTCCATTCCCTCCCGGTTCACCATACTGGTATCCACCAACGCCCATCAACTATGCGCTAGAGTGGAAAGGCGGTGGTTACTACCTGCACGACGCCACGTGGCACTCCGTGTTTGGTCCAGGCACAAACCTGTGGCACTATGACCCCGTCGATGGCTGGCAGTACGGTTCACACGGCTGCGTCGCGATGTCACTTACAGCCGCAGCGTGGCTCTACTCCTGGGCACCAGTCGGCACAACGGTCCAGATAAACGCATAGGTGTAGAACGGTGCAATACATCAGACCTGTACCGGCATTATTTAGCAGGTACAGGTCTGCTGTATTACACTCCGTACCACAATCACACCCCTTCCTTACTCCCCAGCACTTGCGCCAAGGACGTAGGCGTCGACCTCGCTTAACTTGCCACGCCAGTAGGGAACTTTACTTTTGTGGCCCGCGCTGGTGATGGTTACGTCGCGCAGGTGGGCATAGCGAAAGACAACAGGTAGTCCTTCTGGTCCTATCTCAGGCTGATCAGGCGGCGGGATAAGTGAAAGATAGTACTCGCGTAGTGCATCGGCGGTTTCGGGTGCCTCCTGGCGGTACATGTGCTCATATAGATCAATGTGGAACTGGGCATAGGTGCCGGTACTGATAAGTGTACCAAAGACGAGCAGGCCATGCATTTGGAACATGACCTCAATCCCATCCTGCTGTTGCTCGACCAGACGCACCCATGTTTGCAGGGTGATATCCTGTACCCCGTATTCTTTTAGCCACAGTCCACGCCACTCCGTCTTTGTAATTGGACGAAAGGCGGGATCAATAGGTTGTTCTTTTTCAGCCATACTGTTGCCTCCAACGTGTAGTATTTGTATTATATACCGGCATGAATGAGGTACAGACATGTATGACAGCAATGTCTTATGTGACAACTGGGGGCGTTCCTAATGGACGCCCCCAGTTGTCACACAGATGTTTATGGCTAATCCGTAGGAGTGGCGGTAGTGGTTAACTTGGTCGGCAAGGTCAGTGGCTGATGAGGCGTTTGGTTGAAGTCGAAATCACTGGCAAGATTGCCCAAGATGGAAACGTTCTCCCTCACGGTTGGACGAGGATCGGGTCGCCCATCCGTCTTAGGGTCCAAACGCATGCCGCCAAGGAAGTCATCTTCAATAAATTTGACATAGGCATCGAAGCTGAGCGTTTGATGGTCGATGTACCCCGCTCTAGCATAAGGACTGATGACGAGTCCCGGCACGCGTAGGCCATACCCATTCTGGTCTACAGTAGGAGGCACGACGTGGTCGTAGAAGCCGCCCCAGTCGTCCCACGCGAGGAAGATGGCGGTACTGCTCCAGTCGGGACCCTGCATAATCGCGTTGATGAGTGAAGTTACATAGGTCTGACCAGTACTGACAAGTGCCGGTGGATGTTCGCTGTCTTTCCCATTTGGAACCACCCATGAAACTGCGGGGAGCTTGCCACCCTTAGCGGCAGTCGCGAAATTCGAGATGTCCTGAATATTGGAAAGCTGCCCGTCTTTCTTTACCGTATCGAATTGTGGCAGGGGATTCCAGATACCTGGAACTTTGGCATTCTGGGTGCGCTGTATACATGTCGCTTGGCTATCGTCCTCGCAGTCTGGCTCAGTGCCCTGATCGAGGTAGTAGCCCCAACTCACTTTATTCTTGTAGAGCAGGTAGGTTAGGTCGGTCCATGCATAGTCGTTGGCCTTCACATTTTTTAAGTTACCATTGAGACTGATATCGTTTTTGCAACTCGCGGGATCACCTTGTTGTGTACATTTCGCAGACCATTCTGAAACCATGAAGAGGTGCTCAGGCAGGCTCCACGAGGCATTCGGCTCAAACATATGGTCCTGCAGGACAAAGTTTTTCGCGTACGCCCAATAATTGGGAATTTCGCGCGCATCGTGATAGCCCATGACATCAGGTGTTTGCGAGTTGGTGCAACTAGGATTGGTAGGATCAGCACAACCCTTCTTCCCTTTTTCCGCCTCTGCGATAAAGCCATCCATCTTACCACCATTGATATCAGCAACCGCACTGGGAGCACCATGTGGTCCTCCACCATTCTTGTCGTTTGAGTCATGAAAAGGCTTCACACATTGACCGGTGCGTGGGTCGTTGACACAAACAGTGGGGACGCCGTTTTGCATAGGAATGCCATCGGCACCAGGGTATGTGCCAAAGTATGAGTCAAAGGAACGATTTTCCTGCATAATGACGACGACGTGTTGAATTTTGTGAATGTCGCCGGTACTACTGCTTTTGGTAGTCTGGTTTGCTGGTCCACAAGCAGCGAGCGTCAGCGTACTAAGTAGACAGAGCACGACGACACTCCAGTAGTGACGAGCGTGTACTCGCTTCATTACCCTTCTCTCCTATTGTTGTTTTACCGGGACACGATGAGATTAGACCCGTACAATTGCGTAAATGTATTGCGAGAGTAGTGTACATGGGTGTGTTCAAGAAAACATCAAGGTGCCCT
>CAXTCR010000367.1:0-3377 GCA_964242555.1 uncultured Ktedonobacteraceae bacterium
AATAAACTAAAGCCAAAGAGGGCCCAGCGAGTGCTGGCTTTCTGCAAGCTTTGGCACGTGAAAATGGGGTAAATAGTTTTCAAAAGACTCTCCTCCGCCACCTTTCATTCCCACTGTAAACCATGAGTCATAGAGGCGATGATTTCCACATAGAAATTCTAGATATTGACTGTGCAATATCTTTGCTGATGAGTATACGTATTTTACAGTCTGTCACCAAATAGATAGGATAAATGGGTGAGACTTTGGACAACAAAAAAAGGATGATACAAGGACACGTTCTTGTACCATCCTTTTCTTTTATGGGTTATCCTAACGCTTCGCGTCCAACCTCTACAGGCTCGACGGGAGCCTCTTCCTCTTCATAATCCGCGGGACTTGTAAGGTCTCGCCCACGACGTGCGCCAATAGCCTCAAAGATTGGTGTGAGCACAGTCGCAAGAATAATGTTGATTATGAGGGCCGAGAAACCAACGTACATCTGGATGCCAAAGATGGGGTAGATGGTCGATTTGAGACCTGTTGCGACGAAAAAGCTTGTGCCTGCAATCATACCTGCTGCCCAGCCGGTGAGCAGTGCCCAGCGATTGAACCAGTTGGTATAGAGACCGAGATAGACCGGAACGAGCGTCTGCAAGATCCATGTGCCACCAAGCTGCTGGAAGACAATAATCTGCGCCGTTGGCAGGTAGGCAATGAAGAGCAAGGCACCAAATTTCACTACAAACGAAGTGATTTTCGCAACCTGCGACTCTTCCGCATCACTGGCATTGCGCTTGATGTACTCTTTGTAGATATTGCGTGTGAACAGGTTCGCCGCCGCTATAGACATAACCGCCGCAGGGACCAGCGCACCAATCGAAATGGCCGCGAACGCGAAACCAACGAACCATGAAGGGAACGTCGCATTGAGCAGCGCGGGTACTGCGAGGTTAGCCGACGCAGGTTGGACTTTCGCCGCGATCGCCATATAGCCAAGCAAAGCCAGCAAACCGAGCATCAACGAATAGATGGGCAGGAGTGCCATATTGCGCTTAATGACACGCTGACTGCTACTGCTGAGAATACCGGTCAGCGAGTGCGGATACAGGAAGAGCGCGAGCGTTGAGCCAAGTGCGAGCGTGGCGTAGGCCGTGTACTGCTTTGGCGTGAGCAGCTCAAAGAAGGCTTGCGGTTTGGCTGGTGTCGCTGCAGCATGGCTCGCAACTGCTTTCAAATGTACAGCGTTGAAGATTGGTCCAAAGCCGCCGAGCTTGAAGGGAATGTAGATGATGGTGGCGAACAGCACGATGAAAATCATGATGTCCTTCACCAGCGCGATCATCGCTGGTGCACGCAAGCCGCTTGTGTACGTGTACGCCGCCAGAATGAGGAATGCGATGATCAGTGGGAAGTCAATGCTGATCCCGCCACCCTTGGTGCCCAGCGGAATACTCAGTGCAGCTAAAGAAATCTGGTTGATCCCGACAATCCTGGTGCTCAGCGGAATACCCAGTGCAGCTAAAGAGACCTGAATGCCGAACATTTGCAATGCGATATATGGCAGGGTCGCCAGGATGCCTGTGAAGGCGACCGCTAGTGCCAGTGGCGCACTCCCAAAGCGATCCTTCACAAAATCCGCAGCCGTAACATAGCCGCGCTGTTTACAGACAGACCAGAACTTCGGCATTAAGACGTAGACGAGCGGGTAGACGAGTACAGTATAGGGCACAGCGTACCAACCACTCAATGCGCCCGCCGCAAACATCGCACCCGGTACCGCGATAAATGTGTATGCCGTGTAGAGGTCGCCGCCGAGCAGGAACCACGTGATGACCGTGCCGAAGCGTCTTCCAGCAAGGCCCCATTCGCTAATCTGGTTTAAGTCACCACGGCGCCAACGGGCCGCAACAAAGCCCAAAACAGTGACAAGCAGGAAAAATACGATGAAGATAATAATTGCGTCCCAATGAAGCATTCTGAAATACTCCTAACTCATGCACTCAACGAACGTTCTAGCTTCGCTCAGGATGAATGCAATGAAGACTACTCTCTCATCTCACTATCAATCAGCGTATGAGAATACTACAACGTACGATACGAGTGCGAACCGTTGGTAGGGACCAGAGACAACCTACGCTCCTACAAAGTAAATAACTGCTGTGATAATGGCGGTAATGATGACCCACGAGAGTTGGAACCAGTAGAAGAATGGAATGTCAAACAGCCTTGGCTCCGTGAAGTTGTAAAATGGCGGCCAGAGCAAGACGATGAAGGGAACAAGAAGCAGGAGAAGAATGGCTCTACGATTTCTACGTGCCGTAGAGCGCGAAGGACGATTCACCATCGAGTAGACTCCCTTTGGTAGGCCGTTCTACAACGAACGACGATACAAGAATCAATGCAAAAGGACGAAAAACTGGAAGGTACGTGTTTTTATCCTACAGTATTTTTTATGGTATGTCAAATAACTTATATATATCTATTTGCTTCTATTGTTTACAGTTAACTATTTTTCTGTATTTCGTTGAAATAGTAGAGTAGAGAATGGGAAAGGTGGTAAATATGCAAGAACAGGTTATTCTCGAGGGGCGTTATCGTATCATACGCTGTCTGGTTCAACGACCCCGCCTGAAGGTATATCTTGGGCGTCGTCTGCCTGTCGACAGGGGCGTATCCTCATTTCTTAACGATCTCCCTGAGGGGATCGAACCCCCCACACAGAACGAGCAGGAATATGAACCACTTGTGGCAATTCGCGAACTTGACCTCACAGGACTTTCCGTCCAGATGCGTATGTTGCTCGAAGCCGCCGCCTTCGAGGAATTCGTCGCGCCCAGCGTCTTCGGCTCTTCGCGCCTGCCAACGACAGGAGACCGTGTGTGGATTGAGGGCAATCACCACTATCTCGTGCTGCAAATTAGCGACGTGAAACAGCCCCAGTTCGACGCTGCAATGCCACTCGACACGCTTCTGCTCGAATCTGCCATGTGGCCCGAATGGATTGACATGCACACCGCGCTCTCCTGGACTACGCGGCTCGGTCGTATGATTGCGCGCCTGCACCGGCAGGGCATCGTCTTAGGTTCTATGTTACCTTCGATGATCCTTGTTGATGGAAGGGGAAGTGCAGGATGGTCGCCAGTACTGCTACCAGTATGGCCCCCCGCCCCCTCGTATTGGAAGACAACAAGCGTGAATGTTCGCTCTACCTATGCACAGATATTTCCCATAGCCGATAGACCTATACAAAATCCATTTGCCGCACCCGAACTCCTCGATTGCAGTGCTGACGAGCGTTCCGATGTATACGCAGTAGGAGCCGTTCTATACCTCCTACTTGCCCACTTAGCGCCTGTTTCACCAGTCAGAAGATTGCACATCTTGGGTGCTTTAGG
>CAXTCR010000368.1:0-3352 GCA_964242555.1 uncultured Ktedonobacteraceae bacterium
CCATATTTTGGCTTGATCGCGCACTTCGCCATCGAATTCGAGAAGACCTACTTAAAATGGCTACACGAAACACTAGATTTTGTCCAGAAGCGGCAGTCATTAACAACAGAGACCGAGGAACATTCTCAGTAAAATAGATCCACACATGAGTAGGCATAGGAGGTTTTCCATATGAAGGTTCTTGTCTATGGTGGAACAGGCTTCCAGAGTAGCCCTGTCGTTTGGAAACTG
The DNA here is from genome assembly GCA_964242555.1 of uncultured Ktedonobacteraceae bacterium. Lineage (GTDB taxonomy): Bacteria > Chloroflexota > Ktedonobacteria > Ktedonobacterales > Ktedonobacteraceae > JBBQVS01. Next base: position 232 of record CAXTCR010000368.1, read on the forward strand.
CTGCAAAGAGGAAATAGCGGTATCAGGCATTCATACGTATAACATTTTTTTAATGCTGAGTCGACCTTTTCCATCCTACGAACGTGGTAAGGGGGCAACGAGATTCTTTGAGCCACAAAGAATACATCGAACAGTAAGAAGAAAGGGTACAAACTCATGTTTTACAGCGATCCACATCTTGCCTATCCAGTACGTGTAGATAAGCCCAATCCAATATTCGCCAAGATGCTCCAGCAGGCAATCGGCGGTATCGAGGGCGAAATTCGTGTTATGCTTCAATACCTTTTCCAGGCGTGGGGCTTCCGTGGACCCGCCAAGTACAAGGATATGCTCTACAACACTGGTACAGAGGAAATCGGTCACATCGAGATGCTCGCAACAGCTGTCGCGCTCAACCTCGAAGGTGCTCCAACATCGTTGAAGGATGCGATCGCGGGTCAAAATCCTACAGTAGCAGCATTTCTGGGTGGCATGAACCCACGTCACTACCTTTCAGCAGCGCTTGCCGCGAACGCAGAGGATGCCAACGGTAATCCCTTCAATGGCTCATGGGTTGTCGCTAGCGGAAACCTCGTAGCAGACATGCATGCGAACGTTGAGGCGGAAACCACAGGCCGTCTGCTTGTCTCACGTCTCTGGGAGATGACCGACGATCCAGGCATGAAGGACACGCTTGGCTTCTTAATCGCTCGCGACACCATGCACCAGAATCAATGGCTCGCGGTGCTTGAAGAAATTCAGAATGCCTATCCAGTTCCAAGCGACTTCAATCAGGCGAACGAGCGCAACGAGTTCAGCTACCAGTACTTCGTGCAGTCCAGTGCCGCCCTGCCTGAACATGCTCGCTTCACTGAGGGCACGTCCATCGATGGCAAAGGCCAGTTCACCATGGTCAATGCCAAGCCGCTTGGTCCAATCCCAACATTAGCACCCGCGCCATTGCAGTCTCACACGCTCATCACTCCAAAGGGCATGGCGACCGCTGGAACCCCCAAAATGGAGAGTCCAGCCAATAGCACATCCACAACCACCGACAGCAACAAAACCATGTAGTGTACATTTTGTTGTACAGAAAATAAACGGACGCCTGCAAGGAAACCCCTGTAGGCGTCCGTCATGGATTACTCCGTTATTGTGTCACAGCACATCATCATTGATATAAATACTATCTATGCTACCTTTTCGTCACTTCATTCGTGTGCCCTCTTAGAACTACTTGATGAAGGAGGCAACATGGCATCAAACACAAATATGCATCCAGTGGAGCGCCAAGTCTCCACTATCGCCGGTGGAGCATTTCTCCTACGCGGCCTTATCCGTAGCTCACTTACCGATGCAGCCCTTGCAGCCGCACTGCTGTATCGAGGCGTCACTGGTCATAGCTACCTCTATCAGATGCTTGGTGTAAGTACAGCCGGGCAGATTGGACAATCACATGGCGCCAACGACTTACCAGAGGTCGAGCGCTCAATCACCATCGGCAAGTCCGCCGATGAACTCTACCGCTTCTGGCGAGATCCACAAAACCTTTCTCAAATAATGGGCAGTTTCGCCGACGTTACACCAGCTGGCGACAATCGCATGCACTGGCGTCTGAATGGTCCCCTGGTCCAAAACATGGAATGGGATACCCAGATTGTCGAGGACCGTCCAGGCGAACTTCTGAGTATGAAGGCGGTTGATGGCTCACAACTTCCCAACGAGGCCACCATTCGCTTCAGTCCTGCACCCGCAGACTGGGGTACCGTCGCAACGCTCCACTTCCGCTTCGACCCGCCTGGAGGCGCACTCGGCAATAGTCTGGCAAAAATGCTGGGGGCTGTACCTTCTGTACTCGCGGAAAAAGCCCTGCGACGCTTCAAGAGTCTGATCGAAACTGGCGAAATGCCAACACTTGAACATAATCCCTCCGCGCGTGGTAGCGGAGACCTAGTATAAGGAGCATAGAGCAATGCGAGCACTTTGCTGGAACGGAGTAAACGATCTCCGCGTTGAGACCGTGCCCGATCCCGAAATCGTCGCGCCACACGATGTCATCCTGCAAGTCACGATGTCAACAACCTGTGGCTCCGACCTACACTTCATTGATGGCTATCTTCCGACCATGCGCTCGGGCGATGTCATCGGTCACGAGTTTATGGGCGTTGTCGTGGAGGCGGGGCGTGATGTAAAGAAGGTCAAAAAGGGCGATCGTGTGGTTGTTCCCTCGTTCATCGTCTGTGGCGCCTGCTGGTACTGTCAACACGGTCTCTACTCGCTCTGTGACAACACCAATCCCAATGCCGAGTTGCAAGAGCCGATCCTTGGCTATCCTACCGCGGGTATCTATGGGTACACCCACACCTTTGGCGGCTATGCAGGCGCACATGCCCAGTATGTCCGTGTGCCACACGCCGACAACGACTGCTTTATCGTTCCCGAAGGCTTGCGCGATGAGCAGGTCGTCTTCCTATCCGACGCTGTGCCGACCGGCTTTATGGGTGCCGACAACTGTGATATTAAGCCGGGCCAAACCATCGCGGTCTGGGGCTGTGGCGGAGTGGGTCTCATGGCTATACAAAGCGCCTACCTGCTGGGGGCCGAACGCGTCATCGCCATCGACCGCTTCCCCGAACGTCTACAGATGGCCCGCGAACAAGCCCATGCCGAGACCATCAACTATACCGAAGTCGATAGCGTCCTCGATGTCCTCAAGGAGATGACTGGTGGACGTGGACCAGACGGTTGTATCGAAGCCGTAGGTATGGAGGGTCATGGCACCGGCATCGGTTACGCCTATGACCGCGTAAAGCAGGCCCTCCGTTTGGAAACCGACCGTGGCACCGCATTACGCGAAGCAATCCAAGCCTGCCGCAAAGGTGGAACACTTTCAATCCTCGGTGTCTACGGCGTCATGGATAAGTTTCCCATAGGCGTCCTTATGAACAAAGGAATTACACTACGTGCCGCACAACAGCACGGTCAGAAATACGTTCCGCGCCTCCTGGACTACGTGACGCAGGGCAAGCTCGACCCGTCCTACCTCGCCACCCATCACTTCTCGCTCGAAGAGTCGCCCCACGGCTACGACATTTTCAAGAACAAGCAAGATGGGTGCGTCCGCTCCGTCTTCGTCCCGTAA
>CAXTCR010000369.1:0-3344 GCA_964242555.1 uncultured Ktedonobacteraceae bacterium
GCAAATGCGGGAGGATCGAGGACGACAACATCAAACTGCTCACCGTTCTCTACCGCTTCCTCAAGATAGGTGAACACATCCGCGACACGAAAGTCATGGTTGTCGGGATTGAGACCATTTAGTTCATAATTCTTACGCGAGGTCTCAATTGCGGAAGCGGAGATATCAACGCTTGTTACCTGTGTTTCTTTGTCGGTGAGTGCAGCGTAGAGCGAGAAGCCGCCGGTGTAGCTGAAGCAGTTGAGGACGCGTTTGCCTCTTGCGTATTTACGCAATGACTCACGTTTATCGCGTTGGTCGAGAAAGAAGCCTGTCTTCTGACCTTGCCATGGGTCGACAAGGAACTGGACACCGTTTTCGCGTATGAGAAGGTGTTCGGGTACCTCCCCTGCTATGGCAACTGGCTCTTCGACCTCTAAACCTTCTCGCTTACGAGACGCGCTATCGTTGCGCAACAGGATACCGCTAACGCCGGTCTCTTCCAGTAGAGCGCCGGTTATCAGTGGGCGCAATCGCTCCATGCCTGCCGTATGTACCTGCATAACGAGGATATCCGCAAAACGGTCTACCACGAGTCCGGGTAGACCATCGCCTTCGGAGTGGATGAGACGATAGGCGTTCGTTTGTTCAGGCGAGAAGACATGCCGCAGTTCTACCGCACGGCGCACACGGCTTCGTACAAACTCGGCATCGATTGCCTCTTCGGGATTGCGCGTCAGGATGCGAATCGCGATATCGGTCTGGGGATTATAGTAGCCACGTGCGACAAATTGTCCCTTAGACGACTTCACATCGACGAGGCCGCCAGCTTCGATCCAGTGGGGCGGCTGTTGCAGCGCACCCGAGAAAATCCATGCGTGACCGTTTGCCAGACTTTCCTCTTTATATGGTTTCAGACTTGCTGAGGGATAGTTAATAGGCACAGTGCATTCTTCCTAGTTTATCAATAAGCTCTTGTTTCATAAGCTTGTTTTTTTATAGTATCGCATATTCGTACAGCAAAAGCAGCAAGCGTCTCTCCTTTAGAAGGGAGACGCTTGCTGTTCTCACGAGTGTTACGGTAACTGCTGCTTATTTTTGATAGGTAATTGCCGCCATAACCGGGTTCGAATGGCGCTCTGACATACGAATTTCGGCCTTGCGAAGGTTGTTCGCGCTATTAATGAGCGCGATATGTGTGAACGCCTGAGGGTAGTTGCCGAGCGAACCCGCGCCGTGTGGGTCAATCTCCTCAGAGAATAGACCGAGACGACCAGAGTAGCTCAGTACACGTTCGTAAAGTGAACGTGCCTCGGAGACGCGTCCCTGCATCGCCAGATTATCTACCAACCATAGGGTGCAAATTGTGAATGTGCCCTCACCACCGGTCAAGCCATCATCGGTTTCCTCGGCACGATAGCGATAGACAAAGCCCTGCTTGTTTGTAAGGCTTTCCATAATGCGGTCTACGGTTGAGCGCATGCGTGGATCGTCCGGCGCGATAAAACCGACAAGAGGCAAGAGCAGGTTTGAAGCATCTAACGCCGTATCGTCGTACGACTGTGTAAAGGCTCCGATGGTCGTGTTATAACCGCGAGTCAGGATATCAGTACGGATCTGGTCGCGCACCGTTCGCCAGCGTGGAAGGTCTGCCTCGAGGCCGAGCTGTTCCGCCGCTTTGATACCGCGATCAAGGGCGACCCAGCACATGACTTTTGAGTAGACGAAGTGGCGCATACCACCGCGCACCTCCCAGATACCGTTGTCAGTTTCCTGCCAATGTGCGCAGACATGCTCGACCAGCATGGACATCATCGACCAGAGTGGACCTTCGAGCGTTTCGCCATACTGCTCAAAGCCGCCCTGACGACGGTAGATGTGGATGCAGTCGAGCACCTCGCCGAACACATCGAGTTGTTTTTGGTCCGCTGCTCCATTACCGATGCGAACCGGTCGTGAGCTACAATACCCATCGAGGTGTGTTAGCTCTTGCTCCACCAGATCGCGCTCACCACGAATACCGTACATGATTTGTAGGTCTTCGCCATTGGCATAGGATAGGCGACGTAGCCAGTGCGTAAATGCTCTCGCCTCATCGGTAAAGCCGAGCACATTGAGGGCGTAAAGTGTAAAGGTTGCATCACGCAACCATGTAAAACGATAGTCCCAGTTTCGTACGCCACCGATATCTTCGGGCAGAGACGTAGTAGGGGCGGCAACAATCGCGCCTGTAGGGGCATAGGTCATCATTTTCAGTGCCAGCGCACTACGTTGCACCCAATCAAGATAAGGCCCCTGATATTTACAATTGGAGAGCCATTTACGCCAGCAGTGCAGCGTCTGCGCCAACTCTGCATCAAAGTTCCGTAGACGCAGTTCGTGCTCTACGAGCCGACGGGCAGCGTGAGCACTACGGCCCATACCAACGGCAAACAGTAGACGCTCACCCTCATGTAGTACCACTTGAGCAACAATCGATGGGTGCTTGTCCTCATGCTCTTGCGCTACATGCATGGAAAAAGAGGGCAACAAGTTCGCGCCCACAATCGCTAAGCCGACATGCTGCTTGCCATCAGAAATGAGCGCGCCGATGTTCTCGGGTGCGAGCGAGACCTGACTTGGCGAGGCCGCGTAGTTCGGGCTAACGCGTAGAGTCATCGTTACAGGTAGCTCGCCATGTGTGCATTCCACAATACGTACGAGACAGTGGCAGGAGCCGTCCTCGCGTGTCCACGTATTATTGTTCATAGCACGATAAGGCCATGCACTCAGCGTTTCCACTGGCATAAAATCGGTTAGCACCACTTCGCCAGCGGTACTGGCAAAACGGGTTTGTAAGACGTTGCTTCCGCGCAAATAGCGCTGAAAGCCTGGAATAGTATTGTCCGTGGGGGCTATTTGAAAGTACCCTCCACGGTCCGCATCTAAGAGACGGCAAAAGATGGCGGGGCTGTCGAAGTCCGGCAAGCAACCCCAGTCGACCGAGCCATCGGGTGCAATCAGCACCGTTGAATGACAATCGCCGATGACGCCATAAGAATTGATTGGCTGATAGGTGCGATTCTTGTCGTTCATTCCAACCATACAAAACACTCTCTGTGAGAACTAAAAAAACAAAAATTAGAGCGAAACGGGAAAGCTTAGAAAAAGATTAGAGCACCTTAAAGGTGTCTTATAACAGAGATAAACGGAATAGGAAATGGAATAGTAACAGGAGAACAGTACCAATATTTTTGGGTCATGTCCGCTTTACATAAGTTTGGATTTTTGGTGAGAACACGAAAAGAGTGCAGATATGCTGTATGCAAAGGAGACCTTTTTGTGTTACTTTAATAGCGGAAAGACTATACAAGAAAGAACGTTTT
>CAXTCR010000370.1:0-3343 GCA_964242555.1 uncultured Ktedonobacteraceae bacterium
TCGGAACGTATGCGAGGACGGATAATGACAACGGCCTGTGCGCGACTATTGGACCGGACAGACTTGGTGCCATTAGTTTGCGACGATTGAGCGGGAAGTGCTCCTGTTGGGCGTACCATATGCCAAGTATAGGTTCCCGTCGTTGCGTCGTGCTCATCATCTGGATGGGGTTTGCTCGCGTCGAAGTGCCAACCAAGCTGCATTTCTAACCAGCCAGCAAGTAGCAATGCGCAGGCGGCATTGGGAGAAACATCGCCCTGCTCTGTCCGTGTCCGTTGAGCAAATGGCTCGGCGGCATGATCAATTTCGATACTGGAGATGCCCGCGAGATATGGCCGGTATTCTGCTGAGTCGAAGAACTGCGCGACCAATTCGCGCCAAGGCGTGATACGTCCCCAGTTGAGGTCGCTTAAGCTGCTTTCGGAGAATGTTTGCGCAAGGGTTGAAAGGTCACGTAAGCTCGTCTCGGGAGTGAGAAAGCTACTGGAGTCGACGATGATCCTGTTACTCAGCTTTGACAATGCCTCAAATAGGGCTGCATTGCTTGGCGGGTCGTTTAACCACCACAGATAGACAGGAAGGTGGGGCTTCAAAAGAGGTTGGGTGATATGTTCAATGGAACGAACTGCTGAGCCGCTTACCATCAGGGTGATTTGTTCAAAGGTGTGTCGTGTCACGTCAGAGATGACGGGAAATGAGCGCGTAGTAATCCATGCGGCAACTCCATCGGATGCCTCGCTGTCAAGAATGAGGAGTGTAACACGTGCGATGTGCGTACTTGAAAGATCGCGTATCAGTGTGCTGGCACGTTGTGCGGCTTCGACATCGGGAACGCACACAACGAGATTGAGGACGCTAGTGCGCACATTGACATTCTGACTAGTGCGCACATTATCTGCCGACATACGCCAAAGACGCCCTAGCTCATCTTCGACGTGTTCTAGAGCTACCTGTTTCCCCGCCCATGGAAGGCGAGGCCCTACCAGATCAGAGGTATCCTTGATCATTGCCATCTTCCCCTTCATGTAGTATGAACGCCATTGTTCATAGATGCTCTACGTCATTGTAATCTATTGTTCGTCATCACAAGTCATAGTATGAAGGGCAAATGGGTACACCTATGGACGACGCCATCGATGCCCATCGCGCCAGATGAACTCATCGGCGTACTGGGGACCCCATGTGCCGGACTCATATGTCAGGATCGACTCGCGTGGCTCATTCTTCCACTCATCAAGGATGCCCTGTATGAACGTCCATGCCGCTTCTACCTCGTCACGTCGTGTGAAGAGTGTGGCGTCACCATGCATACAGTCGAGGATGAGCCGCTCATATGCCTCTGGCTGCTGGCGTACAAAAGAGGAGCCATAGAAGAAGTCCATGTTCACGGGGCGAATTTGCAGGTCCGTGCCGGGAACCTTTGCGCCAAACTTCAGCGAGATGCCTTCGTCCGGCTGAATGCGCAACGTGAGAACATTTGGCTCCATCTGACTCTGTGCCTCGTTTGTACGCTTAAAGATCATTAGTGGTGCCTGCTTAAACTGGATTGCAATCTCGGTCACGCGCTTAGGTAGGTGCTTGCCTGTGCGCAGGTAGAAGGGTACCCCGGCCCAGCGCCAGTTGTCGATAAACAGCTTCAGTGCCATGTAGGTCTCGGTTGTCGAGGTCGGCGATACGCCTTTTTCCTGCAGGTATCCAGGGACCTGATGGCCTGCCACCCAGCCGGAACCGTATTGGGCGCGAATAGTATTCGTTTGTACGTCGCGTCCGACAAGCGGTTGCAGTGCGTGCAGCACCTTCACCTTTTCGTCGCGCACCGAGTTACCATCAAAGGCAATTGGCGGCTCCATTGCGACGAGCGTGAGCAATTGCAGCATATGGTTTTGCACCATATCGCGAATCGCGCCCGACTCTTCATAATAGCCACCGCGTCCTTCGAGTCCCAGATTTTCGGCCACGGTAATCTGAATAGAATCGACGTAGCGACGGTTCCAGACAGGCTCGAAGATGCCATTAGCAAGGCGGAAAACCAGGATATTCTGTACCGTCTCTTTGCCAAGGTAGTGGTCGATGCGATACACTTGTTCTTCCTTGAAGACTTTGCCGACGATGCGGTTCAACTCGCGGGCGGAGGCCAGATCGTGACCGAATGGCTTCTCAATAATGATACGTGTCCAACCCTTGCGGTTACGGTTCAAGCCAGCGGCACCGAGACGTTGAATGATTTCGGGATACTGACTCGGGGGAGTGGACAGGTAAAAGATGCGGTTGCCATTTGTGCCGCGTTCCGCGTCGATTTTGTTGAGTAGTGTATTAAGTTTCTCATAACCGTCGGGGTCGGTAAAGTTTGATTGCAGGTAGTGAATGCCGGAGGCGAAACTATCCCATACCTGTGGATTCACCGGCTTCTGCCGGGAAAACTCGTTGATGGAATCGAGGGCCTGCTGGCGGAACTCCTCGTCGCTGTAGGGGCGGCGCGCGAAACCTACAACGGAGAAGCCGGCGGGCAAGGGATGTTCCAGCGCGAGATTATAGAGTGCTGGAAGCAGCTTGCGGTGTGTGAGATCACCTGTTGCCCCGAAGATGACCATCACACATGGTTCTGTACTTTGTTTGATGCGTAGCCCCTCACGTAAGGGGTTGGGCGCCTCGACTACGCTTCGCTGAGGCATGAAACATCTCCTATAAAAACTGTTGTGTTATAAACTTTGAATGTCATTTGTATTGTATGTCGCCTGAGCACTTTTGGCAATATGCCTTGACTTTTGCCTTCTAAGCAACGTGTAGGGACCGATGTATTACGTCCTTGTTGGCATAGTATGTGCTAGAAGGACGTGATACATCGGTCCCTACAGAAGGCTATTTATCGGGTGGTCTGGCCCTCTTTAATATCCTGGTGTTTGCTCTTAATGTCGTTGGATAATTGATGGAAGGCATCGGCGAACTTCTTGACGCCCTCGTCCAGCAACTGCTGTGTCACCTGATCGTAGTGAATACCTTCGGCCTCAAGCTTCGTGAAGATATCCTTCGCACCCTGCAGGTCGTCTTCGATGGTGACTTTGGCCACACCATGATCGGCGAAATGCTCAATGGTTTCATAAGGCATCGTGTCGACGGTGTTTGGTCCAATCAGTTGTTCAGCATACAGAACGTCGCGGTAGGCTGGATTCTTGGTGCTGGTGCTGGCCCATAATGGACGCTGCAAGTTGGCACCAGCATGCTTAAGCGACTCGAAGCGTGGCGAACCAAAGATGCGCTTGAACTCCTGGTAGACGAGGCGTGCATTTGCAATAGCGGCCTTGCCTTCGAGAGCCTTGAACTTCTGTTGCTCGTTGGCGTCATT
>CAXTCR010000371.1:0-3338 GCA_964242555.1 uncultured Ktedonobacteraceae bacterium
CCGCCGCCGATCGGCACAATCAGCGCATCTGCCGAGGGCAACTGCGAGAGCATCTCTATCCCCAGACTTCCCTGACCAGTAACAATGTCGGGATCATCAAAGGCATGAATAAATGTTGCTCCTGTTGTACCCTGCAGGGCACGAGCATGAACAAGTGCCTCTTCAAATGTCGCTCCGTGCAGGATAACTGTAGCACCATACTCTTGTGTTGCCATTACTTTCACAAGTGGTGCCTGCTTCGGCATGACAATCGTGGCAGGAATGCCGAATGCTTGTGCGGCAAGGGCAACAGCTTGCGCATGATTACCCATCGAAGTGGCGATCACGCCACGCCTCCGCTCCTCTTCGCTTAAGAGAGACATCTTGTAGGATGCCCCACGTACCTTAAAAGAGCCGGTGCGCTGCAAATTTTCAGCCTTCAAGTATACATGTGTCCCGCTCATCCTGCTAAACGTTAGAGAACGCAGCAGAGGAGTTTGGTGTATAACGCCGCGAAGTACTTCGTTCGCGTGTTGTATCTCCTGCACTGTAGGGATGGATAGCACTGGCTTAGTGTGTGTTGTCTCCATTGACATTAGTCCTTTGTATCAAACATTATCACGTATTTACTAAACGATATTGCTTTTGCGTGTTATAGTTCTAATCAGAAGGCATACACATATAGATGGCAAAAATTTGCTTACCTCATTGTACCATCAAAAGAGATGGTACATGTGTGTTGCTGCATCTGGTAAAAACCCTTGCGAAAGAAGCAAGGGTAGTTGTGTTTTAGTATTCTATCCGGGGAGTTGATGATGACGGTGGAGTATGAGTTTCGCTTTGAACAAGGCAAAGATGAGGCTGAAGTTCTTAAAGAATACCTGAATCCTTTGCCTCGTTCGGTTGCTCGCAGCAATGAATATGAGTTGCTTGATGGCATTTGGAAGTTTGCGCTAGACCCTCTGGATCATGGGTTACAAGAGCGCTGGTATATAAATTACTACTATAACGAAACAGCACATTGGCCCGGCTCGGTTGAGGAACATATGGCAAAAGACGCCGAGTCTGGAAATAGTACCTCAGCCGTGCATGATCGCATTATCGCATGGTACGAACGAGATTTTACTATACCCGAGAAATGGTGTAAGCTTCCCGGTTGTCCCGTACAAGTTACATTTGGCGCATGTGGTTATGAAACGCGTGTATGGCTCAATGGACATCCTTTACGAACGATCGAGGGCGACGAAGTACATTATGGCGAATATACATCGTTCAGCTATGAACTGCCTCCCGAATTCCTGTTAGCCACCAATCGCCTCACTGTACGCATTGCTAATTCACTGGATGCCGAGATACCGCGAGGAAAGCAAGAGTCGTACATATACAAACGTGGTGGTATCTGGTATCAAACTATTAGCGGCCCGGTACGCAGTATCTGGCTGGAGCCAATAGAGCGGAACCGTCTGCGTTCACGCCTTAATGTACGAAGCGAGATAGCAGACAGCATCGTTGAGTTTACCCTGACAACACGCGTTCACGATCCAGGTATCTATACGCTCGATCTTGTCGTCACAGGAAAGGGGAGTAACGAACCACTTGCGGTTGATACATTCTCACTCCCTTTAGAAGCTGGCGAGAAGCGACAGCGTCTTTCGCTCACATTGAAAGACGCCCAGCTGTGGTCTCCTGCTACGCCAAATCTCTATTCACTGTTTGCGAGACTGACCGGATCCGGTGGTGGCGTATCACAAATCGAAACCCGCTTCGGATTGCGTCAGGTTGAGGCACGTGCTCGCTCTATCTACCTCAACAATGAGGAAGTGTACCTTGATGGTATTCTCTACCAGCCGGGTACTGCAACCTTTGAAGAGATGCGCCGGCACATGCAAGCGATGAAGGCTTTAGGTTGTAACCTTGTGCGTGTACATATCGCTGGCCTTGACCCGCGTATCTACGATATCGCTGACGAAACAGGCATGCTGCTCTGGGTAGAGGTGCCTAGTCCGCATAGCTCAAGTGTGCATAGTCGTTCCAATCACTGGGCCGAACTTATGCGCATGCTCGTAAATATCGGTGCTCATCCCTCTGTCATCATCTGGAGCCTGTACAACGAGGATTGGGGTGCGCAGGATATCGCGACCAGCGATGAAACACGAACGTACATCGCAGAGTCGTACAACTACATGAAAGTGAATGCCCCACAGGTCCTTGTCGTTGACAACGACGGCTGGCACCATGTCTCAGAAGAGGGACGATTAAAGTCCGATATACTCACAGCACACCTGTACACAACGGATATTGACCGTTGGCGGGAAGTGCTGGATCGACTCGTGGCAGGTGACAATGAGGGCGTAGCGGCAGAACCCCTTGTTGTAGGTGATCCATTCTTCTATCGAGGACAACTACCACTTATTGTAAGCGAGTGGGGCGGCTTCGGATTTCCTATGTATGGCGGACCTCAGGATGCTGCGACTCGAATAGAGCAAATTCGGGCCTTTAAACGCGAACTACGGAAGCGTCCCATCGCTGGAGATGTGTATACACAGGCCGTAAGCATCGAGCAGGAGGTCAACGGCCTCATTGACCCGCATAGTGGCAGATTGCTTGTAAGTCCTGGTTTGCTCCATTCAGAGATGGAATAATATACCTGTCATACTGCTCAATCAATAAGGAGTCCTTCGTCGAATGCGAAGGACTCCAAACTTCAGGGACAAGCAGAAAGCTGCTTATGACTATAGAAGCACCACACACTACAGGCAGGTATCACTTGCTTACAACTTGTTTGTGGTCTCTCTCCTGGGAGGAGGCAACAGCAGCGAATAGCCAACCAGTTCTTTTAACAGCGGATCAACGGCTGTACCGGTCGAAGCAAACCAGAAGGGCGTTTGCATACGTTTCGCCTTTTGTATATTGTAGATGAGGCGCTGGATTTCCTGTTTGATCAACTGCAACTCGCGCTCACTCAATTTCGCCTGCTGGTATCGCGCACTTTGCAAACGAGCAAGGAGCGTGTTAAGCCCTACTCCTATCTGCCAGAGTGCGTGCTGCTGGGCAAGTGGCGCTCGTACATTCATGTCTCCGTTGGCCGCTTGCACTAGTGTAAATAGAATTTGTTGAATGCCCTCGTCCAATTCCCTCTTTTGCTCCACAATGGTGTGCTCGAGTTGTGCGATCAGTTCCGCCTTATTTGCGCGCTCCATCGCCTTCATCGTGTTGCGTACCCATAAATAGGTTACTAGCGCGGCGACAAATTGGATGATCAGAGGACGCACCATAAAGCTATAGGTTGTTTGATCCACAAGCACCTGTAAATCGGGCGCGTGAGGTTGCAAAATAATATCGCCCATGATAAACGCACT
>CAXTCR010000372.1:0-3326 GCA_964242555.1 uncultured Ktedonobacteraceae bacterium
GGCACGCATAGGGAACTTATGAAGAGCAGTGAAGTGTATCGTGAGATCGTCACCTCACAACTCTCAATGGAAGAAATCGCGGAGGAAGTAGCATGAGCGAAGAACGTACTACACGGCGTCCCACAAGCGAGCAGCAGGGCATGCCGATGAGAGGGCCTATGGGTGCGATGGGCCGGCCTGTAGAGAAGGCGAAGGACTTTCAAGGAACGGCTAGGCGTTTGCTCGGCTACTTCGTACCACAAAGATATCGTCTATTGATTGTGCTCATCGCGGCGATCATTGGCACAGTGTTTAACATCGTCGGTCCGAAGGTACTTGGTCTGGCAATCACGAAGCTTACTGAGGGTCTGATCGCGAAATTTCGCCATATACCTGGAGCGAAGATCGACTTCAGCTATATCGCGACGGTCTTACTCATCCTGGTTGGCCTGTACGTGATTAGCGCAATATTCATGTATATCCAGCAGTACATTATGGCGGGTGTGGCACAGCGCACGGTCTATCGCTTGCGTAAGGAAGTGGACGAGAAGCTTTCGCGTCTGCCACTCAAGTTTTTCGACTCGCGCCCGCATGGCGAGATTTTGAGCCGCACCGTCAACGACATGGACAACATCAGCACTACGCTGCAGCAGAGCGTGACGCAGCTTATCACGTCGGCGGTCACACTTATCGGCGTCATTGTGATGATGTTGACGATTAGCCCACTGCTGAGTATTGTCGTGTTATTGACGCTTCCACTTAGCCTGTTTGTCACAATTGGTATCGCGAAGAGGTCACAGACCTACTTCAGGACGCAGCAGAGGATGCTGGGGCAACTGAATGGGCACGTGGAGGAGATGTACACAGGTCACAAAATCGTCAAGGCGTTTGGACACGAGAACAGATCAATTGCCGAATTTAGTGATTTGAACGAGAAGCTGTATCAGGCGGGCTGGCGTGCGCAGTTTGCATCTGGCACGATTATGCCGTTGATGCGCTGTATCGGCAACCTTGGCTATGTCATTGTTGCCGTAGGTGGTAGTATCCTTGTGACAAGAGGCTCGATCAGCATTGGAGACGTAACAGCGTTCATTCAGTATGCACAGCAGTTTACGCAGCCGATCACGCAACTTGCTAACTTCGCGAACGTTATTCAATCGACAATGGCTTCAGCCGAGCGCATCTTCGAGTTATTGGACGAGCAAGAGGAAGTGCTTGAAGTCAATGCCGTTATTCCTGAGGGAGTGCATGGCGAGGTCGAGTTTGAGCATGTGCGCTTTGGCTATAAGCCAGACAGCATACTGATGGAGGACATGAACATCTCCGTTCAGCCGGGACAAACTATTGCTATCGTTGGACCAACGGGAGCTGGCAAGACGACACTGGTCAACTTGCTGATGCGCTTCTATGAGGTGAATGCAGGGCGTATCCTGGTGGACGGTGTAGATATCGCGCAGATCAAGCGAAGTGCACTGCGCCGTACCTTCGGTATGGTGTTACAGGACACATGGCTCTTTAACGGCACCATTCGCGACAATATCGCCTATGGGCGCGAGAATGCGACCGATGATGAGATTGTACGGGCCGCGAAAGCAGCCAACGCCGATCACTTCATTCGCACGTTGCCTAATGGCTATGATACCGTGCTGAACGAGGATGCGACCAACATCTCGCAGGGTCAGAAGCAGTTGCTCACGATTGCGCGCGCCTTCCTTGCCAATCCAGAGATACTTATCCTGGATGAAGCGACCAGCAGCGTTGACACGCGTACAGAGGTGCAGATTCAGAAGGCGATGTCCAACCTGATGGAGGACAGGACAAGCTTTGTGATTGCGCACCGGCTCTCCACCATTCGCGACGCGGACCTGATCCTGGTCATGAACCATGGCACGATCATAGAGCAAGGAACGCATGAAGAACTGCTGGCGCGGCACGGTTTCTATGCGGACCTGTACAACAGTCAGTTTGTGGGTCGAACGCTAGTCGAGGAAGCGGTGTAACAAGCACATAGCCAAAAACAAAAATGGCAAAAACGATAAAAATCGTTTTTGCCATTTTTGTTTTTGGATATGAAGACAATTCTTAGACTCATCACAGGTTTCGCACAGTATCAGCTTATACAGGTGGCTTATGCTAAGGATGTACTTGAAAGAGGCACTATAACAAATATAAAAGGAGAATAGAGAACATGGTACTTGGAATAGTGATAGCGAGCGTAATAGGGACACTGTGGGGATGGTTGGTGTGGGTTGTGATTGGTGGGGCTGCTGGCGCGATTGCTGATCGTCTGGTCCTGGGTAATCGTTTCGGGTGTCTGGGCAACGTCGTTATAGGTATCGTTGGAGGTGTGCTAGGTGGCTTCATACTTGGCCTGTTTGGGATCGGGGTGCAGGGCATCATCCTAACATTTGTGACGGCCCTACTTGGTGCGGTTATCCTGCTATGGATATTGAACGCGGTCATGGGTGGACGTACAGGTCGTCGATTATAGGCAGTAGTAGGAGCAGGATATGCCAGCACTTCCGATACGAGAGTGGATTGAAGCACTGGGAACACTTTACGACCAGTTCGGCTACCTCATCGTCTTTCTAGGGACATTGTGTGAGAACACCGCGCTGCTTGGTGTTCTGCTCCCTGGCAATTCACTAGCATTGCTTGGTGCTTTTTATGCACGAGAGGGCACGCTCAATCTTGGTTGGGTCATCTTTTTTGCCTGGCTGGGCACAATACTAGGCTATCACCTCGATTACTTGCTTGGTCGGTTCGCGCTGGTTTCCGTTATGGATCGGTGGAGCGAAAGTAGGATAGGACGACGCATACGGCTCGCTGGACGTATACGTTTGGCAAAAAGAATGCTTACAAAGCATGGTGGCAAGGCAATTCTACTTTCACATGTGATAGGACATATGCGCTCGTTTGTTGCCATCACAGCGGGTGTAACACGCATGAATTACTGGCAATTTCTGTTCTACGAGGTGATCGCCGCTCTCCTGTGGAACACGCTCTACAGCCTGCTAGGATATATGATCGCGGTTGAAGTTGAGCGGTTGCAGGTGATACTCGAGCGCTTTGGTCTGGTAGTTCTAGGCGTGCTTGTAGTCGCTTTCTTCGCGTGGCGATGGTGGCGACAAAGGAAGACGAAGCGTTATAAGCTCTCCCGGAAAGTAGCTATTGTAGGAAAGGCAGGGTAACAACAGCAATGTTTATACATACACTTCCAGCTTTCGTTTTTTGTAGTTTGATGATTATTGGATATGTTGTACACTATCGTGCTTTAACCAAAGAAAAGCACGCGTATGCAAAGGAGGGTTCCGGTCATGCTATGGAGTAACAAGGGATTAGCGATG
>CAXTCR010000373.1:0-3317 GCA_964242555.1 uncultured Ktedonobacteraceae bacterium
GTTGTACCCGATGTGTAAGTCAAAAAGGCCACATCGCTGGATGCAAACACCACGCGCTGAACTGTTTTACCATCATATTTTGTCAATAGTTGGACCAGATCGAGTGTTTCAGTAAAGTGTTGTTTGTGTGAGGATGCAAGAAGTGTGGGTAGCGGTTTCTCCGCGTAGTCAAGTTCGTTTGTAGTGACAACAAACTCGACCTGTGTTGTGCCAACCGTTTGACGGGCGACGCTCTCATAGAGCGACTCAAGGCACACTAGTCCTTTCGCACCTGAGTCTTTGAGGTGATATTCAAGCTCGTGATGCTTGAACATTGGGTTGCAGAGTACGACAATTGCGCCCGCTTTCCAAATTCCATAGAGGGTGATAAGGAATTGTGGAGTGTTTTGCAGGTACAGCGCCACACGATCTCCGTGTACTATGCCTTGCTCTTGCAATGCCGCTGCGAACGCGCTACTCCAACGGTCAACCTCGCCATAGCTGATGGCACGATCAAAGTAATAGATCGCAGGCTGCCCGGGCATTGCCTGTACGGTAGCAAGAAACATATCGAGACCGTTGGTAAAGGACGGTGTTATGTCATGTGGTATATAGCTAGCGTAGTGTTTGAGCCAGGGACGCGCCTCATAGGAGATACTAGAGGCTGATGTATTTTGAACGGAATTATCCATGATTGGAAGCTCCTCGCCAATTTGCGTTCCCATAGGGACTGATTAATCACGTCCTTTTGGCATTATGATAGCCGACGAGGACGTGATACATCGGTCCCTACATTGTTGTGTTTCTACTTAACGATAACAGGATTTACGGGAGCACCAGTTGCGTTTTTAAACTTGATGGGAGCGGCAGTGTAGAGGAAGGTGTACTGCTTATCCTCAGCACAGGACTGCCCTAGTTCTTCCAAATCGCAAATTTCGTTGAGGGCAACGCCGAGGTTACGCATCAGTGCAGCATGTAGTGGTAACGCAATGCCCGTCTCTTTGTGAACGGTAGTTTCGTTGGCGATAGTGTCGGTACACAGGGCAGGTATTTCCATATCATGAAACCACTGCACCAATTCCTTGCTATAGCTCAGTCCTGGCTCGTTGAAGGTTCCTTCGTAGAATTTAGCCGACCCCTGTGTAAAGAAGAGGCTCAAGAAGCCAGTTCTGAGAATGAGAATGTCATGCTTCTCAATGGTAACGCCCTGCTTCTTAGCCGTGTCGAGCAACTCTGGCAGGTGAATCTCTTCCCCTGTTGTCAAGGCTTCGACTCCGCGAGCGCGAGCTACATCTAGCAAAATACCGCGTCCAACGACACCGCGTTGAGCAATAGGATAGACGCTATCTTTGTCCATGCCGCCCGAAGTTGTGCCAGCATCATACCCATTCCAAATTTTATCATCGTACCATGTGTGGCCCAGTGCGTCGTACTGTGTCGAGCCCTGCAAAAACATGACGGCAAAATCGTCGGCATACTCAAGGCCACCAGCTATAGGTTTGAGTTTGCCACTGGTGTAATGACTTTTATCTTGCGTCATAAAGCGTTGTGCGGGCGTACGACCGGGCCATACAGGATCTCCACCCTTATTGCCTATTGCCATACCAATCGTGATGACCTTTCCCTGCTTAACACTTTGCACACCGCGCAAGACTTCTTGTGAAGTAAGATAGTTGAGTGAGCCAACTTCATCATCGGCTCCCCATCGTCCCCAGTTCTTGGGTGCATCGGCGAGTAGTTCGTGTAACGTGGTAACTTTGGAGGATACATCTTCGGCCATTGCTTTGTTTCCTTCCTCTGATCAACGGTGACGCAAGAGTACAGACGAGCAAATGCTTTTCCTAAAGATGACGTGCTACAAAAAGTGTAAGTAAAGCAGCAACTTTGGGAAGAGGAACATCAACATGTATGATGCATAGTAGTTGTATAACATTTTGGGAGGGAGTTTGTACAGTGGCTAGGCAATGGATTTGTTTTTGTCTTATCAAGTTGTATAGGCTCAATGAGGTGACAGCGCAGACGCATAGCGAAAGCCACTCTACTACATAACAGTTTTCTGGACGAAGTGTATACTAGATTAGCTTTCGCTAGGCATTTGTCGGATACTTAGGACATGGGATTTCCGGTACCTTCTGCTGCGGTAAGCTTTGACTTGAGGCAGGTAAAGAATTGCTCGGTCAGCTTTTCGGCGGTACTATTCATGAGACGACCGCCGACACTTGCAAGAGTGCCGCTCACAGTGACATCGGCTTTCCAGTCCATCTGGGTCGAATTTGCACTTGCCTCTGACAGGTTCATTGTGCCAGCCAGCTCAACCGCGCTACCGGGTGCTTTGCCACGTCCCTTGACGACCATCAGGTCCGGCTCATGCCTCTCTGGACGCGTCACATCGAGATTGAATTTTGCTTTGACCGGTCCCACGCCGACGGAAATAACGGCCTTCCAATGTTCCTCACCCACATCTTCGAGGGTCTGGAAGCCAGGGGCGCATGCCGCAACCTTGCGTACATCCATCAAATAAGACCACACAGTTCCAATAGGAACTTCAATTGTTTGCGTACCTGAAAATTCCATTTAGGCTTCCCTTTCTCCTATGAAGCAAACTATGAGGAGAGTTGTATGGTATGCTGTGACTGGTCACAGCATACCATACAACTCTCCTCACAAACAAATTTAGGCGCGCTCTACGGCTTTTAGAATGGCGCGGCGAGCCATCACGATCGTCATCTGACTGCGATAGGCTTTCGATCCATGGATATCCTCGATCAAGGAAAGTCCTTCAGCAGCATGGCTGGCTGCCTCTGTTGCAACGGCCTCGTCGATTTTTTTGCCGACAAGGGCTACTTCCACCGCACTGGCACGTGTTGTCTTGGTGCTAGCTCCAGTGATAGTAACGCTTGCGGCGCTGCATGTGCCATCGGTACCGAGTGTGATGACGGCGGCACAGCCTGTCACTGCATAGTGTGAAGCTTTGTTTTCGAGCTTCATGTACGAAGTGCCTGTGTGCGTGGGTGGGATAGCGAAGCGAATCTCGGTAAGCAATTCGCCGGGTTGAAGGGCTGTCTCAAAGGTATCGATAAAGAAATCGTCGGCGGCGATGGCGCGCTTCCCCTTAGAACTTTGCACGACAATTTCAGCCTTGAGCGCAAGGGCAATCGCGGGCATGTCACCGGCGGGGTCAGAGTGTGCCAGGCTACCACCTAGGGTACCACGATTGCGTACCTGTTGGTCGCCAAGTACGGATGCAGCATCGGTCAGGAGTGCGAAATGCTGGCGCAGCAATTCCGAGCGGGCGACGGTTGTATAGGTCGTCATCGCGCCGACGGCAATAGCGCCAT
>CAXTCR010000374.1:0-3309 GCA_964242555.1 uncultured Ktedonobacteraceae bacterium
TGGCCCCCGCCAGCAGTGACGATTTTTCCTCCAGTGTGAGTGCATCGAGTAACGCGTTTATACGTGCTTCTGAGGAAGAGTCGGCTGAGGCTTTTGGGTCGATCATCGTACGTGTGCTCCTTCGGCATTACTTCATTTGTTCTTGTTATATTAGAAAGTGTTACCGAAATTATGCGATAATCCTAGACCAAAAGACAACTAAATCTTGCACTTGGTACAAATATGGGGACACATATACTCCTTCGTCCGTGCGCATATGTAATGAGTGTAGTTCCTATGCTTCGATTAGGGCACGCAGAGCACTCAGATGAAATGGTTTCTGTAATATCTTCACGTCTGGATATTGCTCTTTAATATTTGCGAGGTCGTCGCTACCTAGTGCCGAAAGGACCACCACAGGAAGTTTGGGCTTTGTGATTGAGAGATAATTGAGCACTTCAATGCCTGAAACAGTTCCGGGTAGCAGGATATCAAGCAAAATGAGATCAAAAGGCTCCAGTTCGTTCGTTTCGTGCTTGCCTACCAAGTCTTCAAGGAACGGCCAGCCTTCATTGTAAATAAAGGGGATGTGTCCAAAGCGTTCCAACGTTTCAGATAGCATGCCACAGGTAAGCACGTCATCCTCTACGACGCCTATTCGCAAATGACTTTTGCGTTCCTTCGCTGTCATTATTGCCTCCTTAAGTATCACTTGCACACCTTGCATGTATTAATATATTCTATTGTTCATACAGGTAAGTTATCCTACATAAGTATGCATGACGTGCTCTATCTGGTACAATAACAAGTGTACAGCAAGTAAGCGGCAACTAGAGAGTGAAAAAGTTAGGAGCTTACTATGAAGCCGAATACACTTTTAAAACGAGAGCGCGAACTGCGTGGTTGGTCACAGGCGAAAGTAGCAATGGAGCTTGGCGTCGATCCAACGACAATTGGGCGATGGGAGCGCGGAATTTCGTTGCCTTATCCCTACTTTCGCGAGAAACTTTGTGCCCTCTTTGGCAAAAGCGTACACGAACTTGCTTTACTTGCAGAGGAGTCAGAGGAGATGGTGGAGCAACATCCCCAGACTAAATTTCTCCAAACTTTCGACCCTCCCTCCCTGACCCACTATGACCACACGATTCCCCAGCAACCGGGTAGCAGTACTATGTTTGTTGGACGCGAGGCACTGCTGGTGCGATTGAAAGGGCTATTATTTGCGAATGAGCACATCCCCGACATCGCCCTGAATGGTCTGCCCGGAGTTGGTAAAACTACACTTGTGGTGCGGCTTGTACATGACAAAGAAGTACGAGCGGAGTTTCACGATGGTATTTTGTGGGCTGGGTTAGGACCGAAACCCCAGATAGAAGGCCATTTGAGTCGATGGGCGACTCTCCTGGGTGTAGATACGACAACCTTGCATTATAGCAATAATGTGCTTGCGGAACAAATTCGTGCGGTAATCGGCATGCGTCGCATGTTGTTCGTCATAGATGATGCGTGGACGCTAGAAGATGTACTCGCTTTACAAGTTGGAGGCCCAAACTGTGTATGCGTACTTACTACCCGTCTACCCCCGCTCGCTCTTGCTTCACACGAAGTGATTACGGTGCCAGAACTGGATGAGGAGTCTAGTCTCGCGCTCCTGGTACGCTTAGCCTCTGAGGTAGTCATAAACGAGGCTCCTATGTTGCAAAAACTCGTGCTTTCTGTTGGCGGCTTGCCACTCGCGCTGACTCTCATGGGCAGCTATATTCGCGTAGAGGCATACAACAAGCAGCCACGTCGTATACAAGCGGCACTGCAACGGCTGCGCGATGAAAAAGAGCGCCTGTACTTAAGCAAGCCAATCGGTGTACTCGATCAACATCCAGGCCTTCCGTTTGATACACCACTCTCACTTCAATCAGTTATCGCTATTAGCGATCAACTCCTCAGTGAACAGGCGCGTCAAGCCTTGTACGCTCTCTCTGTTATGCCCCCTAAACCTCGCAGCTTTTCAGAAGAGCTTGCTCTAGCTGTCACCGCGCTTCCTGCGGAAGCCCTCGATGAGCTTTGCGACGCTGGCCTTTTAGAGTGTCTAGAATCTAATCGTTATACCCTACACCAGATCATCGCAGATTATGCGCACCAGTATCTGCAAGACAACGCACCCTACCAGCGCTACGTGACATATTTTACTTGTTATATCCAAACTCATGAAAGGAATTATCGCACTCTTGGAAGGGAGTTTGGTCATATTCTAAACGTGCTAGACATAGCAGCTGAGCAGGACATGAAGATAGAGTATATCAATAGCATGAATGCTTTAGCTCCAATCCTCTATACGCGTGGACTATACGGTCTAGCAGAACAGCACTTACTGCGTGCTTATCAATATACAATCTTCTTAAACGATCTCGATAATAGGATCAGGTTGTGTTTGCATCTCGGCGAGATTGCCGAAAGACGTGGAAACTACGTCCAGGCAGAAAAATATTTTCAGGAGGGGCTAGCATTGGCACAGTGTGAGCAAAAAGATGCCTACGTTCCCTCACTGCTTGCAAAACTAGGAGTTATAGCCTACCAGCTTGGGAACAACGTTCAACTGGAAGAATATATTCAACAAGTACTGCGGTTGCAGACGCAAAATGACGATGTGGGACAAGGCAGCTTGCTGCTGACCACGCTGGCCGCCATAGCTCTACTGCGTGGCGATTTAGCCCAAGTGAGTAAATATTTACAAGAAGGGCTTGAACATGCAAAACACACGTCTAATGAGAGGGAGATATGTCTCTTCCTAATCTACATTGGTGCGATGGAAGAGCATCAAGGCAATTTTGCTCAGGCAGAGTCAATCCTTGAGCAAAGCATGCTGCTTGCCCGCAACCTTGAACTCTATGAGTACATCGTCGCCTTGCTCACCATTCTTGGTGTAGTGGTAGAGCACCGAAGTGCTTATACGCTGTCCATCCAGTATTTTGAGGAAGGGCTGGAGTTAGCGTACAATATTAAAAATCCTATACGTACCGGTACTCTACTTGTTCATTTAGGGAGAAGCGCGGGCAAGCAAGGAAACTATGAGCAAGCAAAGGCTTACTACAAAGAGGCCCTCGATCTCGCTCGCCAAAACTCATTGCTATCGTTAAAACTGTTTGCCCTTAATTCATGGGGCGAGACATGTCTGCATATGGGGCATCTGGATGCGGCCTCTATAGCCTTTCGACAAGTACTCGACCTCACACCAGAAGGCAAACACGAATTTCTCGCTTTCTCCTACAAAGGATTGGCACAGACGGCAAAGCTACAACAAAACCTCGTTGATGCAAGAACATATGGCGAAGC
>CAXTCR010000375.1:0-3298 GCA_964242555.1 uncultured Ktedonobacteraceae bacterium
CCTGTCACAATGCTCGCCACTCGATGCTGTCGAAAATACCCCAGAATGTGCCCACTCTTGTAGCGTATATTCTGTAAGTTGTACACGGTGTACTTCTCCTCTGCTAAACAAACAAAACAGAATTCACTCTCTGTTCGAATAAATCGATCTTGCCATGCATATTAGCGTATTCTTATATGAACAAGCATGAAACACGGAGAAACATAGGAGAAAAAGGCTAAACGTGGTGAAGCATCGCAACCATCCATACAGCAAAGCAGAAGAGAAAAACGTGAGATAAGCAAGAGCTTACGAAATTTGATGACATACGCTTGACGAAAGAGAGCCTGTATGCTATTATCTTTGAAGTCTCAAGGGCAACTAGCTCAATGGCAGAGCACACGACTCTTAATCGTTAGGTTCAGGGTTCGACTCCCTGGTTGCCCACCAACTTCGTAGGGGTCACATTCCATCACATCCTCATACTGCTCAGTATGAGGATGTGATGGAATGTGACCCCTATCGTGTTAATGGAATAGAATTAAGAAGGCGACAACAAGACCGTAAATTGCCAGGGTTTCTGCAAAGACGAGGCCGAGCAGTAGGTTTGTGCCTATTGTTTGGGACGCTTCTGGATTGCGCCCAAGCGCTTCATAGGCTTTTCCCGTTGCTCCACCCATCGCGATCCCTGCCCCAATAGCTCCCAAACCAATGGCTAAGGCAACAGCGATCAGTTGAAAAGTAAGCATAGATTTACACTATACTCGACCTCTACAGAAGTATGATGAAATCGGGAAGAGTGTTGGCCGCCATAAGGATGAGTAATAAATAGAGGAGAATTTTGTAAGGAGGGTATACTAGTAGGGGAACGCATCTATATTTGCTACTATTTGTCTATCTGGGGAGAAGTGGGCTATGAGCGGTGTATTTTCTCAACCATCATCTATTCGTCGTTTGACTCTATTATATATTGTTGCATTAGGATTGATCGCACTGCTCTCTATCGGCGGACAGGTCCTCGTACAGAACACGCTGCAGCAGGCGAAGAGCGATGCGGCAGTCGTGAATGTAGCAGGAAAGCAACTAATGCTGAGCCAGAAGTTGAGTAAATCAGCTCTTGCAATCGAGCTTGCGTTCATAAATACTGATGTCCAGTCGCAACAGCGCTACGTAGCAGAACTGCGCTCAACAATGGCACAATGGCAGCAAGCACACATAGGACTTCAAAAAGGCGATGCGGAGCTTGGTACCCCCGGCAATAATAGCACTGATATCATGCATCTCTTCTCCTTACTCCAGCCGCACTACTCAGCTATTTCTAACGCCTCATCAAGCCTACTTACAAGTATGAATACCCCTACACACCTGTCACGGACTATCATTACGGCCTCAGTACAGAGCATTCTGAGAGAAGAACCGACATATCTAACTATCATGAACACGATTGTCTCGCATTACCAGTATGAAGCTGAAAAGCGCGTGACATACGTAAAGAACACGGAGCTTTTGCTGCTCAGTGTCACCTTGATTGTATTGCTCTTCGAGGGATTTTTTGTGTTTCGACCGGCAATTAAGAGAATACGTAAGGCATTGGTGGAGCAGACCGAGGCGAGACAACATATAGCGATCTCTTATGAGGAGCAACGCCAGTTGAACTCGCTGAAGGATCAATTGCTGTTAAACGTCAATCACGAGTTACGGACGCTCATGACCTCAGTATACGGCTATCTTGAGCTGCTGCATGAACACTGTGGACGCCTCGATGAAGCGACACAGGAACTGTTTTTCGCGCAAGCGATCAAGGGCTGTGAAGAGTTCCAGGTGCACGTCAACGTTGTGCTCAACACCTTGAAACTAGGCAACAATGCACGCCCACTCACGTTTGAGACGCTTTCGGTCTCGCAAGTAGTGACGGCAGTAATTGACCTTTTTGACCCGGCAAAGAAACATGACTACAACATTGAACACGCTATTCCCGAAACACTGTTTGTTCACGCGGACCGGCAATCGCTCTATCAGGTCCTGCGTAATCTACTCTCCAATGCATTCAAATACTCACCTCAAGGATCAACCATTACGGTCTCTGCTACGCTCCTTGAGGGGGTCAACCCTGCACTGATACGTATCGAGGTAAAGGATGAGGGGCACGGCATTCCTGCCAGCGAAATACCCTTACTCTTCAACAGGTTCGTCCGTTTAGAGCGCGACCTTAATAGTTCGGTCAATGGTAGTGGACTGGGGTTGTATATTAGTAAACAGCTGGTCGAGGCAATGAATGGGCGCATCTGGGTTGAGAGCGCGGGCATCGAGGGCCTAGGAAGCTGTTTCTTCATCGAGTTGCCAGTGGGACAGCAGGTCGAGCAGGACATAAACGCCGTTGAAAGCTCCTATGAAAAAATATTAACCTAGAGTTGTAACAGAGAAGACTTCAGAAGAGAACAGCCCTCTAGGACACAGATACTTGTGTCCTAGAGGGCTGTTCTCTTCTGAAGTCTTCTTTCTATATAGTCATTGACTAACCATTAGTACCATCGGCATACATAGCTTCTCAAAGATACCCTTTTTAGGGTATAAGTCCGTCACAATTTATAACAAAGTTCAAACATGTTTATAAACGTTTAATTAGAAAGACGAGAAATTCCAGTCATGCGCATGGCTAGCATTCGACGGTCTTCAGTCTTACGGCTCACCGCCCTTTACATAAGTGCACTCAGTGTTATAGCACTACTGGCTGTAAGTGGACAGATACTTATTCAAACATCGTTGCAACGCCAGTCTGAGGATGCGAATGTGATTAATATCGCAGGCAGACAACGGTTGCTGAGCCAAAAGTTGAGTAAAGCATCACTAGCCCTTTTTATCGCCCAGACAGAAGCCGAGCGAGGGAAACGCATTGCGGAACTAGTTTCAGCGACGAAGCTATGGCAAAGTTCACAGCAGGGTTTGCAGCAGGGAGATGCACAAATGAGTCTTCCTGGCAATAACAGCGCGGAAGTAGCATTGCTTTTTGTAAATATACAACCAAACTTTGATGCAATGATAAACGCGAGTGAAGGGTTGCAAGGCGTTGCTCAACAGAATTTGGCGCAACCGAACACCGCATTTCAAGCGAAGACAGCACCTTTTATAGAGACTATTCTACAGAATGAGGCGCCGTTTCTAGTAGGCATGAATAAAATTGTTTCGCAGTACCAACTCGAGGCAGAAGGGCGTGTGGCACAACTCAAGCAAATAGAACTTACGTTACTTGGCGTCACTCTGCTTGTCCTGCTTTTTGAAGGCTTTTTCATATTTCGTCCTGCGATCACACGGCTTACAA
>CAXTCR010000376.1:0-3288 GCA_964242555.1 uncultured Ktedonobacteraceae bacterium
ATCGGAATTGCACCGGCCATGACGTAGCCAATGTTGCCCTCTTTGTCGGCGTAAATTACGTTTTGTGCTGGCACATCCCATTCGCGCAGGGCATCGCGAAACTCTTGCCAATTGGTGGCGTGGTTGATATGGATGATCGAGGAAATGATGTTGCACTGCTCAAGCCCGACCCAGCGTAGTGCCAGTGGTAGTTCTTTCGCGGTACCGTTCTTACTGTTTTCACTGGCATGTGGAGACATGCTGGTGAGGATAGGGCCATGACGCGTGACCAGTACCTCTTCGACGAGTGGCTCCCTTTGCCCTTTGACGCGAATTTCTTCGCGAACAACGGTTGCGTTTTCCCATTGGCCCATAAACTCGTATTGGTGTGGGTTCTGCGGATTAAACCTTTCGATGTACAGGTCTTGTACGTCTGAGACGGCATTCGTGACGCCCCACGCGATATGCTCATTGTGGCCGATGACGATGCCGGGCGCGCCAGGGAAACTGGCACCAACTACGTCGATGTTACCCGCGACGAGATGGCATTCGTACCAGATGGATGGTGCTGCCTGTCCGAGATGCGGGTCGTTGCAGAGGATGGGCAAGCCTGTCGCGGTCATGGTGCCATCCACGACCCAGTTGTTGCTGCCGCCGAGCATACCAAAGCCGCTGAGTTCCTTAAGCTGTTCATATTGTTCTAACAGGCCGAGGTTGACACCTTGATAGGCAATACCGGAAGGAACGATGAGTGGGTGCCCGGCGTCATAGCCTGGCTCTAGTTGTGCAGCCTTTTCAGGGCCAATCTTGGCGATGATCCGGGCGCGAATAAGTTCGGTTTCCCAGTTACCGCCGAGGTTCCAGCCCATCATCTTTGACCATTGGATCGTATCGGCGGGGGTCCACTGCGCTGGCTTGAAGCCCAAGATGGTAAATTCGATGGGCAGGCGGTGCGAGTTGTTGATGATGTAGGCATTGACGCCTGATGCATAGGCATCGAGGATGCGCTGGGTTTGGGCTGGAAGGCGTGTTACCTCTTCGGCGGCTGAGCGATGCATGCCAAGGCGACGACAGAAACGGTCGGTTTCCAGCGCGATAGGTCCGAAAAGTTCGGAGAGGCGACCCGAACCAACGCGTCGGTTGATCTCCATTTGCCAGAGGCGTTCCTGGGCATGGATGTAGCCCTGCGCGAAATAGAGATCATCCTCGTTGCGCGCATAAATATGGGGTACGCCGTATGTGTCTGTGAGAACATCGACTGGTTCGTGCAAGCCCTGTAAGGAAAGGTTGCCTTTTGTTTTGGGCAGAGGGCGGTGCGTGAAGGCATAGTATGCTCCGTATGCTGTGCCCGCAGCTCCCGCAATACCTGCTGCTGTAAGTGCTGTTTTCTGCCACCACGACACCATGATATGTCTCCTTTGCAAAATGTATAAACTGTGTAAATCGGAATTGCCCTCTCGCACACGAGTGTGCGAGAGGGCAATTCCGATTTACAATACCTCTGTTCCTTTAGGTGTATCGCGAACCTCGTAGCCTTGAGCTTTGAGCGCGTCGCGTATCTCATCGGACTTTTTCCAGTTGCGGGCGGCACGTGCCTCGTCGCGCTGGCGAATCAGTGTAAGTACCTCTTCGTTTAGTGCGCGTGGGGCGTTGGCTTCGACTATATCGAGGCGCAGACCAAGGACGCGGTCGAAATCGAGAATCAGACGGTGCCGCTCCTCGGGTGTAATCTTGTTGTTGCGCGCAAGTTCGCGCGTCAGACTTAATGCTGTTGGCAAGTCTAGATCGTCGTTGATCGCCTGCCAGAATGCATCTCTCACCTGTTGCGCTTCTGCTGACCAAGCTTGTTGTGCGGATGATGCTGTGACGACGGCAGGAAGGGCGGCGATATCGGCACGTAGATTGTTTAAACCGTTTTGGGCGGCGACAATCGAATCGTCGGTAAAGTTGAGCTTGGAGCGATAGTGGGCTGTGAGCAGTAGGTAGCGATAGGCCATTGGATCGATGCCCTGTTCTTGCAACTTGCTCAAGAGAAAACCTGTGCCTTTGGAGCGCGACATTTTTACGCTGCCGAGGACAAGATGTTCGCCGTGCATCCAGACCTGAACGGGCTGTTTGCCTGTTACACCTTGCGTTTGCGCGATCTCATCTTCATGATGTGGGAAGCGCAGGTCGATGCCGCCGGTGTGGATATCGAATTGTTCGCCGAGGTATTTTGTTGCCATCGCCGAGCATTCAATGTGCCAACCGGGGAAGCCCATGCCCCATGGACTGTTCCAGTTCATTTGCCGGTCTTCGCTGCCACGTTTCCAGAGCGCGAAATCTTCGGGAGCACCTTTGTCGTCGGCGACCTCCATCTGCTGGCGGCCATGTCCACCCTCGCGCAAGTTTTCGACGGTGTTGCCGGAGAGTTGCCCGTAGCTGGGGAAGCGGCTCACGTCGTAGTAGACATTGTGCTCAGGAGTCGTGTAGGCAAGACCTTTCTCAATGAGTTCCTCGGTCATCTGCTGCATTTCTGATATGTGATCGGTTGCCTTTGGGCGAATGTGCGGTGGCAGAATGTTGAGCGCGTCGGAGTCGCGCAGGTATTGCTCTGTATAGAAGGCCGCGATATCGTAGGCATTACGGCCTGTTACACGTGCCTCGTGCTCAAGTTTGTCTTCGCCAGTCTCGTCGGTATCATTTTGTAGGTGGCCAACATCGGTGATATTGCTGACGAGCAACACGTTGTAGCCGTTGTATTCGAGCATGCGGCGAACCCAATCGGTCATAATGAAGGTGCGGAAGTTGCCGAGGTGGATGTCTTTATAGACGGTGGGGCCGCACGAATAGATGCCGACCCTATCGGGATTAAGCGGAGTGAACAGGTCTTTGCTGCGACTGAGCGTGCTATATAAGTATATAAGTTTTGCGGTAGGTGTTGACATAATGGGCATATCTCCTCTGAAATGATTGTTTGCTAAGAAAGCAAGGAAGGGTTTGGTAGCTCAGGCAGGGGAGACGTGCGGGAAACAGGGAAATGGTTAGTAAGTATTTCTGTTGAAGAGCACGCGCAAAAGGTTATCGTTCACAGAGGGCTGAGCTACTCTAGGTGGCCTCTATGAACGTAACGACAGGTACAGGACCGTGTTGTAAGGTGTTGATGCACGATGCTCTCCAACGGTGTAAGCAATTATGTTTCTTGTATTTTGTATGAGTAGTATAACATAGCTTACAAAGGATGTGAACTAGTTTTGTAAAGCTTTTGTAGGGATGTACGAGAAAGAATAGCCTTTACGTTTCGTCAATTAACTGAAGAGGCTATTGTGA
>CAXTCR010000377.1:0-3283 GCA_964242555.1 uncultured Ktedonobacteraceae bacterium
TCAATCGCAACCCAAACTGCTACAACGCCTGCGGCTATGTCCAGTACTCAAGCCTCTTCCGTCCTGGACAGGTCGTTGCGGGCAACGGCGTCTCCTATCTCTACGCCATCGAATACTATGGGGGCAACTGGTGGCTCTATTCGCAGAACCAATGGCTCGGCTACTTCCCCGGGTCCATCTGGTCAAGCAAGGGCGTCACCTTCACAAAAGTCGGCCTAGTCCAGTGGTTCGGCGAGATTTCATCCGAGGGAGGCGCAAAAACACAGATGGGCGATGGTATCTTCGGCACCAAAGCAGGTTCCGCTACCATTACTCGTGCGGCCTTCATCACCACACCAACCACGACCAAACCCGCGAACTTGAGCATTACAGACACCGATCCCAAGTGCTACAACCATCGCACTCTCAACACGAACAATTCGTTTGGGTATGGCGGGCCAGGGTGTTAAACAGCCAACGGGGATACGCGATACACCGGTGCTACAGGCGGACGCGCTGAAGCTAGTCCCTACGAAAGCCGAAGTGTTTTCGTAGGGACCAGCTTATGCTCTTTAACGAATACATAGGGATACGATACGCCAAAAACAGATCCAGATGTACTCGTGAAACAGCAGTATCACGTCCTCTTCGCGATCTCAATCGGGACAAGGACGTGATACATCGGTCCCTACGAAGCCCTGATTTCGTAGGGACCAGCTTCAGCGCGTCCGTTGTGGAGCAATTTATTGCCTATATCATTGATATAGGGAGCGGAGTGTTAGTAAAAATCACCACACTGTCTATCACAAATACCTGCTCGTCAATGAATGTTTTGCGCCGAGCAAGTCGCGCGGTGTGCCCTCGAACATGACCTTGCCGCCCTTGTTGCCACCTTCGGGACCCATATCAATGATCCAGTCGGCATTGCGAATTACATCCAGGTGGTGCTCAATTACAATCACGGTGTTTCCGCCATCGACCAGCCGATTCATGATGGTGAGCAGGCGACCAATATCCGACAGGTGCAGTCCAGTGGTTGGCTCATCCATGACGTAGATACTGCCCCGCTTGTGGAGTTCGCTGGCCAACTTCATTCTTTGACATTCGCCGCCAGAAAGTGTACTCAAGGGTTGGCCTAATGTCAGGTAATCCAGGCCCACATCGCTCATCGCCTGGAGCTTTGGCAGCACTTCTTTGATCGTAAAAAACGAGAGAGCCTGATTGATGGTCATACTCAGGACATCGGCAATAGATTTGCCGTTGAAGGTATAGGCCAGCACCTCCTCCCTAAAGCGCTTGCCGCCACACACTTCGCAGGGCAGTTTGACGCCCTCAAGGAAGCCAAGGTCTGTGTAGGTCACGCCCAGTCCCTGGCAGTTAGGACATGCACCCTTTGAGTTAAAGCTAAACAGACCCGCCTCTACGTGGTTTACTGATGCGAACGCTTTCCGTACGTCATCCATAATGCCAGTATAGGTGGCGGGATTGGAACGGCTGGACGTGCTCAGAGACGCTTGATCGATCACCACCGCGTCCTCATGTTGACGTAGGAAAGCCTCATTGATCAATGAACTCTTGCCTGAGCCAGCCACGCCCGTGATGACGGTCAAGACACCAGCAGGAATATCTACGCTGACATCCTTCAAATTATTGACTGTTGCGGAAACAATCGGCAAGGCACCTCTCGCCTGCCGGAAGTGGTCCTTAAGCGGTCTTTTAGACTGCAAATGGTTGCCAGTGAGCGTGTCAGCTTTGAGTAACCCGTCATAACTGCCCTCGTACACAACGTGTCCACCTTCACTCCCGGCAAATGGTCCCATATCCACAACATAGTCCGCGACAGCTATGACATCGGGATCATGCTCCACCACAATCACCGTATTCCCCTTATCGCGCAATTGTTCGAGTAATTCGTTCAAACGGTGTACATCTCGTGGGTGTAGTCCAATACTCGGTTCGTCGAAGATATACATCACATCCACAAGGCTCCCATTGAGATGCTTGACCATCTTCACCCGCTGTGACTCACCCCCGGATAGCGTATCAGTGGGTCGTTCCAAGCTGAGATACTCAAGACCAATGTCCACTAGATGTTGCAGCCGTTCGGTTAACGTATGAATGATTGGTGCCGCTGCTGGTTCTGTGATACTCTTCTTGACCACCTCTAAAAGTTCGTCAACCTCCATCGCTGATAGGTCCGCGATATTATAGCCATTGATTTTACAGCTTAAGGCAGCCTGATTGAGACGCGCGCCCTTGCACAACGGACAGGGGCCGAGTTTTAAAAAAGGCTCAACCTTTTGTCGCACGCGCGGCGAGAGCGTTTGAATGTCGCGTGCAATGAACTTGCGATTGAACTTGTATACCAGACCCTCATAGCTGTGGTACGCAAGACCTATATGTCTGCGCGGTTCGCTGTAGAGAAGCAGGTCCAGCTCCTCTGGTGTGTAGTCAGCAATCTTCTTGTCGTTATCGAAGAAGCCTGATTGCGCATACAATTCGCTTTCCACAGTCACCAGTCCTGGAGCGATGACTGCTCCCTCGTTCAGCGATTTTGTCTTATCAATCAGCACGTTCAGGTCAACGCCGATCTTGCGACCAAGCCCATTACATTCCAGACACATGCCTTGAGGCTCGTTGAAGGAGAACGCATTTGCATAACCTACATAGGGTTTTCCGATACGTGAAAAGAGCAGGCGTAATACGGATGCGATGTCAGTTACTGTGCCAACAGTCGATTGCGACCCACCCCCCAGACGTTTCTGATCAACAAGCACCGCCATGCTCAGGTTCTCAAGCGCATCGGCGTCTGGTTGAGGATAGCGCGGCAGGAAGTTGCGCACGAACATGCTAAAATTCTCAAATAACAGCCGCTGTGCCTCATTTGCAATGGTATCAAATACAACCGATGATTTTCCCGAACCAGACACGCCTGTAAAAATAATAATTTTGCGCTTGGGTAGCCTCAGCGAGACATCCTTGAGATTGTTCTCACGGGCACCACGAATCTGGATATATTCTTGTACCATCCTGATGTATACTCCTTCTCATAGCGCTCGAATAGTGTCAACCGAACCTTCCACCGGAGACTTGTCTCTGTTCCAATGATGTAATGCTTCCAGTTTGCAGGGGAACAGTATAACACATTGATCAGGTGAAACCTTGATGTTCCGCATTTCGTTAACCCCTTATAGAGAAAAATACTCCTCGATTGCCTCCTCTATAACATAGGCTAGATACGCACCGTGCTTAAGCGATTTTTCACGTGGGAGCGAGCGAGATTACAACAATGAGATCAGGTGGG
>CAXTCR010000378.1:0-3280 GCA_964242555.1 uncultured Ktedonobacteraceae bacterium
CACACAAACACAGCCAGTAAACGTTCCCGTACAGCATTCTCCACCCAGGCGACGCATTGGACTACTGGCCTTGTTGTTAGGCTTGCTCCTGTTGCTTCTGGTCTCTGGTGGTGTGTTCGCGGCCTTCTCGCTGCTCTCCGAACGTCAAACAAATGCTACAAGCACACCTACCGTAACGACATCCGTACGCAATGGCATTGGTGTGACGAAGATCGGCAGCGATGAAATTGGTATCAGTGACGGCTCCTACGTGTTCGACTCTGGACGTATTAATGCATCGCTCAAAGGGCAGGCCGCCGATAAGCTTAAAGGAAATACAGGCGATACCAGTGGCGTAATCGCGATCTTGAGTTCCGCCCTTGAGCAGGAGCCAAACGATGCGGAAGCACATATCTACCTTGAGGACCAGCGCGTCCTTAGTTCTGGCAGTCCATATGTCACGCTTGTCGTGGGAACAATGCTATCAAGTGACAATATTGGTGTCGGTCGTGATAACCTGCAAGGGGCATACGTCGCTCAAAAAGAGTACAATGATGGCTCGAAGCTTGCTAACGGCTACAAAGTTCGCCTGCTGATCGCCAATTCTGGTAGTAAAGCAAGCTATTCGCAGACTGTTGCCCAGCAGATTGTACAGTTGGCACAGTCGGATAACACCTTCGTTGGCGTGATGGGCTGGCCCTTTAGCTCCCGTTCGCTTGATGCGGTGAAGGTGCTGGGCAAAGCAGGTATTCCAATGGTTTCGCAAACATCGTCCAGCGATGAACTCACCGCTATCTCGCGCTACTTCTTCCGTGTGGCGCCCTCTAATAACATTCAAGGCGTAGCAGGCGCGAAGTATGCGGAGCAAACCTTGAACGCGAATACCGCCGCTCTGTTCGTCGATCCCGCCGACACCTATAGTCAGAGCCTTGCCAGTGACTTTCGTACACAGTTTCAGAAAGATGGCAAACGCATCGTCATTAAAGAAGAGTACACCGTTGGCAAAACAGGCAATTTTGCCCTATTATTACAGGACGCTTTGAAGTATAATCCTGATATCATTTACTTTTCAGGTTATGCTGCAGATATCAGTACACTACTGACAAATCTGCCCGCTGGCAATGGTATCAAAGTAATGGGCGGTGACGCACTCTACGAATTGAATGGCTACCAGAGTAGTGCTCGCGCAGGTTTCACGCATCTGCGGTTTACCGCGTTTGCCTATCCTGACCAGTGGGATGTGCTGGGACAGGCGGCGAAAAAGCCAAGCTTCTTTGCCGACTATTCCGCGGCCTTCTCGCCAAACAAGACGCGTGTTGGTTATGGCTACACTCGACCCGACAATGATGCGATGCTCTCGTATGATGCGACCCTCGCCTTGTTGCTCGCGTCAAATAGTGCGTTAAATAGGGACAAAGCTGCACCAGAAAGTGTGCGTCAAGCCTTGACAACAGTAGCCTTTCAGGGTGTTAGTGGGCAGGTTGCCTTCGACCCCAATGGAAACCCTGTGAATAAAGCAATAGTAATCTTATCGGTTGACTCGCTGGGCCAGATTCGTATGGAACTGCCCGTCCAAGGTCAATTTTTTCAGTAGAAACGATAGGCTGTAAGATATGAAATGTCCAAATTGTGGTACCATCAATCCGGCAGGCGAAACATTTTGCATTAACTGTGGCGCCTTCCTCAATAACGCCCCTTCATCGATTCCTGCCAGTGTACCAAGCCCTGTAACTGTCAGTTCTGGAGCGACAACCTTTGGCGGGAGTGGCAGTGGTACGTCTCGCACGCTACAACCAAATGAGACGCTACAAAATGGCCGCTATGCCATCCAGAAAATTCTGGGACAGGGCGGTATGGGCGCAGCGCTCCTCGCGAAAGATACGCGCGTCTCGAACAAGCTCGTGGTCATCAAAGAACTTATCTCCGATAATACTGATCCTGAGCAACGCAAAGAGGATATACGCAACTTCGAGCGCGAGGTGGAAACGCTGGCAAGCATCGACCATCCCCTCGTGCCAAACGTGACCGACTACTTCCAGGAGGGCACACGTGCCTTTATGGTGCAGGAGTATGTCGCGGGCGAAAACCTTGAAGATCACATGGATCGCACCAACGTGCCCATGCCTGAACGTGAGGCCCTGACCTATGCGTCTCAGGTCCTCGACATCCTCGACTACCTCTCACACTTGACACCACCGATTGTGCACCGCGATATCAAACCCGCGAACATTATCATCGGTGCGAAAGATAAGCGCGCCCACCTTGTGGACTTCGGTATCGCACGCGCTGATGAAAACAAAAACGCTAAACGTAAACAAACGTCCGCCCTCGGCACACCCGGTTATGCTCCACCGGAGCAGTATCAGGGCAACGCCGACGCACGCTCGGACATGTATGCATTGGCCGCAACCATTCATCACCTTGTCACGAACCGCGATCCGCGCAACTTCCCGCCATTCGCGTATCCCTCCGTGCGCTCGATCAATCCAAAAGTATCGCCCGCTCTGGATGGGATATTAAACAAAGCCTTGACGCTCGACATCAATAAGCGCTATCAGACACCAGCAGATATGAAGCGTGACATAGATAACATTCTCGCTCGCTCGTCAAATAACAACGCCAATACTGTAACCGATGTGTTCGCTACATCGGGTCCCCTCTCGACAATACCCGCGCCACGTCAGCAACCTCAACCCGCTCGTCCTGCGCCCCAGCCCGTAGCCAGTCCAGTTATCCAGTCACGTCAGGCCCAGCAGCCACGTCCCGCTGCGTCTCCGTCTCAACAACAGGTTGGCTCCTATACAAATCAGCCCGCGCCACCACGGAGAAGTAACAACAATATCGTCCGTAACCTCGGTCTGCTGTTGCTTGTGCTGGCCCTCATCGTCGTGGCCTTCTCGGTCTTGCCAAACTTCCTGAAAAATTCCTCGACTGGTACAGGTGGAGCGGGGAGTGGTAACGCCGGTACACCTACAACTCCGCCAGGCTTCGTCATTCCATCAAATGGTATTGGAGTTCAGAGCTATAACGGCGACTCAATTGGTATTAGCGATGGCTCATTCGCATTTGATACAAGCGACCAAAATACTGGTCCTACCAAAACTACTGCTGCTTCTGAGTTCAGCACGAATCCTACTGGTGCTGTCACTCTTTATCGTCAGGTAGTTTCGGGCAATAGTAGAGACGCAGAGGCTGCGATCTATGTTGAAGATCAGCGCGTGCTTAATTCGGGCAAGAGCTATGTGACAATCGTTGTTGCAACGATGCTCTCGTCCG
The DNA here is from genome assembly GCA_964242555.1 of uncultured Ktedonobacteraceae bacterium. Taxonomy (GTDB): domain Bacteria; phylum Chloroflexota; class Ktedonobacteria; order Ktedonobacterales; family Ktedonobacteraceae; genus JBBQVS01. Next base: position 3,256 of record CAXTCR010000378.1, read on the forward strand.
ATAACATTGGTGTTGGACGCGACAA
>CAXTCR010000379.1:0-3267 GCA_964242555.1 uncultured Ktedonobacteraceae bacterium
GAAGAGACAGAATGCCATACATCACCAATATTCGGCGGAATATTACTTAGTGAATATTTGCCTACCTCTATGAGTTCTTTAAGCAATGCTAGCTTGTCCAACTCCTCTAACGCGTAGAGTCTTTGACCGCCCTTATCTTTTGAACGTCTTGGACTCAGAAGACCTCTGTTCTCCCAATCGCGCAGTTGACTCTCGGTAAAGCCAAAAAGCTCAGCAGCTCTTCCTATTGTGACTGTTGCATCCTCTCTTGCACGTGTGATATCTTCTCGCACTCTTTGTTGTGCTCCAGTATCTTCAAGATGCCTTCTTATACTTTGTATATTTCTTGTATCCATACAATGCTCCAAAGGGAAATGCTACTTAGATTTTCTAACATGAAGCCATTCTAGCACAAATAACCTATGAAGTATATACAGTAATAGGATTATACCTTACCTAATACAAACACATTTCGATTTCTATTTTCGAATTAGAACACATCAATGACGTATAAATATACGTCAGCTTTATACTGTTCCATCTCAATAAGTAGCTTGTCCTTCTCTTTTCTTAAATCGTACTTATATTTTCAGAAAACTTGATACTTATCCAACAATTACCTTAAATAATCTGTAAGAACTCTTGACTTTTCTTTTTCGCTATAGTAATATTTCTAATACAACATCAGTATAAAATCGTATAAAACCTCATAGTCACAACAAGACTAATCATTTAGGAGGAAGAAGTATCTTAGATTGTGTACTCTCTTAGAGATTTGATGACAAGTGTTCTTACTAAACTTTAGATTTCTTGTTTCACATCATCCATCTATAGGAGGACTCAATGAGTAAAAATGTTTCTTTACATCCACCACAACTAAACATGCCCACAAGTATTGAAGAATGGAATGCGCTAGATAAAGTGTTACTTTCCTACATCAAAAACTGCTTGTATACTTATCAAGTGTACCATTGGAAGGGCAGTGAGTCTGAAATGGCGAATGATGTGTTGCAAGAAACATATCTGCGTGTACTACGTTCCACTATTCGTGATCCGTTACAAGAGGAAGACACAATTGTTCACAACTTTGAGGCATTTTGTAAGACAGTTGCACGGCGATATGTGCTTGACTTACTTCGTAAAGACAAACGGTTTGTGGGTTCACTAGACGACGAAAATTTTGCAAACATACACATTTCTATACAAGATGATCCAGCAGAAGGAGTACTGGAGGACCTTCACCTCTATTCCATTATGCTCACATTTTCTGAGATTGTCAAGAGCTTTCCTGAGAAACAGAAAATAGCAATCCTTATTGACCTTGCTCATCATACCGATTTTGATGACGACCATCCCCAGCCACTGGTTCGAGCAATGCAAGCAGTAGGTATACATCTGCGTGACTATTACTGTCCGCTTCCTCAGAGTCCTGTCCTTCGTAGTCGTCACAGTGCTCTCGTATGTTTAGCATATCAGAGACTTCGTCTCGCTTTTACCTGTACGTCCTCTCAATGTAGTTCTGCCGCGTAACACGTTCCCCTAGCGCGTCCTCGTAATTTCGCCTTTTGGTGTCGTACTGGTTTTTGATTTCCGACCGACAAACCAAGGAGAATTACTGTGGATAACTCTCATCGCCTCCTCAAAGTGCTCTGGCTCAGCGGTGGCATCCTGTGCCTCGTTGTGTTCATCTATCAAGCTACTCCCATACTACTCAATGCGTTAGACAAGCTGGTCTTACAAGGGATAGCGATATTTTTGCTATTCTTTGGACTCGCTCTAGTAACAGCATGGGCGTTTTTCTTCTTCACCGAGCAGTTCTATAAGTTAAAGGATCGACAACACCATTATTACATTCGCCGACGACAACGTGAACACCAATTACACAATCCTCCGCAAAAGAGGCGGAATTCATAGACAGCAACTACTATTAGTGCCTACAAAATATGGAAGACTACAAACGCTGGCAAACGAACAACCTATTGCCAGCGTTTTTCGTTTTCTCACACCTTTAGCCTTAAGCAGCCTTCTGGTCTAGTAATCCTGGCACTAAATGGATCATATTCGCCTCGGAAAGCGTCACTACACGCTCAAATGGGGACGCATGCATATCGATCTCGATGCACCACATAACTTGCTTACCATTTCTCACTACAGGACGGGTGGTGAGCCAGCGCCGGTGATGTGGTCCACAGGATCCTATTATAAATGTCATGCCTGAGGCTTTGAGCATTCGTGGTGATGCTTTTAACACCGAGTCCCATGCACATACAAAGTAGATAGAGTCGGAAGAGATAGCATGAAACACTTTGTTCCATGCGTTTCGCATTGCATCGCTATTAGAAGTGTCCACCCGATACTGCTCGATATAGTGTTGTACCGCCTCAATGGGATTCTCTTTTAAAACAGCAAATGGTAATAATGGATGGAGCAGCCCTGTCATCTTAGCGCGGATGAAAATAACACGCGGTAACACACATCCTTCTTGCGGCTCTTCACCAACATTATCTTCCTGCATCGTCATGTTATCCTCCTCTCGATATGTGTAAATACACATTGCTGTCTCCTTTATCTATCGGTAGTTGTCGGATTATCTTTACCTTGACACGTATCTCTTCTACGCTCTATGCTTGTGTATAAGCAAGATACAAGGAGCCTCTATGCAAATTCATCTACCTGACAATGAGAACAGCGTTGAACATCCCCTACGCACAACTATTCCATGGTGGGACGCTCTCGATGCTCGTGTCACCTCACTCCTTACTCTTCCATCACCAGCACAGCCTCAGGCAGAGACCTACGACGTTGTGGTGATTGGCGGCGGTGTCGCTGGTCTAAGTGCAGCTATTAGCGCACGTACGACTGGTGCACAAGTGCTGCTGCTGGAACGAGAGACGACGCTGGGCTATGGGGCAACGGGACGCAATGCGGGGATACTCAGTGCCGGAGCGAACATGCATCTTGCGGACCTGCCTGCTGATAGTCCAGGCGCTCGCTTCTGGCCAGAAACCACACAGGTCTTGCTCTCGCTGGTTGAAGAGGCCAAGCGCTCTGATAGCATTCTGCAAGCGCGCTTGACTGGTTCGATGAGTCTGGCAGAAAGCCAGAGCGCGGCAAAGAAGTTGGCACGTGAGACACGCGCCCGTATTGCAGCTGGACTACACGCGGAATTGTGGTCGCCGGCGCAAGTTGCTGAAGCTACACAGGGGCGCCTTGCTACAAAAACGGTTGTCGGTGCTATGTGGTTGCCCGACGAGGGACGTATTCATCCCCTGACACTCCTCGCCTCAC
>CAXTCR010000380.1:0-3243 GCA_964242555.1 uncultured Ktedonobacteraceae bacterium
GACAGCTGGTAACAGCTGGAGCTAAGCGGCACTAATGACCGAACGGCTTCTTTCTATACTATTCTCTTCACAATGATGCGCACCGTCTCCTCTGCTTTATACTTTTGCAAGCACAGATGCTCTGTCTGCTCAGTGATAATTGAGGCGTTCGGCAAAATTGAGGTAAAAAACATAACACAGGTCAAAAGGCCCTCTTTCCTAGAATACTCTGGGAAAGAGGGCTTTTTGTGTCGAGTAAAGACAACAAATATGTATAAAAACTATAATTCTCCTTACTCCTTCTATACTGAATTGTTACAAAAAAAATGGCTCAAGCTTTTTCTCATTGGATACACCCATAATGACTATTTAGAGATGATTTTCGCCCACACCCTTGACAAACGATAAACATTGTGTTTACATTATACATATCTGCATATTCTGATTTAAAGGGAATATGCACGAAAACGATGCTTGACACACAAAAAGACGTACTATAACATTGGCAATATTTATGTATGTACTTTGTCAACGTCCTTTGCTATTATAGTAAGAGGTCAAATGCAGGATTTGTTCCTTGTATCTTACCACAAGTTTAAAGGGATGTATTCCCACTATCTTTGTCATCTTCACAGGAGGTATGCTCATGGCTCGTCGTAACACAATGGAAGTACTAGGGAATGAGACAAACGCGGCAGAGGCCCAGCAAGTTCAGCACGACGAATTGTTAACAGTACACGAGGTTGCTCGTCGTTTACGTGTCGACGACACAACAGTACGTCGCTGGATCAACAATGGAATCTTGGAGGCGATCACCCTACCCCATAGTGGCAAACGTCGTGGATATCGTGTCAAGCAGTCGACCCTCACAGAATTGCTTAAAGCACCAGCGCTTCCTGCATAATATCGCAATGCAAGTTGCATAATAACTTTTTTACAAGAATGCCTTATCGAGCAATTCATGCTCCTTAAGGCATTTTGAATTTTCTCTATAGACTTTTTGCCCTAAAGACTTGCTTTATACTCTCATTCATGGTTAAATGCCCCAGTATGACAGAGGAATTTTCCAAACAAGAGAACAATTATCGAGCGTTTGCTGAACTCATAGCGGGAGAAGACGTTACCATTGACGTTGCGAAAGCCGCTCTCCTGATCGCTAGGATTGAATATTCAGACCTCGATCCACAGGGTTGCCTGACAGCACTCGATGCACTCGCGCATCGAGTCCGTGTCGCGCTACATTTGCCGTTAGACACTACTTCTTTACCCGAGACAACCACACCTCTGACCATTCTCGATGCTATAAATATGGTACTTTTTGAGCAAGAGGGCTTTCGTGGAAACGAAAGGGACTACTATAATCCCGACAACAGCTTTCTCAATAAGGTGCTCGAAAATCACATCGGCATCCCTATTTCGCTCTCCCTGCTCTACATGGAAGTTGCAAAGCGCGTTGGCTTACACATAGAAGGTGTTGGTCTGCCCTTCCACTTCGTTGTACGCTGTACTCTGCCTACAGAAATTCTCTACATCGACCCATTCGAAGGCGGCTTACTCCTGAGCGAGCAAGATTGTCGTGAGCGCATACGTCGTTTCTCGCACGGTAGGATGAACCGCTTACCACGCCACTTTTTCGAGCCGGTCAAGCCCAGACAATTGCTTGTGCGTATGCTCGGCAACCTCAAGAGCATATACATTCATCAAGAAGACTATGCGAAGGCTTTAGCGGTAGCACATTATATTCTTCTATTGATACCCGATGCAGCGCGTGAAATACGAGACCGGGGCATGATACACCTGCAACTAAAACATTATGCAAAGGCGTTGCATGACCTCAAAGCGTATTTGAAGCTTGAACCGCAGGCGGAGGACAAGCATGAGATGCAAGAGCACATTAGGACAATCCAGCAGACAATCGCGATGCTGAACTAGGTATGCAAAGACATCGCAGAATATATCTCGTCCAAGAATCTACTCGGTCGTCTCTCCAGCAATCTTGTCTCGACAAATCCGTTCTTTCTTGCCAATACTTCCCACGACTCATATGAGAACGGATAGGGAGCCCACATATTGCCGCGATCAGCATTGTACTCCACAATCAACAATCTCCCACTTGGACGCAGATAGCCAGCAATACGCTGTAGCACCTCGTCTTTTTTGCGCACAAAGTGGAGCGAATTCGCCATGACGATACCATCAAGCTGCGGCAAATTGAGCGGACGCGTGAAGTCAGCGGGCATATAGGTCACATTCATAGTAGGCGAGAATTGACGCATAGCCTGTTCCTGCTGCCGTAACGCTCCACTATCCCTATCTACTGAGTAAATATGTCCTGTAGGACCAAGCAGCTCGGCGAGTGCAAGCGTGAAGGCACCTGTGCCGGAGCCAAGGTCTGCCCATGTGCCTCCTGATTCGGGAATGCCTTTGCGCAACAGATGCACGTGATCGGTATGGTTCATACTCTTTCCCCTATCTCGTCAACAGGTAAGCCCTCTAGTTGCATAATTTTCAGCGCGTTTGTCGTGGGTGAAGGGCCAGAACGAATATGATAGTCAAACACCATCTCGCCATCGACCACCTCTTCCCTGAAGTGGTAGTTTGTGACGCCGGGCAGCGTGTTCGCTAGTGTCACAAGTTCAAGATCGTGCGTTGAGATACAACCAAGACAGTTGCGACCGACAAGCGCGTGTACATACGAGCGACTTCCTATCAGGCGTTCGCGATTGTTTGTGCCTTTGAATATCTCATCTATAAGAAAGAAAAGTGGGTAGCCCTCGTGTTGCAGTTCGTTGAGCAAAGCTCTGAGGCGACGCACTTCGGCGTAGAAGTAGGAATAGCCGTCCGTCACTGAGTCGCTCACCTTGATGCAGGTGAACACGCGAAACAAGCCCGTATGCAGCATCGCAGCATTGACCGGCCCCCCAGCAAATGCCAGACAGAGATTGATGCCGAGCGTACGCAAAAAAGTACTCTTGCCGGACATATTCGAGCCGGTGATGATAACGACTTCTCCGCGTTTATCAAAGGTGAAATCGTTTGTCACCTTTTGCTCATCGGATAGTAAAGGATGGCCTAACGCTCTAGCCTCAAAAAGGTTGTTCGTATCTGTATCCTCTCCGGTCACATCTGGAAGACTATATGAAGGATTTAAGTAAGCAAACGTGGCCAGCGAGCTTAACGCTTCAAGCTCGAACCAGACATCGAGCCAACGTGGAAGATAGATAGCAATCCGTGCTTTGTAGCGGCGAAGACGGTAGGCACAAT
>CAXTCR010000381.1:0-3234 GCA_964242555.1 uncultured Ktedonobacteraceae bacterium
CATCCGCTAGTTTGCCAAGCGTGTGCACCTTCGAATCCTGTAAGGGGTACAAACACAGCTTACCTACTCGGCTATATGACACGCCCGATAATCTCGCGGCTTGCTTTATACTCAATTGTTTCTTAATGAGGACCTCCTTGAGTTTCCAACGCATCATCCCCTACGTCCCCTTATCTTCACGCCTCGAATATCCTTCAACTCAAAGGCATACCGTAGCTCATGTGAATAAACCGAGAGTACTTGCAAAATATCACGTGGGGATGACTCGATGCCCTCCTCCATCCACACCACGCAACAGGGCCATACTCTCGACGCAATAGCGACTTGCACATGGCTCATCCCACATACCACCCGCAGTTGCGCAAGTGTACATGTTGGTTGCTCAATCACAGGCAGAGGCTGTGTCTCCTCCATTGCTACTACACGGCGGAAGTCGTCTTCTCCTCAGCTGGGACTCCACACAAAAGGCGTGCCGTCTCCTGCTTGCCAACGAGCCTTGTGAGTTCTGGAGTGGCGCAACTCATGTTTTCCATACGCTGCGTAATAAATTCGTGCGGCGAAGTCACAGCATAAGCCTCTAATCGTGCACAACAAGCCGCCTCGTAGTTCTCTTCGTACTGTCGTCTCCAATATGCTATCTCGCTTTCTTGTGTCGTCATAGGATGTTCTCCCCTTTTTGCTTTAAAACTGGTAAATATATGTTGATATGATGCATAATCTTGATATGCTTCGTCGCATAACTCTTACCAGATAGGAATAATAGTAGAGCGTTCTTACACGAAGTACCACGAAGAAAATGTAAAGAACACGAAGTTGACTTCGTGTTTTAAGAGAGGTAAGCATGAAGAAAGCATGCGTTACACTAGAAGAAGCTATCGGGCATCATGGTAAACTGATAAAATATTATCGCAGTATCATGAACTCTCCACATGGTTGGACACAAGAGCGGCTAGCTGAGGCGATGAGCGTTAGTGTCAGATGGATACAAGAGATGGAGCAAATGCCATTTATACAAAGTTTGGAAAGAAGAAGGGCACTTAGCGTAATACTACGTATTCCACCAGCTTTGTTGGGCATTGAGAATATAGAAAACATTGTTAAAGGCGGAAGTCTACACCTTGAGTCATTGATCGTCGATAGCCTTGAAAGTGCAACAAATTCAAGGTGGCAAATCTACTATACAAGTGACAATCAAATAACAGAGAGAGGCCTACAACATCAAATCGAGATACTCGAACAAGTTGCAGACACTATTTCAGCTAGAGACAGAGTCCGCGTCTCTCGTGTGCTTGCACAAAATTATCAGCTTGCGGGTAGCCTAGCTCGTGATAATTTCCACTATAGCAACGCAAAAAAGTATTTTCGTGAAGCACAACGACTTGCCGAGGAAGCAGATTCTGTCGATTTAGAAGCAACAGCAGTCGCAAGGCATGGGCTAGTACTCATGCGTCAAGAACGTATCGAGGAAGCTTTGCGAACATATGAAGGAGCTATCAACCTTGCTTCTCATGCCGAACCTTATACGAAAGCATATATATACACAGGGTTAGCAGAAGCGCAAGCACGAAATATGCAAGTGACTTCCAGTTATAGAAGTCTTGAGACAGCGCACAAATTGTTTGCACGTGCGAAGAATACACCAAGTGAAGAAGACATAGCACATCTTCGCTTCACTGAACAATCGCTCCAGTCTACACAAGGAGAGTGCTACGTTCTAGTTGGCGAATTCCAGAAAGGGTTAGATTTCTTACAAAACGCATTCAAAATGCTTGATCCAACAATGAGTCGTCGTCGCTGCCGAATGTACATGCAACAAGCAGAGGCACTTCTTGCAGCAGATCAGCTAGACTACGGCATCGAGTACACATTAAAAGGGTTAAAGCTAGCGAAAGTGCTAAAAAGTAGCGGCAACATTCATTGGGCAAGTGAAATTCACGATAAATTGAAGCAATCAAAATGGCGAAATGAACCCGTTGTCGGAGAGTTAGGAGCAGCTATTGTTCATAGCTAGTGAGAGTATTGAAGCTATTGGTAGACGGCAATTCCTCGTCGCGCTACTCGGCATTCCTGCTAGTCTCATGGGATTAGAGGACGAGAAACAACATCTGCATGACTATGAACGCGCTATTTCCCTATTTGACAAGAGCTTGACAACCTATAATCCAACGCTTACACCTGGACGAGCAAGACTCCTTGCTCGCAAAGCGGAAGCCTATTACGGTCTGGGTGAAATAGATAGTTGCGTAACTCTAGCTGAAGAAGCATTGACATTGGCACATTCAGTCGGAGCAAGTAATACTATCACACGAGTACGTGATCTACACGTTTCGCTTACGTTGTCCCCTTGGAAAAAAGAACGCAGTGTAGCTCGTTTAGGTGCGTTACTTGTCGAAAAGTAGGCAATGTATGATTGCTTCTTTCAAAATGAATGGTTTGCAAATCAGTCGTATGGGCATCGGCACATGGGCAATTGGCGGCGGTTGGGGACCACAACCAGAGGCACAATCCCTCGCAACCCTACACAAAGCGTTAGAAATGGGCTGTCAGCTTATTGACACAGCGGCCTTGTACGGCAATGGACGTGCCGAGGATCTTATTGCCTCGGCACTTAAAAGCTTCGGTCAGCACGTCACAACCCTCACAAAAGTCTATCCACTCGGCTATTTCTGGTCGCCTCCGCTAGGCACACCAATTGAAACTATCTACCCCCCTCAGCATATCATCGCTCAAGTCGATGCAAGCCTTCGTCGTTTAGAAACTGATTGCCTGGATTGTCTACTCATGCAGACATGGTGTCCCTCTTGGGGAGAAGAAACCCAATGGTATGAAACTATGCTTACGCTTCAAAAACAAGGAAAAATTCGCACGTTTGGCATTTCTGTTAGCGACCACCGACCCGACGAGGCAAACGCTATTATTAAAGCAGGGCGTGTTGACATTGTTGAAGCAACGTATAGCATCTTAGATCAACGCGCCGCCGAAGGACTCTTCCCTATTGCTCAGCAGTGTGGAACTTCCATTATCGCTCGAACACCCCTTGCCTCTGGTGCGCTTTCAGGATATTGGCACGAAGGCATGAAATTTCACCGTACCGATTGGCGAAAGCGTGTCTTTCGCAATGATGTACTGGTAAAAACCATCAGACGTGTAGAAGGTCTTAAATCAGCAATTGAAATACCATATCCTCTCGCACAGTTCGCGCTACGTTTTTGCTTAAGCCACCCCGCTATAACT
>CAXTCR010000382.1:0-3219 GCA_964242555.1 uncultured Ktedonobacteraceae bacterium
TTTTTCTTTTCGCCAGCACCTCTTACAAGCGAGGTGAGGACGCCCAATGCGGCAATACAGGCGCAGGTGAGCAGGGCGGTGCGGAAACTGGTGGTGAATGTTTGCTGCAGCGCGCTCAGGTTGCCCGCATGCTTTTGGAGGGCGACTCCAGCGGCGGAGCCGCCGAGACTGGCGAAGATAGCGCCAGCGAGGGCAACACTCAGGCTTTGGCCCATGACGCGTCCTGTCGCCAGGAAACCTGAAGCACTACCACGCTGTTCGGGGGGTGCGGAGCCGAGGAGCGCGCTATTGTTTGGCGATTGGAACAGTGCTTGTCCGAAGCCAGTGACCAGGAGTCGCCAGATGATATCGAGAATTGAACTCTGCGCATTTAGCTGACTTATTAGAATAAGACCAACGCATGCAATTGCTAGTCCCCCTGCCGCAAGCCAGCGTGTGCTGCCAAACCTGTCAGCAAGCGAACCGCTGATTGGGGCGACAATGGCAATCATGATTGGTAGTGGAGTGAGCAACAAACCTACAATCTGAGTAGGAAAGCCGCGTAGTTGTTCCAGGTAGAAGGGCATGATGAAGCTCACCGCGAAGAGGGCCAGGAAACTGAGGACGAGGCTCAAATTGGCCGAGAGGAAGACTCGGTTACGCAGCATCCCCAAATCGATAATCGGGTTCGTAACCCGGTGCTCCACAAATGGAATGAGTCCCAGTGCGATTACGCCAACAACAATGCCGACAATAAAGATCGGGGAGAACCAGCCTAACTCCTGACCAAACGAGAGTGCTGCGGTCAGGCTTGCCAGACCAATAGCGAGTAGGACTGCGCCAAACGGATCAAATTTTCCCGGGTTGCGATGAAACTTTTCGGTGAGGATGCGCAATGTCAGGAAGATGCCAATAATACCGATTGGAACATTGACGTAGAATATCCAGCGCCACGAGAGATAGGCGGTGATAAAACCTCCCAATGTTGGACCTACGCTGACGCCAAGCGCGACGTTCACCGCATTGAGGCCCAGTGCACGTCCGCGCTCATTTGATGGGAACGCGTTCGTAATCATCGCGGGACTTGCCGCGAACAAGAGCGCGCCTCCGAGTCCCTGAACGGCACGAGCCGCAATGAGAAAGCCGAGCGAGGGAGCGAGACCGCACAAGGCAGACCCACCAGTAAAAATGAAGAGACCAATCGCCCAGATCGCTTTACGTCCAATCATGTCGGCGAGACGACCCGCAGTAAGTAGAATAGCCGCAGTTACCACAAGATAGGAAATGATGACCCATTCAATCGCGCCATTAAGGGGCACGCCAAAGTCACGCGAAATGCGGGGCAAGCTGATATTGACAATCGAAGAGTCGAGGGTTGCCATAAAGACGCCAATGGCGACAATTAAAAATACAGACCATTTGCCAGCATGCTCTTGTCCATCATCTTGCGGCTTTTGCTCCTGTTTAGGTTCGTTCTGTTGCGCGATAGATAGAATATCGTTTTGAGGATGTGTCTCTTGTTGTGTCATGATGTAGGTATCCATCTTCTGAACAAATATAGTATGTCGTTATAAAAGTTTGTTATGGTAGTCACGAGTAGGAGAAGTATAACGTTTCGTTAATGGTGCACGAAGAAATAGATGGTGAGCACGATACCTGTTAGAATAACAAAGAGGCGCACCCAGCGCTGCGCGATTTTGCGTGCATAGTAAGCGCCGCCGTAGCCGCCAACGATTGCTCCGATGACCATCACACCTGCCTGTACCCAAAGTACTCTTCCAGCAAGAATAAAGGTTATAACTCCTGCCCCATTGATTGCCGTGGTTAGAACTGCCTTGACCGCGTTCATCTTGTGAATGTCACTCATACCCATAAAGGCCAGTGATGCTAACATTAAAATACCGATACCCCCGCCAAAGTAGCCTCCATAGATGGCGATCAGAAGTTGGACAAAGGCAAAAATAATAGCTGTTGCTGTAGAGATGCGCGTTGTCTTCTCAACTGCTCGCACATGTAAGCGTGAGGTGATGTACGGACTCAAGGCAAACAAGAGTGTTGCTCCCAACAACAAAAAAGGAATCAAGCTTACAAAGGTCGACTCTGGTGTGAGCAACAAAAGGATTGCACCCAGGACGCCACCAATGACACTCGTACCTAACAGCAAAAAGAGCAGGCCACGCTGCTGCTCCGCGAGGTCCTGACGGTATGCGCCCACACTGGCTACCGAGCCGGGCCAGAGCGCCACCGTACTCGTTGCGTTCGCCATAATCGACTCGACCCTCGTGAAGATCAATGCTGGAAAGGTAAAGAAGCTGCCGCCGCCAGCTACGGCGTTGAGCGTTCCACCTAACACGGCGGCAACGAAGAGCAATAACCCTTGTAAAATTGTCATGATGCGATCCCTATATCTATGTGTAGTAATTCGCCCATCTTCTTATGAACCGTTTTCGCAGCACCCGCGTTGGAGACAATGGATCATCTCTCGCATGCCAGCCGGACGAAGGGATAGCCAATGAATTGGCCAACTCGGACGCCCTGAAGGTGGTCCCTACGAAAGTGGTCACAGCAACCTTGTCAATGTAGTAGGGGTCTGATTTATCACACCCGCCAGTTGCAAACGAGGTGTGATGAAATCAGACCCGTACCCTACGCATTATCGGACCCTATTCCTAATAGTATAGCATGAAGAAACGGCTTGCTTCTGTAACCCCAGCGGCGTATAATAGTTCAGGCACATTGTGTGCCATCCCTGTTATATGTTGTGGAGATATTGCTTTGAGCAGTGAATATAATGGCGCGAAGAATAGTGAGACACCGGGCAATAATGGTAGTGGGTATGCAAATCGGCGTGAGATGCGAGCAAGCAATGTGACTGGTGCGTTGCCCGTGCTTAGCCCGAACACGCCGGGTATGGAGCATGGGCACAACGGTTCCTCAGAATTTGACCAGTTGATTCAGTCGTTACACGAGCTGTTCGAACGCGATCGTCAGATGGCAAGCCAGCAAGATACCACCCGTTGTGGCATTTGTTACCTGTACTTCGCGGTCAACGACCTCAGCTATCGCGAAGAAGGGTTCTACGTCTGCCCTGCTTGCGAACACGCGCTGGGTCGTCAGCAAATTACAATGTTGCGCAAGCAACAGAAGATGTAGATACATGGTAAAAATGTTATGCAACCAACGAAGTTGGTTGCATAACATTTTTACCATGTATTATTTCGTTTATTCGACCACTCCTGC
>CAXTCR010000383.1:0-3191 GCA_964242555.1 uncultured Ktedonobacteraceae bacterium
CGGGTGATGCAGCAGCGCCGCGTGTGCACAGTCCGTGAGGTACTGGCAGAGGTGAGGGGCGGAACGCAGGAGCTTCCTGTAATGGCTGGTCCGCTTATAAGTCGTGAAGGGAACCTTGTAGGCGTTGTTGTTATCAATGCTATGCCCCTCTTGTCATTCACGCCCGCTGTTGTGCAACTCTTCAGTTCATTACTAAACATCGCTTCGATGTCCTTCTAGGGCACCATAACCCCTACGGAACAATAAGCTTAAGTATTAGTGCAAATAGACCGACAATAGTATTGAAGCATATCACTTCTTTAATACAAGACAGGAACTGGAAGGTCTATCGTGCGAAGAGCTTGGCTTAACCATTCACTTCACTATTGGATTGGCTATGTGCTTGTTATACTTGGCCTCTCAGGAGACTGCTGGATAGGTGGCTTGCTTTTGGCAGGGCAACACCTACAGCTGTTAGCTTTACACCCCTTCACAACACTGATATGGGCCGGAGGTATCGACATCGTGAGCACGAGGATAACAACGCAAGAGTCTACAATTCGTCTCCGCCGATTACGTCTCAACCGGTGGAGCGCGACGGCTCTCTGTCTGGGACTGTTGCCATTTCCTGGCTGTGCAACCTTAGCATATACTATCGCGCTCATTGCGGCGAAGTGGTTCCGGCGGCAAACTGTTGAAGAGGTGGAGCTAGAGGGAATAACTCCTGCTCGCCCTGTATCCTTGCCACTTGACCTGGAGGTTCAACCATTGGTAGATATTCTTGAGTCTTCGGACCTCCAGATGAGGCGTGCCGCTGTAAGTGTATTGAGTCAGCAGGCGAATCCCGAGTCAATTCGCTTGCTGCGAGGGCTGCTGTTAGACCCGCAGGCGGAACTTTGCAGCGATGCATCAATTGCCCTGACTCGTATCGAAGAGCAACTGGCACATGTGCTCAACGACGCTCTCGCCCGCTGGAATGCCAATCCAGAAAGTAAAGAACGTACGCTTGACCTTGCTGACCAGTACTATGCGTATGCGTGCAGCAATGTCCTTGATGAGGAAAGTCAACGGGCGTATCTAACAAAAGCATGCGAGTTGGTGCAGCAATGCCTGGCACAGGACGATGCCCAAGCCGCTCTCTGGCTGCGCTGCGTCCATATTAAGCGGCGTTTGGGGCAGAAGGCCGAGGCGCTGACGAATGTACTGCGTGCGCTAGAGCTAGAGTCAAACGCGCCAGAGATACATAGTGTAGCGATGGAACTGGCCTTTGAACAGCATGCGTGGGATACCCTGCTCACACTTGCCCATCAAGGGCAAGACATGATGCCTGACTCTTCTGGGGTATGGACATCTTTGCAGTCCTGGGGAACGTATGCAGAAGCGCGGAAGGAGGTATTTCATGACGCAGTGTGCTGATGTTTGTTTGATTGTGGAGGGCGCGTATCCCTATGTGACGGGTGGTGTCTCAAGCTGGATACAATCGCTGATCACTAATCTTCCCTATATACGCTTTGCTATTTTGCATGTAGGGGCGCGACCTGACCCACAACGCAAGGTGTTATATCGCCTACCAGAGAATGTTGTTCAGTTGCACGAGGTGTACATCAATGATGTCGAGGGCGTGAGCATGCGTAAAAGCAAGAAGCAGTCCCCCTCGCTCTGGCAAGATTTCTCCCTGTTGCATGAAGCCATTGCCGTGGGCAAGATGGACAACACAGGGGACCTTTTACCTTTCCTGCGTCGTCCAGGGTTCGCGGGCTTGGGAGCGGCAAATCTGTTTCATGATCGCGAAAGCTGGAATGTATTGGTCAAGCTGTACGAGACGTATGCACCCGAACAGTCATTTGTCGATTTTTTTTGGACGTTTCGCTATACCTACCTGCCTATCTTCACCATCTTTGAGGCCGCTTTGCCGCAGGCGCACATTTATCATGCCGTGAGCACCGGCTTTAGTGGTCTACTGGGAGCACTGGCGAAAATACGCAAGGGGAGTCCCTTTCTTGTGACGGAACATGGTCTCTACACACGCGAACGTGAAATAGAGATCGTGCAGTCTTCCTGGATAGAGCAACCACAATTGAGCTATCGTGCCACACGCAACCGCATGAGTTTTTTCCAGAAATGGTGGTACAACATTTACCGCTTTATGGAGAAAGTGAGCTACGATTGCGCCGATTCTGTCATCTCAATCACAGGTGTAAACCAAACGTATCAGGAGAGGCATGGAGCAGATCCACAGCGTTTGAAGTTAATCCCTAATGGTATCAATGTGCAGCAGCTTGCACACCTGCAGGAGCAAAGGGAGCATAATTCGGAAGAGTTCCTTATAGGTTTCGTCGGGCGTGTTGTTCCAATTAAAGATGTGAAGACATTTATACGCGCCCTCAAGATTGCGTGTGGAACCATTCCTCAACTCAAGGCATATCTTGTTGGGCCGACGGAAGAAGACCAACAATACTTTGAGGAATGCCAGCGCCTCGTGGAGATGCTGAATCTTGAGGATGTAATTACCTTTACTGGCTCGGCGGATGTAAAAGCGTACTATCGCCAACTCGATGTCCTGGTTTTGACGAGTTTGAGCGAGGGGCAGCCGCTGGTAATACTGGAGGGCAGTTGTGCCGGTATTCCGGTGATTGCCACGGATGTAGGTGCGTGCCGTGAACTGCTGGTGGGCGTAACGGAGGAGGATCAGGCACTGGGAGCAAGCGGACTTGTTACACCTGTTGCCAGTCCCGATGCCACAGCGCGAGCCATGATCGAATTATGGCAGGACAGGGACTCCCGACTGCGTATGGGACGTGCTGGTCAGGAACGTGTGCGCAGGTACTATCAACAAGACCAACTGTATCGCTCGTACAGCGACTTGTATCAAGAGCATCTTGCGGCTTAGCAAGTGGGGGATGTGCAACCATGGCGGGTATTGGATTTCGTTTGCAGGCATTGGTAGCGCAAGGTTCGTACCTTGAGGCTTCCACTGCTTACGCGTCGTCGGCGATTCTCTCTGCAGGGCCGTGGATTGCGGGCGTTGTAGCACTTACAGCCCTTAATCGCACAACTTCCAGCTATCTCTCAAAAGCCGACTCTACGCTGCTGTTTGCAACAATTCTATCAGTGTATGCAGCGAGCATTCTAGTGACGGGTGGACCACAGATGCTCCTGACGCGTTACCTTGCGGACCGCTTATACCTGAAAGATAGGTCGAGTGTTGCGCC
>CAXTCR010000384.1:0-3185 GCA_964242555.1 uncultured Ktedonobacteraceae bacterium
CATCTCGCGTTTGACGTACACCGAGCACTCAGCGATGCCTGCATAACATTCGCGGTTTCGATAGGAGGAAGTAGAGGCGAAGGCAATTATACCCTGCTCGTTTTCGACGACGATTGTGGGATGCACGCCATCGAACCAGGATTGGATATCTTCGGAGGTTCGTAGGCGTGTCTCAAAGGTAGCAATACGATCTTCTATGCCTTGATTATAGATTGCTGCAATTGCTGTTGCATCGTCGGGGGTGGCTGTACGAGTGTTCATAGTGCTCTCCTTGATACCTCTATGTTCTAGTTTCCATCCTCCATCAAGTAAGGGTACAGTGCCGCTACTGGTTCCAGCGATGCGTCCAATCAGGCTAACAGGTGTCATATTTGTGTCGGGTGTGTCCCAAATCAATTCAGGGAGAGGAATTTTGAGTCTTCTTATCCAGGAAGATTGTTCTCCGTCATTGTGTTTCAGACTAAGGTAAAGGAAAGGGGCTTGAGGTGTTCCGTGTACAAAGTCACCTCGAAAGCGGATCGTATTATTGACTTTGTCTTGAACGACCGGAACGTCAACCTCATATAAAACAGAACCATCAGGCTGCACCTGCCCAACATGCACTTCTTGATGGCGATCTTGCAGCCCAAATAGAGTCTTCTCTTGTTGCATAGGAGGTATCATACATGTGATTTGAAGATGTACGGTTGAGTGCTCTTTTTTCACAAGACTAGCTCCTTAAGGAATATGTGTGTTTATGCAAACAGAACGTCTGCCAGCATTGTAAAATGTGAATAGAATATTTGGCAATTACCAAACATAGTAACACAAGGAAGGTTGCATATTGTGCTTCTCGCTTTCAAGTTACTTCTTACTCCCATTCTTGTTGGTCTTGTAAGTCTTGTGGGACGGCGTTGGGGGCCTGTTATAAGTGGTTGGCTGGTTGGTCTGCCTCTAACATCGGGACCCGTTGCGCTCTTTCTTGCATTAGCTTTAGGGCGTTCGTTTGCCTCGAATGCGGCTCAGGGTACGCTTACAGGGTTACTTTCGGTTGCGGCCTTCTGTCTGACCTACAGCTGGCTCTCATTTCGATGTAACTGGCTTTTGTGTATATTGGTAAGCTGGTCCGCGTTTTTTGTTGCGACGTTTCTGTTGCAGAGTCTTGTGGTCCCTTTGGTTGTGTCGTTCATCGTTGTGCTAGGTGGACTTGTTCTTACACTGAAACTACTTCCCGCTACTACTGATGCTGTTGCATCTATGAAACCAGCCTCGTGGGACACTCCTCTGCGTATGATTGTTGCAACGGCATTTGTGCTTGCAATAACGGGGTCCGCGAGTATCCTCGGGCCGCGCTTAAGTGGACTCCTTACCCCTTTTCCCATCTATGGGACTATTTTAGCCACTTTTACGCATGCGGCACAGGGAGGTGCTTCGGCACGGCGCCTATTGCGTGGACTTATTGCCGGGATCTTTTCCTTTGCTGTTTTCTTTTTTGTGATTGCTCTGTTGATCGTACCTCTCGGAATTACGCTTGCTTTTCTGCTGGCAGCGCTCTCAGCATTACTATTGCATGGAGGGTCACTCTATTTATTGAGCAAGCAAAGATTGACAGCTTAATAACCTTATTCAGCCTCTGATTGGGACAATTTCTGCATTATCATGGTATGACCTTGAATGATATAGCTTTTGTCCTCCACACTTCAAGGAAGACGCTAAAGAAACGTCTTGACGCTGCATTAAAGAGGTTACGACGTGCTGTATGCTTTACTGCTATGGATTGGTATACTCTGACTAAAAAATAGTGATTATGGATCAATTTGTGTATACCTCACTGTACCATCTACACCTACTGAAACCTGATACAGCGTTCTTCCTGGATACGCTAAATGCAGTTCCGCGTAATCAGACTGGTTGCTAGCTAATGCGTAGATAACGCTTTGATGGAGATAGGGATCGTTCAGCGGGAACAGCACAAACTGGTACAGGCTAAAATCACCTGTCACGACAATCGCGTTACGCAGTGGAGGATGGTAGATTGTATCCAGATCAATACTTGTGCCAGCTGGCAAGCCTGTATAATTCTGATGCAATGCGACCTGACGGGGCATAAAATACAGGACGTTGCATGCTATAAGGAGCGCTACAAGCAAGGAGACCATTGGGTACAGGGAGACAATAGGGTGTGGAGAGACGGCAGGAGGCAGGGAGACCGCGAGGGTCTCCCCTACACGTTGATGTGATGACGATGGTGTGAAGGGAAGGCCCTTGTGGTCTCCCTGTGTCTCGTGCGTTCCTAGCAGTCTGCGTCTAACTTCTCCCTCTGTTTGGGCAAGGGTGGCAATACCTCGCGCTGTAAGTAGTAGCAGAAATGGCAGTGTTTCGTAGAGGTAGCGTGGCCCGAGATAGATGCCGTGATAGAAGTAGCCAATGTAGGCGCTCGTCATTATGACCGCAGCGATTAACAGGAGCCAATCGGTGCTCACTGCTTTGCGTGTGAGGAAGGGCATAACCAGAAACACAAACGAAAGATAAAAAGGCCAGCCGAAGAGATCAATCGCGAGAATAGTCAGCAATTGGTCAAGATTGAGAAAGCCGGCAGCAAGGGTGTGTTGTCCATAGAAGCCGACCCCTGGTCCAAACCCCCAGTGATCGCCAGCGAAAAAGAGTGAGCGTGGTGTGAGGAATATGTTACCGGTTAACAACGCGTTGAAGCCAAAACTGATGCACACGAACAGCAGCGCAATGGTAAAGAAAATAGTGCCACCCCAAAGCCAGCGCATGCGTTCTTTGTATACTGAACGCCAGGACAGTAGAACAATCCCTGGCAGCATTACGGCGACAAAGAGTAGAGCCACGAGATCACGTGTAAGTCCTGCCATACCAAACAGAATGGCGGCGAGAGCGATGTTCCAGGTTGCCTTCCCCTGTGCAAAACGTAAGAGCGCCCACAATCCCCACACAAAATAGAAGAGTGCTACCGTATGACTAAGATAGCTAGCGGCAAGGTATGTGTAAAATGGGGACAGAGTGCCAAGGATAACGGCGAGTGACCCAACGTTTCTGTTGTAGAGTCGGGCGGCAATCAGCCCTATGCCAAAGAGGGCACATGTGCCGAGCAATGGTTCGACGAGCCACGGTACTCCAAGCCATATGCCTGGAACCAGCGTAAGTGCTGTTCCAGGGGCATACTGTCCAAACCATTGACC
>CAXTCR010000385.1:0-3130 GCA_964242555.1 uncultured Ktedonobacteraceae bacterium
TCTAGCACCACATGAGAACATTCCAACGTGGGCACTACAACAACGTTCACTTCTCTCCATCACCTATACGGACGAGGAACTTTCTATCGTCTGTTCCGCAGCTTCTGTGCCACCCGACGTGAAATGCGAAAAGGGCTGGCAAGCTATAAAGGTGCAAGGTCCCCTGAACTTTTCGCTCACAGGTGTCCTTTCATCGCTTGCCGTACCCCTTGCCAATGTAAGCATTCCAATATTCGTTATCTCAACATTCGACACTGACTATATTCTTGTTAGAGAGCAAAGCATAGCACAGGCGAAACGTGTATTAGAGCAGCACGAACACGTCTTCGTCTCTTCCAAACAATGACTTCTGTAGATACGTATATGCAGTAACGAATTTCACAGAGTAAGGTTTTTTATGGCAAGCAAAGATTACCATTTCATCACCCACTGGCACATACACGGAAACGTTAAGGAAGTCACCGACATTATCAGCGACAACGAGAGCCTCGTGCGCTGGTGGCCCGCCGTCTACCTGCGTGTCGAGGAAGTGGCACCAGGGGACGCCGAAGGCATTGGCAAAACCCTCGACTTGTATACTAAGGGCTGGCTCCCCTACACACTTCGCTGGCAATGTCGCGTCTCCCAAATTCACTCGGACGGTTTTTCAATACTTGCTTCTGGCGACTTCGAGGGCCGCGGCATTTGGACCTTCAAGCAAAATGGACCAGTGGTAGATGTTACCTATGACTGGAAGATCAGCGCGGAAAAGCTCCTCTTGCGCTACTTCTCTTTTCTCATGAAACCCATTTTCTCCGCCAACCACCGCTGGGCAATGGCGCGCGGTGAGGAAAGCCTTCTGCTAGAGCTTGCTCGTCGTCGAGCCGCTACAGAGCAAGAACGGCTACAAGTTCCTGCACCTCCGCCGCCAACCTCTCCCATGCTCTTTGCCTTTGTAGCTCTAGGCTCTATTTTCGTTCTTACTTTTGGAAGTTATGTAACTGCAAAAGTTCTTAAGAGAGGAACAATCGAATCGAGGCGTTTATGAGCGCGACAAAAACACCCTTTATGCTTTTCGAAGTAGTAACCGCTCCAACAACGCTCGAAGATGTATTGGCCCTCATTGAGAATAAGTTTGAGGATAAACTGCAAGAGCACAACATTGAAATACGGGAAGAACAAAAAACTGTGGTTAGTCACTCCAAATAAGACAAATATAGAACGTTGTATCTAAAAAGCTAAGTAAACACGTATGCTATACAGGTAATTTGTATAACCTAGCTTTTTGGATACGAGGCTTCTTATGTCGAGTACTACTAACCCGTCCCGTCTGCAAAAGCCGACCGCAACAACGACGGCTATTGGCGAGAATCGTCAAGTTGCTCAGCGCCGTTCTACTATAGAAATTGTGTTGTGGTGTATCGGTCTTATAGTCTTTATCATTTCCTGCTTCGTCATGCACGCGCACCCGGAACCCTTCCCGATTGACATTGCGACAACACAATTTGTGCAAGGACTACACCCTTCGGTGAGTTGGATCAATCCTGTCCTTGAGTTCCCCAGCATCTTGAACAACCCGATTCCCTCAGCAATTGCTCTGTACACGTGGTTTGGCTTCATGGCTCTGGTTGCCTTGATCTATCGTCTGCGTCGTGCAATGGAGACCGCTGTGAGCTGGTTTCTGACCGCGCTCTTTCTGCTTGCCACCGTCATGAGTTCCGCAGGTATCAACGTGCTGGTCGATGAGATTGTCGGGAGACCACGACCTAATCCACATACCTACCCTGTTCACGTCTACACGCCTATCGTACCCTTTCCTAGCTATCCCTCCGGTCACACTGAACACGATGTCGCTTATTATGGCTTCCTGCTCTATCTCAGTTTGGTGAAACCTGTGCGTGAGTGGAAATATCGCTGGCTCCTCCTTCCCCTGCAACTCTATGCCGTGTTCGATATCCTCGCCATCGGCTACTCACGTATCCTCGTAGGCGATCACTGGCTCACGGATGTACTCGGCGGCTATCTCGAAGGTATTCTCTGCCTGTACTTCTTTATCGCCCTCTACCGCTGGACGAGAGATTGGTTTGCGAAGAGACAAGCCCAAAAAGCCCAGCTTACAGGAGTAAATTCATGAATCTAACAACTCTTCTCATATGGATTATCATTGCCGCTATCGTTGGCTTTGTCGGCGAACTTATTACTGGTCGGCGCGGTCCCGAGGGAATTATTGGCGCTACTATCCTTGGTCTTGTTGCTATATTTCTTGTAAATGATGTATTGCATGTCTCTATTAACGGTGAGCCAAGGTTCGCAGGTGTGCCGCTCATTACGTCTATCATCGCTGCCGCCCTGCTCGCCTTCCTCTGGAGTACCTTTGTCTACCATCGCGTGTATCGTCCAACCCGCGAACGCTACTACCGTCGGGAAAGACGCGAACGGCGGCCTGCACGTCGTCGCCGTCGCGAGTATTGATACAACACGCTTGCTTACGCTAACTCTCCCTTGTTACGCGTGCATGCGGTAAGCTCTATGCTAGAGCAGTTGCTATCAATGGCATACATGTTAAGATGGTGCAATATTCGCAGATGTAATTTTCTCAACATAAATATATAAATATACACGCCATCTTAACGGTTTCTCAATCTTCTTATACACCACCATTGGGTACTATATGTATGGGGAAAACGTGTTACGCGGGAAAACATCCTGGGGGGGATGTCCAACCACAAGCGTAACACCGGCAAGGGATAACTACCGCTCGTTCGGCGGAATGTGATGCCTGTATGACGTGTGCAGTCCACGATATAAAGGACTGCACCGTCGCCAACAGGAAAGAAATACACCCTGCGCTAACCAGCGCAAAAGGCTATTTCTACGAACAACACGGTGCATGCTACAGGCGCATCTTGGGGGAGAAGCCTCTGTAACGAGCACACTAGCGAGTTTCACTCTTGAGAAACAAGCAGCAGACAAAAACATGTCTGCTGCTTGTTTCTTGTTACGTCCTTTCCCGTCTATCTCCCCTTGTATTCTCCCCTAATCTCAGGTACAATTCCTCCTAGATACTTCATCAGAAGCATCTCCTTCATCCTACCCCTATCACACTTCAGTAATCACGGTACTATCACATGCTCCATTGGAGCACCACGCG
>CAXTCR010000386.1:0-3107 GCA_964242555.1 uncultured Ktedonobacteraceae bacterium
GGAGGCACAACCTTCTTTTTATAGCCTTGCATAATTCCAGGAGCAGTCGTAGTACTACCAGCCGAGCCACCACTTGTAAGGTCCTGTCCATTGGTAATAAAGCGCCATGCCAGCACCGCCACCGAGCCTAACCCAACAAGCTGTATGCCACGTATCACAAGTTCACGCCGCCGCTCGCTCTTTACCTGCTCCTCTACAGGCGCGTTCAACAGCCGAATCCGGCGCTCGACAAACTGATTCTGCAATAACACAAACGAGCCAGCAAAGATAATGCCTACAACCAACAGGCTCACAATGGCATTAACCGGACCAATAACAAGTCGTGAACCAAAGAGACCTGCGCCCGTAACTGGCAAGAGCACCAGACCCGTGAATAGCAAGAGCACCAGGATAAGCACACCCCCAGCAGTCCAGGAGACCAGTTCCTGCCCTGTCCTCTCCGCCTTCAACCTGCCCATGAGCAGCGCACATACTCCCCCGCTCAGGGCAAAGACAAGTACCTGACCAACGATAATGCAGTAAAAAAAGTAATGCTTCGCGTCACCACCAATAAGCTCGTGCAGGGTATTGAACGCAGCTGGCGACATCAACTGCGTCAAAGCGGATCCAAAAACCTCTGGCAACGAGATACCATTGAAGATAACACTTAACAACAGCATCATAACCGTTGCGATAATACCCGCTATCAGTCCAGCTAGAAAGCCGTTCCAGAAGCGTTGTTTGCGCGTAAAAATTATTTTATCCATAGTTTCGCTTCACCGTTATTTATCCAGACTATACCTATCATAACAGACACGAACAGGTAAGGATAATTTGACACGCCTTGACAATTACTAGCAAAGCTGTTGAGGAAGCAAACCTTAAAGTTTTTGAACGAAATGAAGCACAATTCAAGGGGCATGCTGAAGACATACTGCAAAAAGGTATGGGCACAACAATCGTCGCCGTCGTTGTGAAAGACAACACAGCGTATATCGCTAATGCGGGTGATAGTCTTGTCTACTTGATTCGCGCTGGCCAAGTACGACAGATTGCTGAGGACCATTCATGGGTTGCCGAACAAGTCCGCACTGGGACGATGACACAAGCAGAGGCCGAAGCTGAGGGTAAGAGCAATATGATTACACGGTGTTTAGGCGTGGAAAACATTGCGAATGTCTATATTGGTACAGAGCAGGTGCAGGATAATGACATTCTGATCTTGTGTACCGACGGACTTCATATACAGGTCAGCGAGGACGAGATGCGCACCATCGTCGAGCACTATGGACCCGAAGAAAGCGCGCAACGCCTGATTGCACGTGCAAACGAAAGCGGCGGTCCTGACAACATCACCGCCGTTGTGGTTCACGTCTCACAGTCTAACAACTAGCAGCACAGGACAATAATGGTGCTGACGCCATTATTGTCCTGTGTTCATTCCTTCATCATGGATAACAATGTTGCCAGTGTGCTCGACACGTACCTCTTCATGCTTCACAGTATCCGAGACCTGCTGCATCTCTTGTAACTGCTGCTTGCGTACGACAATCTCTTCGACAACCACTGTCTGCTTGTTCAGCATGACTTGTTCCTCACGCACCAGAATGCGGATTGTGCCATCATTCTTCAGCAATTCATTGCCATCAATGACGTTTCTTATTGCTGGGTCAGCAGTAGCGTTAATGTCGGAACGCGCCATAGCGTTCGTCATGCCTGTATTTGTTGTAATATCAGCGCGTCCCTGTTGTGCTGGCAAGCGCTCGATGGTCACTTCCTCACGTGTCACGGGAACGGTAAAGGTCTTGTTTTCGGTAATGACACGTTTGGTAATGATCACCTCACCTGTCTGCACCACCTGTTTGTTGACCTGCAAACGCTCTTCGCGAATTGGCACAACGCGGCTACCACCACCCATCCGTGTTGTATCGGCAGAGGCGTCGTACGCCCCGAAGCGGTACAGGATATCGCTGGCCTCTCTTCTATGTCCATAGGGTTGTACCGCGACGACATAGTTCCCGGCTTCAAGCTCACGTTGGTAAAAAGGCATGTCCTGCTCCGGTATACCTGAACTTGCCAGTTCGTTTGGAGCCGCCGCGACCGTATCTGGTGCTGTATCATTTCTCCGGCCAAAGAGATTCATGATTCCACCGAGCGCATTGCCGCTCGTATGCCCCAGCAAATTTATTTGATCGTTTCTAAAGCCAGCGTGTCGCAGCTCGTTCATCGCCTGCTCCGCCAGCGCGTGGTCGCGGAAGACGCCGATTACCATTGATTCCTCTGTCATTGCCATAATTACGGTACACTCCCTTTTTATGTTTTTCTAGCTTCCTTGGAAAGATGGTTATGTATGTTCTCTTTATACACGAAGGGCATACCGAGAAAGATGCGCTTAATCCCTTGACACGTTCTATACTAGCATGTAACACTTTAAGCGTTCGGATAGATGAGGTATAGAGGAAAGTTTGAGAAGCTGACATGGAAATCATCACAATCGTACGACTGCTTGTCGCGCTGCTCCTTATCGCCCTGCTGGTAATTCTTGTAACGCGCCGCTTAGCCGTACCATACACCCTTGGACTGGTTGTTGTCGGCTTTCTCATGAGCATCGTTGGACAATTCTCAGAGATTCGGCTTGAGCCATCGCTGGTGCTCTTTGTCTTTCTACCTGCCCTGCTGTTCGAGGGGTCCTGGTCGATCTCGTTGCACCTCTTACGCAAAAACTGGCTTATGATCTTCTTGCTGGCTGTTCCTGGCCTACTGCTAGAACTGGTTATAATCGCTGTACCATTGCACTTTCTTACCGAGTTGAATTGGAACGATGCCTTTTTGCTAAGCGCAATTCTCTCGCCAACCGATCCAGTCGCCGTATTGGGTCTTTTTCGCCAGATGCATGTCGACAAAGACCTTTCAGCGCTAATAGAAGGTGAAAGTCTTTTTAACGATGGAGTTGCTGGCTCACTCTATCAAGTGTTTCTTGTCCTTGTCCTGCTCTCCGTCCAACATCAATCAGTCTCACCAGTGCAACTATGGCTTAATGGTATAGGTACCCTCACTCTTGAGGTTGGAGGCGGCATAGCCATTGGCGGCATATGTGTTATTGCAGTAAGCCGTTTCGTTCGCTTGAT
>CAXTCR010000387.1:0-3098 GCA_964242555.1 uncultured Ktedonobacteraceae bacterium
ACATCAAGCCAGCGTCGTATCTGCTGGGCATGGTCGTGATAATGCTCATAGGAATTGTCTGCGATTACGGCAACAATTGTGGAACCTGGCCAAGCTTCTGTCCAGGCAAAACGATGTGGTGTCGTAAGGTCCTCCTCAGAACGTGTTTCAATCAGTTGATTCACTTGATAGAGAAATTGCTGGTGAGCATGTTGAGAAAGTTTTTGCACCTCTGCGAGGGAACGATCTCGGTTCGCTTGATAAATTCGGTCATTTATCCCGACATCAACCCTTTCTGACGGCTGTGGAGTGATCCCATGTACAACCTGCTCAAGCCAACGAGTACAGATTTGTTCCCAGACAGCAATGTGAGCGATGTTATCCTTGACCGACCATTCTCCTTCAGCAGGTCGGACACACAGTTGCGTCTCATTGAGAGGTCTGATAAGTTCCTCGAACCGTGCATATTCTATCTGGATCGTGCTTAGTAAGGTTGCTTTGTCCACGTTATCCTCCTTTGAGTTAAGGCAGTTCTTGCTTTTATTTTTTGAAGTATACCTTATGTCCTATTCTTTGACCACTTCTTCCAAAAAGAAAATATACCTCCATATATTTGATGCACTAGTCCTTGTTACAAAAGTAAGGTACACTTGATAGCAGTTGCTGATAATAGGTATTTAGTTTCATCAAAGAAAGCGACTTGTAAACATGAAAACTCGATATCAAGCACAGTACCAACAACTACTACATGGAGTACTGGATAGCTCAGGCGATACTGACTCTACTCTCAGACATGCAATAACAAAGCAGGTGGCTCAGTTAAGCGAGGGTACCTCTTACGAGGAGAACTTAGTTCCGGCAAATCTAAGAAAGTATATTACGAAAGTTGCGCTCCATGCTTACAAAACTACTGATGAAGACATTCAGGCACTAAAAGAGGCTGGCTACAGCGAAGACGCAATCTTTGAGATTACGTTGAGCATAGCACTCGGAGCAGGAATGCTACGCTTAGAGCAGGGCTTGAGTGCATTACAAGGAGGAAGCAATGAGACTCAAGAACATTGAACAAGTAATGAAAGATGTCCCTGTCTCTGATATCAGGAGAACGCTGTCTCATCGTCCAGAATTGTTTGGACACCCTTTTTCAGTCTATTTAGAGGCAGTACTACGCGGCCCGTCTGATTGGAGTATTGGAGAGCGAGAGCTATTTGCAGCCTTTGTCTCACGCAAAAATCAGTGTTCGTATTGAACAGGTGCTCATGGCGCAGTTGCGTCGAAAGTGCTTACTGATGATGTTGTCAAGGCTGTTCTGAACGATTGGCAGACTGCGCCTATCAGCGAAAAAATGAAAAGAACACTACAACTGTTAGAAAAGGTTACGCTCCGCCCCCTAGAGGTTAGCCCCAAAGATGTAGCACCACTGCGTGCCATTGGAGTCAGCGATGAGGCAATCGAGGATGCTCTCACCGTATGTGCACTTTTCAACGTTATAGATCGTATAGCAGATGCCCTTGATGTCGCAGTTCCGTCTGCCGAAGAGTTTTCAAGGACAGGAGAAAGACTCCTGGAGCACGGCTACTTGTAAAACATGTATCCTGACTATCTCATTCACACGCTCTTTCTCAACCGGGATAATTTGTATGATAGAATAAGGTAAGCAGCAAAAAATATACTTGCGAGTTTATTTTATCCTTACCCCTATCAGGAGGCATCTATGTCCGACAGCAACACTCATCTTAATCTTCCAGGTCCGAAGTCGCAGGAACTATTGACACGTCGTCAGCAAGCCGTACCACGCGGCGTTGCCTCTACTATGAACGTTTTTGCGGCGAAGGCCGATGGAGCAGTAATCGAAGATGTTGACGGTAATCGCTTTATTGACTTTGCTGGCGGCATTGGTGTCATGAACGTTGGACATGGACGGCCAGAGGTCATACAAGCAATTCGAGAGCAGACCGAGAAATTTACCCACACCTGCTTTAGCGTCATGATGTACGAGCCATATGTCGAGCTTGCTGAGCGCATCTCGCAAATTGCCCCGGGTGATTTTGCCAAGAAAGCAATCTTCTTTAATAGCGGTGCAGAGGCAGTTGAGAACGCTGTGAAGATCGCTCGTTATGCAACGGGCCGTCCGGCAATCATCGTCTTCGACAACGCTTATCACGGGCGTACGCTTATGACCATGACTATGACCGCGAAGGTTAAGCCATACAAGCACCGCTTTGGTCCTTACGCACCAGAGGTCTATCGTGCACCATTCCCCTATCCCTATCGCATGAATATGACACCGGAGGAGGCATCACGCTCTTGCCTTGAGGAGCTTGAGCGCATGTTTGTTGGTGAGGTCGCGCCCGATCAGGTCGCCGCTGTGATCATTGAGCCATTACAGGGTGAGGGTGGCTTTATTCCCGCGCCAGTAGGCTTCCTGCGTGATCTGAAAGCCTTGTGTGAGAAGCATGGTATTCTCTTCATCGCCGATGAAATCCAAACTGGCTTTTGTCGCACTGGTAAAATGTTCGCGGTTGAGCATGATGGCGTTGTACCTGATATGATGACGATTGCCAAATCAATGGGTGCTGGCATGCCAATCAGTGGGGTTGTTGGTCGTGCGGATATCATGGATGCGCCTCCTCCTGGAACACTTGGTGGCACTTATAGCGGCAATCCAGTTGCGTGTGCTGCTGCTGTGGCAGTTCTGGATATCTACGAAAAAGAAGACCTTGCCGCTCGTTCACGTGCAATCGGTGAGAAGCTCACACAACACTTCACGAACTTACAAAAACGCCACGAGAGCATTGGCGATATACGCGGCATCGGTGGCATGTTCGCAGTTGAACTCGTGAAGGATCGTACAACAAAAGAGCCAGATAGCCACGCTGCAAGCGATATACTAGCGGCGGCACACAAACGTGGACTCGTGCTCATCAAAGCCGGTATGTACGACAATGTGGTACGCGTCCTTGTGCCCCTCAACGTCACAGATGAGCAGTTGCAAGAGGCAATGGACATACTCGAAGCTGCGTTTGCCGAAGTTGCGGGAGCGGTTGCGACACCAGTGAGCTAAGGACTAATGCTTAGGGAAGATGAGAGTGGCATCATACACTGTTACTCTCATCTTC
>CAXTCR010000388.1:0-3073 GCA_964242555.1 uncultured Ktedonobacteraceae bacterium
CTGTCGGCTCGACTCCCATTGATTTCGCGTATCGTGTGCACACGAAGATTGGCGACACATGTGCTGGTGCCCGTATTATGACGTATGAGCATGGAGATGGCGATCGGCTTATAACGCGCATGGTGCCACTTGACTATGAACTGAAGAGTGGTGAGGTCGTCGATATAGTCATCAATCGTACCGCGCATCCCACACGCGACTGGCTAAATATTGCACGAACCGCGGCGGCCAAAAGTAAGATACGGCGCTATCTGAAAATTCACGAGCGGCCCATTAATATTCAAATTGGGCGTGAACGATTGGACCGCGAACTGAAGGTCTTGGGAGTACGTGGTGTCGAGAGCCTGACTGAAGATGCGAGTAAGTGGCTAAGCGAGGAATATCGCATGGCCGAATTCGAAGACTTGCTGGCGGCTATCGGGGCCGACGATATTCGCCCACATCCTGTGGCGGTGAAGGTGACAGAGCGCTGGCAGCTGCGTGAGGGGAAAGAGACAAGTAAAGAGCATTACGAGATGCCCGCGATTTCTAGTGCAACCACGAAGCAGGGGGGATCGGCAAGTTTACAGGTTGGCGGGGTTAGTGGGTTACTTACCAAATTGGCGAATTGTTGCTGTCCCTTGCCGGACGATGAGATTGTCGGTTTTATCAGTAAGGGCAAGGGCGTTGTCGTGCATCGCGCCGACTGCAATAATCTGAAGCGATACCGCGAACGTGACAATGAGCGTTTAATCGCCGTAAGTTGGTCTGGTATGAGACTGACACGCTATCAAGTCCCTGTCGTTATTCAAGCACACGACCGTCCCGGCCTTATTCGCGACATTGCTACTGTCGTGTCAGAAATGAGCCTCAATATGAACTCTGTTGGTACGCATTTTCCCGCAGGCCGCAGGAACAGTCGCGATACTGTGATTGTTACGACGACGATTGTGGTGAATAGCATGGAGCAAATGCAACGGCTGTTCATGCGCCTGGAAAAAATCAAGGATGTCAATCATGTTGAGCGCAATCTTGGCAAACGTCCATAGGTTTCGCTTTACACAAAGGCTCGTTATGAGAGGTTGATGAAAGAGTGCTATTGCTAAAAAAATTGCGGCATGCCATTTCTAGTAGTCCAATGCGAATGCTTGTTGTCATTTGCGGACTGCTTTTTTTTGTTACGGCACTTGTGTATGTAGGCTTCCGTTTTCTACCCTCTGGCGATGAGCCACATTATCTTGTCATAAGTCAAACAATTTTGAAATATCACTCGCTTGATGTCATGAAGGACTACAATAATGGTGATTATCGTAGTTTTTATGACAGTTTATTGATACCTCAAGTGACGCATAACACGAGAGGTCAGATACTGGCTATGCACGATATCGGCGCCCCAATTATGTGGTTATTGCCCTACTTCATACTGGGACGACTAGGGGCTGTTTTATTTATTTCGGTAGTGTCGGTGCTGATAGTCGTAAATATCTACAAATTTTTACTCATTATGGGCATAAGCGAACGGTATGCTTTTGTCACCAGTCTGGCGTATGGAATTGCATCGCCTATGTATCTTTACGCACATCTCACCTTTGTGGAACCTATTGGCGCGTTGGTAAGCATCTATGTGTTGAGAAAGGTGTTTCAGGAGAAGCTTTCTCCTTCTGATTTAATCATTGCCTCAACGCTCCTCGGGATATTGCCCTGGACACACATCCGGTTTGCTGTTATAGAAATTCCCCTGTTCTTCTTGTTGTTGTACAGGATTTATAGAGATAACAAGTTAACGCGTGTTACGCCCTACCTCTACTATCTTGCCCCTGTTACCCTGTTGTTCCTCGGCCTGGAATTCTATAACTACACACTATGGGGCACGCTCAATCCCGCTATCGATCAGGTCAATAACAATAGCATACCTGGAGTAAGAAATCCGCTTCCTGGTATGCTAGGTATTTTCTTCGATCAAGAGTATGGGATACTGCTCAACTTTCCCATGTTCCTTTTCCTTATTGTCGGAGTCGTGTTAGCTGCCAAAAAGCAGTTTATGTTCTACACGCTGTCCGTACTCGTTATCTCTTTGCCGTACATCTTGGCCTTCACGACGCTGCGTCACTGGTCGGGTGGGTGGTGTCCGCCCGCTCGCTTCTTGATGACCCTGCTTCCACTCTATTCTTTCTATGTTGCTTATGCTTTAGAAAAGATCGACACGAAGCTTTCACGCAGGTTGCTCACTTTCGCGTTTATATATGGCTTTGTGTACAATGTCCTCTCAATTCTTCCTGTACAGAATGGTTTTAATGGAGAGACGGGGCGCAACCATACCTTGATCTATATACAGCTTTTTGGTCATCACCTCACTGATATTTTCCCTTCTTTTTTCCTCCCTAACCAAACAGGCATCATTACTGCCTGGGTACTCTTGTTCGCGGGCTTGGCCTTCTTCATTGTGTATTCAGGTAGGGAAAAGCTTAGGGAAGAGGATATAAAAAGCATAAGGCCAATTGGAGAGGCCGATTAACCTTATGCTTTGCTGTTGTTCAGAAGAGATTTATGCTTTTTCTACTTTGTTGTTCAACAGATCGAGCAAGAGATTTGCGATAGGTGTGGACGCATCTACCTGTTGTGCTGTCTCTTTGAGGAGGCCAACATCTTTGAGAGGTATTGCATTCTGACCAGCAGTGAAGGGGGCATCGCTCTCAGCGATGCGCTTGCCATAGTTCTGGAAGATGTAACCGGGAAGCAAGCTTTGAGTCAGCATATTGATCACTGCCATTGGATCGACTCCGTTCTTTCGAGCTATTGCGAGTGCTTCGCGCATTGCGTATGCCGTAGAGCCAATCAGGAAATTTCCTATGAGCTTGACCATATTCGCTGAGCCAGCATCTTCACCAATGTCGAAGATACCCTGTGCTCCCATCGCCTGGAGAAGTGGTCGAACGCGTTCTTTGGCTTGCTGTGGGCCGGAAAAGGGAATCCAGAGTTGACGAGCTACCGCCGCTGTAGGGACTCCAAAGATAGGGGCATCGACGTAAATGCTGCCATGTTGCGCGTGCAGGGCCGCGAGCTTTTTCGATGTCTCAGGCATTACCGTGCTCAT
>CAXTCR010000389.1:0-3070 GCA_964242555.1 uncultured Ktedonobacteraceae bacterium
CTGGAGCATATCCAGCCTCGCCAATGCCAAGCACCGTACGCGTGATAAAAAGCTGGGCAAAGTTTTTTGTGAAACCTGCCAATGTTGTCGCGATACTCCATACCCCAACGCAGAGTGCAACAATATTCTTACGTGGACTTCTATCAGCCCATATACCTAATGGCAAAGTGGTGAGTGCATACACGAGCAGAAATGCTGATGAGAGTAATCCTAACTGTGTATCACTAAGTCCAAGATCGACTTTGATTTTCGGCAAGACCGCCGAAAGCACAAAACGGTCGGCATAGTTGAGGATGTTAATTGCCAGCAACACGGCAAAAGCGTAACGTGCCTGCCTCCTCGTTGGTTTTAATGACTCTTTATTTGGAGTCCGTTCTGTGATCGTTGCCATAACTCTCTCTCTTCTCTTTTGTGGTCCGTCACTGTGTCTACGCATTAGCTTTCAGTAGGTTGCAGTGTTTACAACGGTATAGCCAACTCTGGCGTCACTCGCAACCACAGGATATGCTTGTACGTCTAATATACTTAGAAGAGAAAAACAATTATCGTGTAAAAAAGTTTAAAAAACTATACACTGCTATGCATGGGGAGGAGGTTGTTGTGCACCCTATTATGCATGCATTCTTGCATATAAACCCAATTTTGATCTACCTGCTCGTGGCGGTCATCCTGCTTTTAGAGAGTACCGGGGTCCCTGTAATCAACAATACCTTACTGCTGTTGCTTGGCGCAATGGCTGCACTTGGTAATTTCAATATATACGCGCTTATCGTTTCTGCGCTTGTGGGAAGCATTGCTGGTGCATGTTGTGCCTACTGGATTGGCATGCGAGGAGGACGAAAGCTTGTATTGCGCCTTGCCAGACTGCTGCATGTGAACGAACAAAGAATAGACATTATGGATAGCTGGTTTCAGAAATCTGGCTACTGGATGATTTTCTTGTCACGTATGACGCCCTATATCCGTCCATTCGCTTGCTTTCCAGCTGGCATTGCACACATGAACTTCAAAAAGTTCTTACTAGCAGCATCGTCAGGTTCACTGCTCTGGTGCATCATTCTTCCGTCTATTGGTTGGGCGCTTGGGCCGCACTGGAAAGTGGCGCTTCACCTGATGCAGCATTATACGCTTCCAACAATGCTTGTTGTTGTGCTACTGGTCGTTGCGTATCTCTTTGGCTCCTCTCTGCTGAAGCGCACGATGAATATGCGGTATGGGAAGTTCGCGAGTAAGTATGGTCATTAATGAAACTGCCCCTGGTAAGCCCTACAAGCTTACCGGGGCAGTTTTCTATTGTTCTTGCATGGCGCTACAATTTGACAACGGTGACGCCGAAGATATCACCTTCTTTGCTAATCTCATCGATTGCCCAATCGGGTATGGGATCATCAACGGAGATAACCATCAATGCGGTATCCGATGTCTCCTTCTTGGTATTGCGCGGACGCGGTGAGCGTACAATTGGACCCACATCCATGTGGCGAATGTTGACACCAGCTTTGCCCAGCGACGTGCCGACGCGTCCAATCATGCCGGGTTGATCAAGGTTGCGGCAGAAAAGGACGTAGCCCTCTGGTACAAATTCAGTTCCATAGCGACCAACACGTGTTACGCGAGGCTCGCCATGGATGACGGTACCACCAAGCACCTCAATGTGCTCGTCCTCTGGTTCAGTATATGCGTTTTGGTCCCCTGCGAGCGAGGATGCATATCCATTATTGTGCTCAATACGCAGGGTCACTGCATTTGCGAACTCGGTAGCCGTAGTGGACTTCTGCTCGACGATTTCTAAGCCCCACTGTTTTGCCAAGACCTGTGCGTTAATCATGTTGACGTGGGCATCCGAAACCGATTCCAATAATCCCTTGATCAGCGCGGCTTGCAGTGGACGCAGATCATAGTTTGCAATGTCGCCACTACAAGACAGTTGGACTTTGCTCAATGCACCCGGCTGCAGCTGTGTATACAGGCGTCCCATCTGCTCGACCAACCGCATATACGGTTGTAAAACCTTCAATGTTTCTGGCAGAATAAGTGGCGCATTGACAGCGGCGCGAGGGAAACCACCCTGGACAACAGACACAATCTGTTCCGCTACGTCAATCGCGACTCCAACCTGCGCCTCTTCGGTTGATGCACCTAGATGTGGTGTAGCAATAACGCGCTCATGAGCCAAAAGCGCCTTGAGTGTTGCATCATCTCTTATCGGCTCCTGACTGAATACGTCGAGCGCGACACCTGCAAGCGCATGTTCGTTCAGCACATGTAACAGCGCCTCTTCGTCAATCAAACCGCCGCGTGCACAGTTGATTAAGCGTGCAGTTGGTTTCATCAGAGCTAATTCGCGTGAACTAATCAGTCCACGGGTGCCGTTTGGACCACTGGTAAGGGAAGTATGCAGCGTGATGAAGTCTGCCTGTTGAAGGACCTCATCAAAGCTGAGCATGGTGACATTCAGTTTGCGCGCCTGTTCTGCCGAGACAAAGGGATCGAAGGCAAGTATTCCCATCTCCAGACCCTGTGCGCGTCGTGCGACTTCTGTGCCTACTTTGCCGAGGCCGATAATACCAAGTGTTTTGTTGCGTACTTCGACGCCAAGAAAACGACTCTTTTCCCACTTGCCCGCCTTCATGCTTGCGTCAGCTTCAGGAATGTGTCGTGCTAATGCCATCAACATCGCTACAGAGTGCTCTGCCGCTGCAACAATGTTGCCCGTTGGCGAGTTGACAACGATGATACCATGTCGTGTTGCCGCTTCCGTGTCGATATTGTCAACACCGACGCCTGCACGTCCCACAATTTTCATCTGTGTCGCAGCGGCCAGTATATCGCCTGTAACTTTGGTCTCGCTGCGCACCACTAGAGCGGTGTAGTCCCCAATAATTGCTTTCAATTGTTCTGGCTTCAAGCCAGGACGCTCGTCGATCTGTGCTGTTGGCAGTTGTGCGCGCAGGAGATCAATGCCTTCCTGCGCTACACGGTCAGCAATCAGTATCTTAAGAGTAGGTTGGTCACTTTGTGCCTCTACCATGTATCCCTCCTCTGCCCTAAGCTTTAAAACCAAGTTCAT
>CAXTCR010000390.1:0-3048 GCA_964242555.1 uncultured Ktedonobacteraceae bacterium
TACTGTGGACCACCTGGGCTTTCCATCCCCAGCCGGGAACGCCAGGAACGAGCGCTATGTTGGAGGGAGGCGAGGCATAGAAAAACCAGACTGCCTCTGGGAGCATCAGGATGTCACCACGAACCGAAAACGGGTAGTTCCAGAAGCCAAAGCCTGCCGTGCCGTGGAGTATATTTTGACTGTCAAGCGTACTGGCAGGAGTTGCCGCGTCATGCGAGGAGCGCGAACGCACAATCATGCGAAGTGGTGACTTCCATGGAAACGCTGAACGGCTCAGATTCCCGTAGTCGTCAATCTGTGCGTCGTTGTACTGTCCCTGGTGGGCAGATGGAATACTCATGCGGAGCGCTGAGTCTTGTGTAGAAAGCATGCCTGTGCCGATGCAGGTTTGCGTCCAGGACTGGGCTATGCCGTCGGTAAAATCTTCAAACATGCTTTACTGTAACATATCCTCTATGAATTGTTCGCGGAAACCTGTATAAGTTCCTCTTCCAACTGCTGCCAGACCTGCATTTCGGCCTCGATATTATTGATCGGCTTATTTTTCTGGGCGGCCTCTTTAAGTGCGTTTGTAACCATGTGCCGGAATGAAGCAAAATATGCCTTCTGCTCATCATGATAGGGAAGTACACAGAGGGCAATATCTTCCGGGTCGTAGAAGTCTTCTGGCTCAAAGGCCAATGCCAGGAGGTCAGCGTAAGCTTGCACAAGCGCGCCACGCGAACGCGACTGGAAGTGATTGTATTGCGTACTGGAAACAAGAAATACTCCTGCGATACGACCTGCATAGAGGATGGGATAGATGGCGCAGCTTTTCTCATATTCAGCGCGTGCGGCGGGCAGCAAATTATGTTCTTCATCCAGGTTTTCGATAATCGCTGGCCTACATAGCGTCACCACGTTTCCAGCCAACGACTCGGCGGCAAGGAACATCGCATTTTGATCTAAATTTCCCGCCCATGGGGGTGTGCCTAATCCGACACTCTCCTGCAAGGTACGGACCTTATGAAAAAAGCCAGAGGGAGGCATACATTTTACAACCCAAACAGCTATGCCTAAACGATCTGGATCAAGTTGTTTCAGTGCTTGATGTAAAATAATTTGACAAATAGACCAATAGCGCAAGTTCTCGGTAGTGGACGCGCGTGCGGCAAATACATGGGTGTAAAAATCAGCGGGAATTTCTTTTGAGGTGTCATCCTTGACTGTATCAGAAAATTCTTCCCATCCTTCTTCTTTCCGAATCAAGTCCAGCAGTTGTTCGCGTTGTGCTGGCAGCACATTCAACAGAAGACGAAGGTTTTGTGGACGTGGTTCTGACTCACCACTCACCCAACGTGTCAGCGTAATGGACTTCACCCCCAGCTCCATCGCGATACGCTGTTTTTCTTTCGAATTATCAATGATTGTGCCTAAAAGTTTGCGCCAAGTTTGTGCCTCTTGCATCTTTGTTATCCTGTTATCGAAGTTACCAGAAAAGCACCGACCATTCTCAATGATAACAGTTTAGTAGGATAACGTCAAATCTTTTGATAACCAATTTTGAGATTATAGAATATTTCTATCATACAAATAGCGCATGAGTACGAAACATATGTTATTGCTGTGCTTCGCACTTATGCGCTATTTGTATAGTAGAACGTGAACGTGCTTATAGCTCGTTGTATTCTTGTGCAGCCTTCTGCCCTAGTGTTGTCAATGGGGATTGTGAGATCGGAGTTTCGCTCTCGCGCCCAAGATGACGCTCTGTCCCTTGCCCCTTTGGTAAGAGCCGTGTCGAGAGAGTCAATGCATCGGTAATCAAGCCAGGAAATGCTCCGTGCAGACGAGACAGTATTTGTGCAGGCACGGTAATGGTTAATTCCGTATCGCCACGTTTTGTCGCACGAACAACTTGCTTCGCCGCACGCTGTACACTGATTGAGGAGCCGGGAAGCGTGTCAACTAACGCAAAGAGTGTGTATTCCTCCTTATTCTTGTCGCCTTTTGCTATTGCATTGACCTGTGAACCAGTACGCATAAGTCCAGGGGAAACAGTTACTACATCTATCCCTTCCTCGGCCAACTCCTCGTGGAGTCCTTCTGACAAGCCAACAACTGCGAACTTTGCACTGGAGTACGACAGCAAATGCGGCACACTCGCCCTACCACCAACTGAGGCGATATTGACAATGCGCCCATTGCCACGCCCGCGCATCTGCGGCAGGACCGCCATGGTTGTGTTATACGTTCCCCAAAAGATGATGTTCATCGACTCTTCAAAATCGCTGCGAGTTAAGGTGTGCCATGGACCCGCACTGATGATACCCGCGTTATTGACCAGAATATCTACCTGACCAAAGCGCGTGGTAGCCTGATCGATCATTTGCTGTACTTCTTCTGGTTTTGTGATATCGCACTCGACGGTCAACACATCAGCACCAAACTCACGCAGCTTTGCCTGCGCCCGTTCGAGTTCGTCGCTCTCTCGCGAACAGATGACCAGCTTCGCGCCCTCTTGCGCAAACTCTTCCGCCATTGCTAAACCAAAGCCACGCGAACCGCCTGTGATAAGTACAACTTTCCCCTGTAGGTCGATAATTTTGCGGCGCTGAACCAGTTCGCGCACGACTGCATAGCCTCCAATTGCCGCCAGCCAGCCCCAGTTACGCCCAATAAAGCCTGTTGCCATTGAAACTACTCCCATCTATGAAGATTATAAAATTCTTATAGCCAAAGTCTATATAGACAGCTATTATTTACACGAACAACGAATGAGAAAAGTACGCTACAATTCCTGCATTTGAGATATATTGACAAAGAGAAACGGGTATTATGAAGAGATGCTCAAGTTCCTCAATATACGGGAGCGTGCGGAGGCCGCAAGAGATGGTGGAGCTATCTCCAACAGGGAATGTGAGAAATGGTTAGCACAGCTAGAGCAAAGTGGAAAAGAAGAGCACTTCTTCATGTCGATAAACCATTATATTGTGTGCTGGCGTAAGGTGTGATATGTATAGGCAATGAATTGCCCAATTTGGACGCGCTGAAGCTGGTCCCTACGAAAAC
>CAXTCR010000391.1:0-3030 GCA_964242555.1 uncultured Ktedonobacteraceae bacterium
TTCCGTCAAAGCCGCTGACACAATGGTCGCTCGCTTACGCAATGCTGCTGGTGGCATTATCAACCCCCAATCACTGGAGGCTTTTACACATGAGGACTTACGCGCACTGGGCTTTACAAACCCTAAATCTACCTATATCCGCACCCTTACCGAGCATGTTATAAGCGGGAAACTCGATCTGGACGTATTACCCGTACAGGACGACGAAACGGTCATTACTCATCTTACAGCGCTCAAAGGTATTGGACGCTGGACAGCTGAAATGATTCTCATCTTCTCACTTGCACGTCCCGATGTCTTGCCCGTTGATGATCTTGGTTTTGTCGAAGGTGTACGTTCAGCATACGCACTGCCAGCACGCCCGACACCAAAAGAGATGCGCGAACGTGGTGAACTATGGAGACCTTTTCGTACGTTTGCAACATGGTATATGTGGGCGGTCAGGCGCGCCAATCTGCAACAAAGCGATCGCGAACGGACGCGTATCGTTTCTCTATAAACACTCTAAGACGATAAAAATTATGATGGATGTACCCGAGAACTATTACGCCGTCCTTGGCGTACCGGTCGATGCCGATAACGACACTCTGAAACGGGCCTACCGCCAGTTGGCTCGCCGCTTTCATCCCGACCTTGCGGGCGGTTCAAACCCTAATGCCGCGAACGAAATGAAACGTATCAATCGCGCCTATGCCGTGCTGAGCGACCCCGAGAAGCGCCGTAGCTACGATACGATTACCGGTGGCGTGCTCGACTTTCGCAAGGGTACCCGTCCACGTCCACAGGTACACACATTCAATCCATCCGAGGATGTCGGCTTCGACGGTTTAAGCATTTTTAGCACAAAGGGACCCCTACGCGCCGGTCCTGTTCTGCATTCAACACTTGGGGTCGTCTCCGCACTGAGCAGTGTACCCATTATCAACGGCTCGCTCATTGCCGCCGGTTCGCTTAACGGGAAAGGCGATATATGGCGTTGCACAAACGACTCGCTGGGCACACCTGTACGCTTTGAGGCCGACCCAAACTTAACGATAGAGTCGCTGCGTGAGTTACGTTTCTCCCCTGCTGGTGGTCTGCTCGGAGGATGGGGACGTCTCGCCCTGCACGTCTGGGATGCCGTAAGCGGCGAACGTTTATGGAACTACTCCGTCCTGCAACGCGCTGTCTCTGCCCACTACTCCCTCGACATGATGCTGAGCGTGGAGCACGACAAAACCCGCCTCGTTAGAATGGCCCTTCCCCTGATGGGCGAGGACCCTCTTTCGCCCCGCTCTCTCGGCGTGCGCGGAACCGATGTTGCAACTCATGTCCTAGGAACATCGGACACCAGTCTCGTCGATCTCGCTGTCTGTGCCGAAGAAAATCTCGAACGCCGCCAGTTCTGGGCTATTCGCTATCGTACACTGGCACGTGACGCTGGAACAATGGTCACGCTCTCCTGTGCCCATCTGCCTGACGAGCCACAGGAGGTGGCGCTCATCCGGCGCTGGGATCTACGTACCCGCACTCGCCAAGGCACAATTCGTCCACATATCTCCGCCTCCGTGCTGGTCGGACGTTGCGCGGACTGTACGCCCCCCTATGTCTCCACGCCAGACGCGGCGAAGCTTGCCTTTGTCTACGCCGGTCAGAAACTCCGCATCTGCGATACAGAGACTGGCACCTATACTGAACTACTCAGTGGTACAATGGGCAGTAGTTCCAAACTCGCACTTTCGCCCGATGGACAGTTCGCCGCTGTCGCACGTGAGGATAGCGAGGTCAACGAAGGCGTGGTCGACCTCTGGTCTATCGCAACGGGCCAGATCGTGCAAAAGTTCTATCATCCCTGGCAAATCAGTGCGTTACATTTCGCTGGCAAGGAACTGTACATTGCCCTAACAGATGGAACTATCCAGGTATGGCGTTGACCGGCCCATCTGTCGTTGCTTTTATACAAATTGTTCGTTGATTAGATAAGACGTAATTGTTCTATTTATTTTTTTCTCATTCGTTCGTTTGCAGCATGCAGGAAGGCAAGGTTGGGTTTTTATGCGTATTTCGGTGGTCGTCCCCGTCTACAACGAAGAGAAGACCGTCGCGCAAGTGTTGACGCTTCTCTCTCAGGTCCCGCTCAACATGGAAGTGATTGTGGTTGACGATGCGTCAACAGACCGCACATGGCAAATTTTACAGGAGTTACGCCAAGAGGAGCCTTTTAGCTCGTATCGTTTCGTCCGTCATGAACACAATCAAGGCAAAGGCGTTGGCCTACGTACCGGTTTTGCTCTCGTCAGCGGCGATCTCGTCGCGGTGCAGGACGCCGATATGGAGTATAACCCGCAGGAACTGCCTTCCCTCGTACACACATGGCAAGAGGCGCGCACCTCTGGCATCGAGAAGGTCGCCGTCTATGGCTATCGCGACCTTACACCACAAAAGTTTACCACGCGCTGGGGCAATCGTTTTCTGACCGCCGTCACGAACTTGCTCTTTGGCTGCCGCATCCACGATATGGAAACCTGCTATAAACTCATGCCCGGCGAGGTTGCACGTGCACTACCAATGACTGGTCGCCGCTTCGAGATCGAGCCAGAAATAACCTCTTGCATCATACAGGCTGGCTATACCATCCTTGAGGTACCCATTAGCTATAGTCCCCGCGTCGAGAAAAAGCTCGCGCCCTGGAAGGACGGTTGGCCCGCCCTTGCCATGCTCCTGCGTCGCAGATTCGGAAAACCCTTCAGGCTTCCCGAATCTACCGAAGAACCCGTTCCTGCAACTTCTGTCGTCTCACGCAACATCGGCGCCTAACAACCTACATGCTTTAATACAACAACGTTCGTAGGGATCACGTTCACGGCGTCCAGTCGCAATTCATTGCGTATAGTATTGCACCGTTTCATCAAATGTCACACAGTGATGATGTATATCCGATACATCGGCCTTGGACGCCGTGAACGTGGTTCCTACGAAATAACGTAGATCACAGGGGGTATCATGTCACCAAACATTCTTGTCACCCAGAAAATACCCGGTGCCGCCTAT
>CAXTCR010000392.1:0-3022 GCA_964242555.1 uncultured Ktedonobacteraceae bacterium
GACCGATGATGCGAATTAACACATTGAGTTGGTAACAAGCACAACGGACGCCCACAAGGGGTTAGCCCTACTATAGACGGTATGCCCGTCTCTGATTACCACGTTATTTTGTAAAGCTGCATTATCACGTCCTTTTGGCCTTTCACTTGTCTAGGAGGACGTGACCGATGCGGTCTCTACAAGACAATCATCAATGTGGTGCAATAGTCATTTGGAATAGTACGTTAAGAATAGCACCGAGAATAAATACTAGAATGCCGAGGGCCAACATCAATTGCGGTGCCGCCTTTGAGAGGCGAGTTGTACGCTTTGCCAGCCGTCGAACATTGCTTTGTCCGATATAGAGCGCAAGCACGAATAGTCCAATAGCGCCCGCGATCTTCAGCACCAGTACAGTGATATAGGAAATGCCAAGCGTTGTTTGCGTTAAACGATCAAATGTAAGATAAGCGCCGCTCAGTAGCAACACACCGATACAGATGTTCACCAGA
Source organism: uncultured Ktedonobacteraceae bacterium (assembly GCA_964242555.1). GTDB lineage: Bacteria > Chloroflexota > Ktedonobacteria > Ktedonobacterales > Ktedonobacteraceae > JBBQVS01. Next base: position 492 of record CAXTCR010000392.1, read on the forward strand.
CGCCTGAACAGGTTTGCGATTGCGCCAGCAAGGGCAGGGGATCCTCCCCCAACGCGCAGGGCCGGAATGACTACCAGCAAATACATTACGCTGCCGCCAACCCAAGCTGCCGCCGCAACGGTATGTGCGACACGCATCAGCACACGAATTGTCAGTATCATGACATGATTTTATGTAGCTCAAACTTGAGGCCCGCGTCCGTTAACTCCACATTCCACATACCCCTGATAACACCGTTGCGATCAATAAACACGGTTACAGGGATTGTTGCCACCCCGTAGGCAACCTGCGTTTGGGCATTTACGCCATCCTGTACACTTGGATAGGTTATACCATACTTCTGATTGAACGCATCGATATCGCCGGGGCTTTCCGCTCCTGCGTTGATGCTAACAAATTGCACGCCTTGAGCTTGCAGCTTAGGCACATTCGTTTTCAAGAAAGGTGCCTCGGCATTGCATGGCAGACATGAAGACGACCAGAAACTGAGAATAACTGGCTTCCCCCTGAACTGAGTCATAGCGACGCTCTGAGTGCTCCCATATGTGCTATTTGGCTTAAGCAACACAAGGTCAGGAGCAGCCTTGCCAAGCAGAGGACTACTGACATCCCCTACCATCGTAGGACTTGTGTTCGCTTGTCGAGCAGGCGTAGTAAGCTGCGTCCACAGTAAAACGAGCAGGGCAACATTTAGCACGCTCACAACCGTGAATACAATAATACTGCGTTTACGGGAACGCTTCTTCAGCACCCTTGGAGAATTACCTACAGCACCCTTGTCGTCTGGTTGCTTAGCTTCAACCTGCCTCAAACTGTTGACTTCCATTACAAGCCAAACCCTATCTTTCTCGCGTAGTCTATTTCATCAATTCGATTATGCTGCTCTCGCCTAATAGCGTGCTTGCAATGTATAAAAGTGACCTTACAAAGACCTGAATGTTTCCGATACATAGTGCTCTCTTTGCATTGACAATGCGCAATTTGCTATGATACTCTTCAGTAACACAGCGTGATGAAGGGGCTTCTTTCTTACGTATGTATATCTGGAAGCGTTGCCATAGCTCGTAGTAGAGTATGGAGCGACGACCTTGATTCGCGTCCATGTAGGGTAAATTTTACCAGGTACACATACATATGTGTACACACAAAGGCCCAAAGGAGGGCTTTCATGCAGTATTTTTCCTCGTTTCGTTGGAAATCACTCTCACACTTAGCACTACTGCTTCTCTCCGTCCTGGTTCTAGCCCCGCTCGCTGCCTGCGGTGGCTCGACAAGCTCAGGAAACAGCAACAGTGGCGGTGGGAACAGCACGAGTAGCGGTCCCGTTACGCTGACATTTGCATCCTGGGTTCCAGGCATCGACAAAGCAGCCAAGCTGTACACCCAGTCGCATCCGAACGTTACGATCAACGTGCAATCAGTACCTGCCGGTAACAATGGCACCTATGCGAAATTTCTAACCGAAATTCAAGCAAAGAATGCGCCGGACCTCGGTCAGGTCGAATACCAGTTCTTGCCAACCTTTGAGGGCACTGGTGGCCTGCTCGATCTATCCCAGTATAATGCCGCCTCGGTCAAAAGTCAGTTTGTGCCTTGGACATGGAGCCAGGTATCACAGGGTAGCTCTATATACGCAATTCCCCAGGATACCGGCCCAATGGCTATGTTCTATCGCGCCGACCTCTTCAAAAAGTACGGTATCGCCGTCCCCAAGACTTGGGACGACTATGCCGCTGCTGCACAGAAGCTCCACGCCGCGAACGCACAGTACTACATCACTGACTTCCCACCAAAGGAAGCTGGTCAGTACATCGGTTTCGCATGGCAGGCAGGCGCGAAATGGTTCCGCATCAATGGTCAGTCCTGGACCGTTGGTATCAACGATGAAGCGTCAAAGAAGGTTTCTAACTACTGGCAGGGTCTTTTAGACAAGAAGCTGGTCAAGACCGACCCAGACTTCTCACAGGCTTGGTACAACGATCTCCAGAACGGTGGGGCCGCGACCTGGATTTCCGCCGTATGGGGCGCCAACACCATTCTCTCCAACGCACCAAACACCTCTGGCAACTGGGCCGTCGCTCCAATGCCACAGTGGAGCGCGGGTCAGAACGTCGCTGGCAACTGGGGTGGTTCTACCACAGTAGTGTTCAAAAACAGCCAGCATCCGAAAGAGGCTGCCGATTTCGCCATGTGGCTCAACACCAACACTGATGCCATCAATAGCATGGTAACAACCGCACAGTTGTATCCTGCCCTCTCCTCGGCATTGAATGCACCCGCCAGCGACGCGGTAAAGAAGTTCTACGGTGGCCAGGATATCAACGCGGTCTTCAAAGATGCGTCCAACAACGTGGATGTCAACTTCCAGTGGGGACCAACCATGAACCAAGTGTTCACAGATATCGGTGACAACTTCAGTAACGCCGTCGATGGCAAAACAACGCTCACGGCCTCGCTTGACGCTGTGCAGACAAGCACAATCGCGCAAATGAAAAAGCAGGGCTTTAGCGTAAGTTCCTAATACTCTCAGG
>CAXTCR010000393.1:0-3022 GCA_964242555.1 uncultured Ktedonobacteraceae bacterium
CTCATAAAATCCAGTGTCGTACGCACAATTTCCTGTGAACGTACGTTGTCGTCGTGGATATCGAACGCATGATGCCCTGTCGCATGGTTCATGAAGTCGAGACTTACATTTTTTGCAATGGCAGCCGTGAGCAGTCGATCAATTGAGGCATTGAGTTCGGGAGCATCGAGACCTGCGCGTACAATAAGCATAGGTGGGATCGTGTTTGTCCGCTTACTCAAACGGTTAGCGGCGGAAAATTCGTTGAGTACTTCATCCGAAAGTTGAGGGACAGATTGGAAAGAGTCATAGAAGAATTTGAGATCGGCGAGGCCATAGTAAGAGACGATGCAACGCACGTAGCTTGCATCTTCGCGCAATGCCGAGCGTAGTCCAAATGGCGAACCGCCGGAGCATGTCCAGATGCATAAGGCATTTGCATCAATGCCGAGCGATTTGCTATTCTCGCGGACATAAGTGATAAGATCGTCAACGTCTTTTGCTACATCATAGAGCTTGGCGAGCATTTCGGATGAGCGATGGTTAAAGGTAATCCCGATCAGGCCAGAGGCGGCGACAAGTTGACCCCATGAGACGTACTGCCCCCAATCCTTCGCGTCCTTGAGCGTTTCTGGCGCTCCCTCTCCATGAACAAATAGCACGGCAGGTAAGCGCGTCTCGCCTTCATAGTCTTCGGGATAATACACGTCCATCAGCAGGTCGCCAGCTTCGATAGTCTTATATGTTATGTCTGGTCGTACAATTGCACCTTCCATGTCGGGCAGTGCGTATACTACTTCCAACTCCCTGAAATCTTCCGGCTCCTGCTCATCCATTGGAAAGTCGTCTGCCATGTCTTTGCTCCTTTGCGCGAATTTTTGTACCAAATTATACTAGCATATTTCCATTCTCTTCGGTAGACAAAAATACGGTGATTCTTGTCAAAATTCGTACGACGTGTTATTCTCGTACAAACGATCTAATTTTTTTATTTCTGTGAACAGAATAAAGGGAATGTGCGATGGCGGAGAATAGCCCTCCACAACGCGGCACGCTCCTACGCCGCGCTCACGAATTGCTGGAAAGCATCGGGCAGCCTGTGGCCGAGGAGACACTGATCCAGCATCTCTTCGGAGCCAATGGCAATACAGGACAACAAGGCTTCTGGACGGTCATGCTGCGTCAAGCACTACGCAGTTCCGCGTTATTTGAAGAGGCGGGCGACATCGGTGTAGCGAGCAACGTGCACTGGTCGCTTTCGGCATGGCGCAGTACGCAGCAACTACTGAGCGATGTCGAGTTTGTGGTGATAGATACAGAAACTACTGGTCTGCGTCCCGGTCCAGATCGTGTCATAGAGGTTGCCTGTGTACGAGTCCGTGGTGGTGAAGCCATTGACTCGTTTCAAACGCTAATCAATCCATGTCGTCGCATTCCTCCATTTATCGCACAATTCACTGGCATCACGCAGGACATGGTCAACGATGCGCCAACCGCGAAAGAAGTCATGCACGACGTGATGCACTTTATCAATGACGCCATTGTTGTGGGGCACAATGTCGGCTTTGACATTGGTTTTCTTTCCTATGAGGCACAATTGATTGGACGCACTTTTCCACCGGATGGTCTTGACACAATTCCGCTTGCACGCCGCTTTTGTCCTGGTTTGAAGCGTTTCAAGCTTGACATGGTTTCCAGCCATTTGAACATTCCCACAGCAAATAGGCACCGTGCACTTGGCGATGCAACGGTTACTGCCGCCATATTTCTGCGTATCCTCGAATTAGCGCAACAGCAAAACATTTGTACTCTGGGTCAGCTACGGCGGCGTCTACAATTGCCTGTCGCGTGGAGCGGCGATATCACTCAGACTTCCTCTGATAAAGGTGAACAATGGCGTGCTGATGGGAAACTCCCTTCATCATCGCATCCTATGACGCGTCCAAACGGAAGCATCTTTCTCAATCCTGCCTGGAAACGCGATTTTCCGACGAAGCCTGGTGTGTATTTGATGAAGGATGAGAATGGTCAGGTGATCTATGTTGGCAAGGCGAAGAATTTGAAAAATCGTCTTGCCTCATACTACAGTCATCCGCTTGGCTATACGCGTAAGATGGATGGATTGCTGCAGAGCGTCAAGGATATTCAAACGATTGAAATGGGATCGGAACTTGAGGCGCTATTACGTGAGTCCGAGATGATTAAAGCACTGCAGCCGGCCTATAATGTGCAATTGCGCAACTACGAACTATACCCCTTCATTAAGATTGATGTACAACATCCCTTCCCGCGCGTGTACTCTACAAAAGAGGTGGCCGCCGATGGTGCGCGCTACTTTGGTCCATTCCGCAGTCGGCGTATGGTGGATATGACCATCGAACTGGTGCAGAAGGTGTTTCCGGTGCGCACCTGTATCCGTTCGCTGCCCCCGCAGGCAAAAGCTTCTGATCCTTGCTTACGCCTGCATCTCGATCGTTGTCCCGGTCCTTGTCGTGGGGGAGTCGACTCAACAGAATATCAGAAGATTATCGAACAGGTGTGTGCCTTCCTGGGTGGCGAACGCGAGGACCTGCTCGAACGTCTGCGTCGTCAGATGCACGAGGCCGCGCACAATCTCAACTTCGAGCGTGCGGCATGGTTCCGCGACGCCATTCGCAGTGCAGACGAAGTGCTGATCGGGCAACGCCTCATCACGGGCGCGGTCGAGGCTAACAATCTCTTTATTGTCTACCCTTCAGCAACCGAGGGACACAACGAATTTTTCCTCATCCGACATGGTCGCCTTGTCCAGCAGCGTTCTGTTCTCCATGAACCACAAGCCATGAAAGAGGCAATTACCGAACTGCTTGCGGTAGCCGCAGCATTAGGAGATGCGCCCAGTATCGTCGGCAAAGCCGAAGTTGATCAGATCAACATCATCAGTCGCTGGATACACCGTCACAGCGACGACCGCGCCTTTTTCTCGTTCCAAAGCGCGCTTACTGATTTGCAAGCGGCGCGAGAACTGATCGAGCGCGTCTGGATTGAGGTTGATATGGCTCGA
>CAXTCR010000394.1:0-3015 GCA_964242555.1 uncultured Ktedonobacteraceae bacterium
CTACCAACTTGTTGGTAGCTTTTTGTTTTAAAAAAACACTACAAGTTCAACTCGTTTTGTTCGCGTGGACGTAAACCATTGAGTATAACATCGATTAATCCATGAGCCATTGCCTGCCGATTTTGCACAAGAGCATTTTCAGGAACCGAAAACATGCTCTCGAGCATACCAAGCAGCCCACCTGCTATCAGACCAAGATCGTGATGAGTAACTTCACCGCGCTCTTTCGCCCCTTGCAAGACTGCTTCTATTGGTAGAATCATCGACTCAAATGCCATTGCGGACAATCTGTTCGCCTCGGCAGGTGCGATAGCGGGCATATCTGAATGAATCATGCGTACCAAATCCACCGGAGGTTGTGTCAACAACCAATCTGCTATCGCGTACAATTGCGCCTGTATGTTTACCTCAGCATGAGTTATGGCTCGCTCTAAACCTTGTCGATGATGGCGAAGCGTACGCTCCGTAACCTCAACAAACAGTTCCTCCTTACCACCAGGGACATGGTGATAAAGCGAGGCATGACGAATACCAATTTCGGCTGCGATGTCGCGCAGTGTTACTGCGCTGTAGCCCTTCTGAGCGAACAAACGTTCAGCGACATTAAGTACCCGCTCACGTGCGTCAGTATTCGAAGAGAATTGCGACATATGTACCTACCAAATGTTTGGTATGTGAAAAGTATAATAATATACGCTAAAAAAGTCAAGGCCAAATGTCTCCTGTTTGCTGTTGAATATAGCGAACAAGAGACATTTGGCCTTGAATATGGTTACAAATGCTGTCTGTAAAGATTTCGTCTTTTGACCGGAAAAGTGTCAACGTCTCAGTCATACCGTTTGAGAAATGGTGGTACGTCAACATTCTCTTCTTCGGCTTGCCGTTCCTGACGCCTGCCTAGATCGCGCAGACCGCGTAAGTCATCCAGACTACGTTGTTGCCGGCCTGGTATATTCTGTTTCCCAAATTGTTGCGCTGGCTGTTGTGTAGGCGGTGCTGGTTGTTGCTGCGAAACTACAGATGGTTGTTGCACGGGTGATACTGGTCGCTGTTGAGGCGCTACAGGACGTTGCTGCGGTGCGGGCTGTTGCTGTTGTGTAGTCTGTTGTTGTCTTGATTGTAGTCCCTCTGGTCGGACAGCTTGTAGGCGCGCCGTGTGCAATTCTTCCATCCCTGCGGCAATGAGCGTAACACGGATGCTCTCATCTTGAAGAGAAGGATCAATAACTGCTCCAAAGGTGATGTCAGCTGCATCGTCTATGGCGAGTCCGATGCGTTCCGCAACATCATTGACCTCGAAGAGGGTCATATCTTCACCACCGCTGATGTTGAAGAGTACGCGTTTGGCACCACGGATCGTCACATTCAGGAAGCCTCCTGCGATCGCTTCTTCAGCCGCCTGTTGTGCGCGTTTGCGTCCCTGCCCCTGTCCAATGCTCATCAGTGCAGTACCAGCCTCACGTAGTACGCTGCGCACATCCGCGAAATCGACATTGACCATTCCAGGCACATTGATAACCTCCGCGATACCCTGTACCCCTTGTCGCAGTACATCGTCCGCGATTTTAAAGGCGTCGGAGAGATTGCGGTCGCGTCCCACAGTCGAGAGCAGCCGGTCATTTGGTACAGTGATCAAGGCATCTATCTCGGCGCTGAGTGCTGAGATACCGGCCTGTGCGATGCGGCGACGATTTGTGCCTTCAAAGGTAAATGGCAGAGTGACGATGCCTACGGTGAGGGCACCCATTTTCTTAGCGATAGATGCGACAACGGGAGCTGCGCCTGTACCGGTACCGCCGCCCATACCGGCAGCGATAAAGACAAGATCAGCATTTCCCAGAACTTCCTGTATTTCTTGCGTGCTTTCAGACGCGGCACGTGCGCCAACTGCCGCATTTCCGCCAGCACCAAGACCTTTTGTATGACGATGACCTAGGCTTACACGGTCCGCTGCAGGAGAGAGTGAGAGTACCTGTGCATCTGTATTCATCGCGACAAAACGCACGCCACGCACACGCGCACTCATCATACGATTGATCGCGTTCATTCCACCGCCACCAACGCCGACGACAACGATATCAACGGCATATTCTCCCTGCGTTCTGGGATCAAACTGCGCCAGTTGCGGTGACGTATCTTCGTCGGTGTCGCGCACATTCCAGTGTGCCTGTGTCCGCTCGTTTTGCTGCTTCATGCCTGCATCCTCCACCTCGTGCCGGAGTACGGCCCACTGGTCTCCTCGTTGCCCGTACACGTCCTGGCGCCGAGGGTTGCTAGTGGCCCGTTCTACCCATGGGTCCTGGGCGAACTCATTATCATGGGCACTGGAAAACATCTGCTCCATGCAACTCTCTTCCTTTCAACCCACTCACACGAAAGCAGGTGTGTACGTTCCTGAAGATATAGGTTCTTACCCGCATTGTAACAAGAGTGTCAAGCTTTTGCAAGCAATATCTATGTAATGAGGTTATACAAAAAGTGTCCCGGTGTGTACGCCGGGACACTTTTTGTATAGCCTCATTCCTACTCTTTCTTCAGTGAAATGCCGCTCTCTTTCGCGGCTCGCTTTTCTTTGGCCGCCTCTTTCTTCTGCTTATTGGATTTCGGCGCAGCTTTCTGCGTCTTCTTCTGCTCTTTATTTGCCATACTGTGTTTTCACCTCCAGACTCGTTATTGGCTTGATAGTAGTTATAGTGATACCACGTTTAGCGTGGATTCGTCAATTCTGAGGAGGAATGCGTTGCCGACTATGCGTACTGGCGCTCTTCGTAGCTTGCCATCGCGTGAGTGATCATACGCAACACACCGCCGACATCCATTGGTTTACGCAATTGAAAGATACCACGTTGCTTTAGCTCTTCGACGGGTAGTGTTGCGCTCATCATGATGGCTGGCACATGCTTAATCTCGTTCCTATCGCGCAGACGGTCATACAACTCTAACCCATTAATTCCTGGCAGACGGTAGTCCAGCAGCATGAGGCACGGATGTATACTGGGAGCTTTTTCCAACGCG
>CAXTCR010000395.1:0-3011 GCA_964242555.1 uncultured Ktedonobacteraceae bacterium
TGCGAGTGATAGAGCGAACTCTCCCTTGTACTCATCGCATCTTCATATGGTCCAAAGTCATTGAGACGTAATTCGATAAAATTGTGCAGAGCTTTTTGTGCTCCCTCCCGTGTGACTGCAAGATCAAAACCTTCCGCACTTCCAATACCATGTTCGGAGTCCGCGACTTCCTTCATAACCTCCAACGTAAGCTCGTCTGGCTCAAATCCTGGTGGAGGTGGTACCTCAAAGTATTGCGGCAATGGCTCACGATTCATCTCGTCATAATTCCACTCACCGCCACTAGGTTTTCCATCTTGCTCAATAAGCAGATTGAAGTGTCGACGCATATCGCGGTAGAAAGTCTCCATGATATACGGCTTACCGGGCTGTGGATGGGGATTTGGATTGTACTGCTCAACCAGAAATTGTGTGTTTGGCAACACCTGTACGGGCAGACCTACTAAGCGCGATAGGTCATTTTGCTGCATAAGCCGAGTGTCGTACTCGCTTGCCGCCATCACAAACAACTTCGTCGCCTTCTGTCGCTCCAGATGTTGTTGCAGCCCCTCGACAAAGCTTGCCGAGCGTACATATTCTACATCGTAACCAGCGGTCTGCAGCTCTTGCACATAGTGTCGCATCGCGCTAAGCAAAAGCACGATCTTCTTCCGTTGGTACGGAAGCAGTCCTATCCGTTCTGTGCTCTGGATCAGCACCACACGCACATGTTCGCGTCCATACTCCGCTTCCGCGGCCATTAAAGCTGGATGCCGTTGTAACAATTGGTCGCCCAATATCCATACCGAAACAGTTTGTCCTGGCATATTTACTCGCTCTCTATAAGTACTTATCCTGGTATCTTTTTGTACCTATAGGACGCTTGATGCTGTCAAAACGTGTCGAATGAAAAACAAGAACGCCATTGTCCAAAACAATGGCGTTCTTGAGTCTGCAAGCTTGCGTCATCTTGCTTTCTCGCCCTCAAGCACATGACGAGCAGGTTCGGGCTTATCCTCAGCATGCTCCTCAGGAAACTGCTCTGGATGTCCATCGTGCCAACGCGTCCAAATCGCACGGATGAACGCCTGCACGATGCCAGCGACAGGCGCGGCAAAGAATGCACCAGCAATACCAAACAGGTTTGTGCCAGCAATCAGCGCAAACACATTGACAATGGGGTTGATGCCAACCGAGCGTCCAAGAATGCGCGGCACAAACACGTTGTTCTCCAGCAGTTGCAGCACTAATACCACCGCGAGCGCCAGCACTCCTGTCACCCAGCCCTGCGTCAATGCCAGCAAGACAACTGCTACACTTGTTATGTATATACCAATGACCGGAATAAATTCCAGCACGAAGGTGAGTATTGCCAGCAGAAAGGGATAGGGCACACCAACAAGCGCGATACCTACACCGGTAAGCGTACTGATAACGGTCGCGAGCAGGATGTTGCCTCGAATATAGCCACCAACAACAGTCCCAAATGTATCAAGCACAAAATTGACGTTATGACGCTGGGTCGCTGGTGTTTTTGTGCGCAGCCACTTCACCACACGCGGACCACTCAGCAGGAAGTAGATGCTGAGCATTGCGACGAGAATTGTATTGAGAAAGACGTTGAAAACATTTGTGACAACCGGCACGACGTTGCGTATAATGCCTTGCAATTGCCCAAGCACCTGCTGTCCAAGCCCTCGTAACTGCTCTTGTGTTACCCCAAACTGCCTTAACGCATCGAATATCGGTTGCAGTTGATTCGTTCTACTGCCATTAACGACATTCCGTATATATTGAACCAGCGAGGTTGCCTGATCTATAAATGTGATAATCACAAAGTACAGCAGGACGCTTAGTGCTCCTAAGACGAGCAAGTACACAATCGCAATCGCCAGAGGACGAGGCATGAAACGCTGTAGAAGTGTCACCAGCGGATAGATGGTATACGCCAGTAGCGCGCCAATCGCGACCAGAAGAAATGCCTGCGCCACACGTCCAATGAGCCAAAAGAGTATTCCTATGAGCACAAACCAGACAAGCAGCGTTAATGAGATGACTAACCGCCTCGTCCAAACAGACAACGGTGTTGTAGTTTCTCTCGTCGAATCTTTTTGCGGAACATCTATCTGCATATCTCAATCTTTCTAGCTTCGTAGGGACCACGTTTACGGAGTCCGACAGCGATTTATCGCCTATATTTGTTGGTATATCTCACAACAAATTGGCCTTGGACGCCGTAAACGTAGTTCCTACGAAAGGGGTGTCAATTTCATAAGTTTTTATAAGTATCGCATATAAAGGTGAGGCAACTCTGAGCTATACCTGAATTGAAACTGAGAGCAATGGAAGTTGCCTCTCAGTAAACATATTATTTGAGGCATATTATAGAAACTGTGTCCCTACCATAACGAGCAAAACAACACCCAGCACCACATAATCTATGCCCCCTAATGCTTTCTCGTATAAGCGCGTTTGTCGTCCATCGCTCTGATACCCTCGCGCCTCTAATGCCGTTGAAAGTTCGGAGGCACGGCGTAGCACACCCTGTATGAGCGGCACAAAGAGCATGTTCAAACCCTGAAAGCGTTCGCGCAGTGAACCACGTGTAACATCTACGCCGCGTGCGGCCTGTGCTTTTATAAGACTCTCGATCTCCTCAAAAAGCGTAGGAATAAAACGGAGCGCGATCAGCGTCATAAGCGCGAAGTCGTCAACGGGCAATCCCAGACGACGCAGCGGGGAGAGCAGCATTGTCAAACCTTCGATGAGGGCAATTGGCGATGTCGTCATGGTCAGCAAGAGCGCGAGCGCATAGAGCGTCAAAAGCACAACTGTAAAGCTCACAAAACTCCATACGCCACTATAGGTAATTGTCAGGGGTCCTATGAGCAGGTTTTGTGCTGGTCTAGCATCTCGAATTACCCACCAGAAGAGGAATGCACCTATACAGAGTACAATGAGCAGGACGCGCAAACGACGAAGCCATACGTTCCGCCATAGTGCCCGTAAGGGTGTCACACGAGCGAGTATCA
>CAXTCR010000396.1:0-3008 GCA_964242555.1 uncultured Ktedonobacteraceae bacterium
GGAGAATACTGGCAGCAGGCACTTGACGGTTCAATTGTTTTAGGGGGTTGTCGTTCTGCCGCACCGCAAAAGGATGTTGGGGTGCGTGAGAGCGGGACAACGCAAGAGGTTCAGCAAGCGTTAGAGCAAGTTTTTCCTCGTTTGTTTCCTGCGTTGTCGGGTTTACATGTAGAAAGGCGATGGGCCGGACTGATGGCTTTCACGCCTGATTACCTGCCGGTTGCTGACACTGTGCCACAGATGCAGGGTGTGTGGGCGGTTGGCGGTTTTTCAGGACATGGAATGCCGTTTGGCATGCGCTTAGGACAGCTGCTTGCTGAGGCTGTGACTAGTGATAATGCGCCTGAAGCACTATCACCGTTTCGCCTTATGCGTCCAACGCTTTAAATATAGAAAATAGTTATGTTTATTTGTCTTTCAGGAGCGCTGTTATGAGTGTCTTGCCATCCTGAGCATCCTGGACGGTAACAGTTGCGCCACTTACGCCTTCGCGCCGCAGTACCTCTTTGACGAGGTGCTCAAGCATACGAGTTGTAACTTCAAGGTCCTCGCGTCTGGTCAATTGTATATGGTTGTGAGATAAGAGGTGTGCTTCGGCTGCGGCGCGACATTCAGTGGTGACGTTCCAAACTGCGACAAAATCGGCGGGTGATAGTTGGATATCTGGTGATAGAGAAAGTTGATATTCCATAATTTTTCCTCATGTATACTTTTAACGAAGTTCACCACGTACCAATGCTCGTGCGATAGCGTTGTGCCGTTCGATAAGCATGGGCAGATCTATGTTCAGCAATGTGCCATCTGAGACACATACTTTGCCGTTGATAACGCTTAGATCGACTTGAGGCGGATGGCAAAATATGAGTGCCCCTAGTGGGTCGTGTACAGCGCCACCAGCAAGGGAAAGCGTGTCAAGGCGATAGCCGATGAGGTCGGCGGCCATGCCCGGTGCGAGGTAGCCGATATCGTCGCGTCCTAGGACGCTGGCGCCTCCACGCGTTGCTAGCCTCAAAGCCTCTTTGCTGCTCATGGCTGCCGGATTGCCCATGACACGATGTAAGAGCAGGGCCTGTCGCGCCTCTGCAAGCATGTGGGAGCCATCGTTTGAGGCTGAGCCATCGACGCCGAGTCCGACGCGTGCTCCTGCTTGTTGCAATTGGCGAACTGGCGCGATACCTGACGCGAGACGCATATTTGAGCTTGGGCAATGTGCAACCCCGGTACGTGTCTCTCCCAGGCGTGTCACCTCGTTTTCGCCGGGGTGTACCATATGGGCGTGCCATACATCTGAGCCTACCCATCCGAGGTCTTCGGCCAACTCAACGGGCGAACGGCTAAAGGTCTCGGAGCAATACTGCGCCTCGTCGAGAGTTTCGGCAAGATGGGTATGCGAATGTACGCCGTAGGAACGTGCTAGTTCTACGCTTTGACGCATGAGTTGGGGCGAGACTGAGAAGGGTGAGCATGGTGCAAGCACTACCCGTAGCATGGCATAGTGTCCCGCATCATGATACTGCTCGATTACGCGTTGTGAGTCACGGAGGATCTCCCCTTCGTCCTCCACTACTGAGTCGGGTGGTAAGCCACCTTGGGACTCGCCGACCGACATAGAGCCGCGAGCAGCGTGAAAACGAAAGTGCATTTCGTTGGCAGCACGGATTTGGTCGTCGAGACGCGCACCATTGGGCCAGATATAGCAGTGATCGCTTGAGGTGGTGCAACCGGACAGCATTAGCTCGGCAATCGCGACCTTTGTGCTGATGTATATAGCCTCTGGTGTAAGACCGGCCCAGATCGGGTAGTGCGTACGTAACCAGTTGAACAGATTCGCATCTTGAGCAGCAGGAAGGTTACGCGTCAACGTCTGGTAGAAGTGATGATGGGTATTCACTAACCCGGGCATCACAAGCATGTTGTGGGCATCGAGCACCGTATCCGCGTGCTGAGGAAGCTCGTCGGTTCGTCCAATTTGCCGAATGACGTTGTCTTCGACATAGATCGCGCCATCTTGCCATGTTGAGTCGGCATCGTCCATTGAGACGAGTTGTGCTGCGTGCTGGATAAGCAAGGATGTCATATGTCCTCCTTAAAAAGAGGTTCTGGGATGGGAGTATGGTTGGTGTTTGGAATGGGAGCATGCCAAGCATTTGGGATGGGGGCATGACAGGGGCAAGCCCAATCACTACTATACACGGATGCTCGTATATGGTAGTGATTGTGGCTTGTTCCCGTCATGGTTTTATTGAGCTTTTTCAAACACGATGTCCTTGGCGCCTTCCCAGAGGACTGTGCGTCCTAGTTCGCGAAGGTGTTCGCCCCCTGTTACGATTGTCAGGAAGTGGTTGCCCGCTAGTTGTCCCACTTTGCTGGCAAAGCGTGCACCGCCGTAGGGAAAAAGAATTTCGGTTTCGCTGAAGCCGCCGGGGTAAAATAGGATTTGACCGGGGGCTGGATGACTGGTATGGTTCTCGTAGCCTACGCCTAGTTGAAAGTCTCCCAGTGGAATCCAGGCCGCCTCTCCGCTCCAGCGGGCATGAATGATTTTGCTGTGGAATGGTAAGAGTTTGGCGAAGGCGGCACAAGTCTGGGGTGCGTCTTCCTCCTCCATGCGGGCTGTGAATTCCATGTTGTTGACGGTGATACGTAGCATGTTCATGTTAGTGATTTATTTCTTCCTTTCTTGTTGTTCGTGTTTTAGTAAGGTCCACAATTGGTCTCAGCTTTTTCGTTTAAGGATAAGGGGTTAGGAGCCACATCGATCACGTCTTGCTTGGTGATTGTAAAGCCAAACAAGACGGACCAATACGGTCCCTACAGATCGGCACGTTTGGAAAGTTGCGCCAAGACACGCTCTGGTGTCATTGGTTGCTGGGATAGCCAGACACCTGTTGCATCATGGATGGCGGCGGCAACGGCACCTGCGAAGGGGACGAGAGGCATTTCGGCCATACCACGTGCACCGTAGGGACCGTTGGGATCGGCGGTTTCCATTATTATGGGTACGATTT
>CAXTCR010000397.1:0-3007 GCA_964242555.1 uncultured Ktedonobacteraceae bacterium
TGGGAGTTTCTACAATACGGCTGCCATTCTCGCGCTCAATTGCTTCGTAGTTCAATGTAGAAGGCGTCTTTGGCTCCTCTACCTCTTTCTCTTTGCCCATCTCGCTAATGCCTTTGCGGAACTCTGTTACCGTTTTGCCAATTGAGCGGCCCATTTCCGGCAATTTCTTTGGTCCGAAGACGAGCAATGCAACAACAAGAATAACGATTAACTCTGGTCCGTGTCCAAGTCCAAACATGATAAGTGTCCTTTCTCAACGTCTGAGGGTCTTTTTAAATGTATCTCTACACACTACTACGATATTTTATAACAATTGGTTGTCTTATGGTATTGCCGCGTTTGGAGCCGCCTCCTGTCCCACGAGTACGTTTTCCAGTAACTCCAGGCCAATGTTCACAGCACCTACGCCAAGGGAGCTAAGCGCCACAAGTCGTACTGCTTTTCGACGACTCATGACACGAGTAGCCGAACGCTTTCCTCCTGTAGGCTGTAAGGCCCACTGGCGTACCGATGCTTGTAGACGTTGCTCAAGGCCAACGGGAGCGGCTGCTTCGCTTCCATAGTGACGTGTGAGCAGTGTTTCAACTGAGTTCTTGTCCATATTCTACATCTCTCAGCCATGAGTAACTCGGCACAATTGGTAAACGCTGCAACTGATTCTTTTTATCGGTCAATATGCGCGTTCCTCCACTTTCTGCTGTGACATATGTCACATTTGGGTTAGTATCGCGTATATCCTCTCCGCTCTGATGGGTGTATTCTTGCTGAAACTGCTTTTTAGCGCGCGCCAGTCGTTGGCGTACTGCCGCCTCTTTTAAATCTAGCAGATTCGCGATCTCGTGTGCTGAGAGGCCACCAATAATCGAAAGCAGCAAGCAGGTGCGCATCTCCTCGGGCAGTTTTGCCATCGTGCGTCGTACGGCGTCTTGCTCTGCCACCAGTTCAGCGGGATCAGCAGAGGCTTGTTGTCCATAACCTACGGGCTGCACTCGTGCTGCTTGCTCTGCAATGACTTCGGCCTGCGCTTCGCGTTCTGTCTCTTCCGCATTGCTTTGCAGCATACGGGAGAAGGGGACAAAACGTAGTATTTTGCGCCTGCGGCGTTGCATGCGAACCGTATTGAGCGCGATGCGCAGCAACCATGCTTTGGGGGAAAAGTTTGCCCCACTTTCCCTGCGTGCCTGATCGATTGCTTTTAGAGCATTATGAAACGTATCCTGCGTCAGGTCCTGGCTCTCCTCCCAATCGCCGGTCAATCCGTAGATCGTGTAGAAGATCAGCTTGCTATATTCATGAACAAGGCCCTCAATCGCCTGTGCCGCAGGAAGTATGTCCACTCTTAACTCTTTTCGCGTTCGCCTATGTAGCCTCTGTTGATACAGATTGTACTACATGATAATACAGATGCACGAAGGTTGCAATTTGTGACAAGAGAAAACCGAGATTGTTCAAAGACCCAAAAGAGAGCATGATAGGGTTCCCCTGTCATGCTCTCTTTTGGGTCTTTTTTTAGTGGACGTGCTCTTCGATGTAGTCCTCGGCCTCTTGTACAGTGGTGATCTTTTCGGCGTCCTCATCGGAAATTTGGACTTTGAACTCCTCCTCAAGGGACATGATGAGTTCGACCAGATCAAGTGAGTCGGCGTTAAGATCCTCAACGAAAGAGGCACTGGGAACGACCTCGCTCTCATCAACACCGAGTTGATCGACAATAATCTTCTTTAGTCTCGTCTGAACGTCAGTTGCTGCCATTATTTGACCTCGCTTTCAGCTTTTGGGATGGGCGGTTGTTGCGCCCGATTAAATATAGTGCCTAGAACGCCATTGATGAAGCGGCTGGACGTGTCACTTCCAAATATCTTGGCAAGTTCAACTGCTTCATTAATTGCGGCCTTAGCTGGTACCGTATTATTGAACAGAATCTCGTAGATTGCAAGCCTCAAGATGTTTTTGTCGATACGTGCCATTTGTTGCAATGGCCACTCACGAGCCGCATTTTGAATGTCGGCATCGATATCGTCAAGATGCTCGCTAACCCCCAGGACCAATTCCTTTGCGTACTCAACCACCGGAGCTTGTAGCTGACGTTCCTCGACATGGCGTTGCAAAACCTCTGCGGCTATGTGCTGGGCTATATCGTTTTCGTAGAGTGTTTGCAATGCAATCATGCGTGCTTGTCTGCGTATCCCTGGCATAGTATCCTCGAATTGTTCCTCTTATGTTACTGAAAAAGCCTGTAGTAGCTTCTCCTAACGATTGATACGAATTGGGCGTGCTTACGGACTCTGAATGTGCTTTATGTCGGATGGGCATCAAATATATCTTGTATCTATGTATACCACAAAGAGCCTTGCTACGCCACGTCTTGAATGTAGACATTGATTTCGCGTACCTGCATGCCTACCATCTCTTCCAGCGATGATGCTACCTCTTCTTGTACAGCTGTGCCCACCTCGACGATGTTGACACCTGCCGCAACAACAAGATATAAATCGGCCCAGACAGTGTTCTCCTTGACGGTTAACGCTATTCCCTGTCGGGGAACTTCTCGGTTCATTAAACGCGACCACTGATCGTTATACTCGGCTAAGCGTGTAACGCCCGGAATCTGTAGCGCGCTATTTATCACAATAGCAGAAAGTACCTGTCGTGCGATTCGTACGACTCCTAGCTGTTCTGTGGCCATGTTGTACTCCTTCTATTGGAATTATATCACTACACATTATATGTTCTGCAGAAGTCCCATATTCCGCACAAGACTCACCGCCTTCTCGACTTCCGCTTGTGAACCTATCGTCACTGTGGTGGCACCTTTGGCAATGCGCTTGACCATGCCGGTCAGAGCTTGACCAGGACCAATCTCGATAAAGACTGTGACTCCTGCATTAACCATATACTCGATAGTGCGTACCCACTGCACAGAGGCCGCGATTTGTCCTGTCAGTTCCTGGCATATATCCTGTGCAGAGACTAATGCTGTCCCTCCAATATTACCAACGACTGGAAT
>CAXTCR010000398.1:0-3003 GCA_964242555.1 uncultured Ktedonobacteraceae bacterium
GAATAATGGCAGAGAAAAAAATACGTGTTGGCCTCGTCTTTGGTGGGCGTTCGGGCGAACACGAGGTCTCGCTGGCATCGGCGCGCTCAGTCATGGCGAACCTCGACAGTGATCGCTATGAGATTGTTCCTATTGGCATTACCAAAAGCGGAACATGGTTAGTGGGAGACCAACCCGCACGTGAGCTTGCACAAAGTACCCATAGGACAGAGGAGCCGACGACAGCGGTAACGCTTACAGGCGACCCAACGCTACGACGACTTGTCCCATTGGAAGGGAACGCACCCTTGCGGAGTGATGGTGCGTTAGACGTAATTTTTCCTGTCATGCATGGGACGAATGGCGAAGACGGTACGCTCCAGGGGTTGCTTGAGATGGCGAATGTCCCGTATGTTGGTTGTGGCGTCTTAGGGTCAGCACTAGGCATGGACAAAGAAAAGATGAAGCTGATCTTTTCCGCCACTGGCCTACCTCATGGGGAGTATATTGTATGCCGGCGCCATGAGTGGGAGCGTTCACCCGAAACGGTGCTGGGAATCATTGAGCAGAGTCTTAGCTATCCCTGTTTCGTCAAGCCCGCGAATTTAGGGTCGAGCGTTGGCATTAATAAGGCACACGACCGGGCCGAACTGGAACACGCATTAGAGGTTGCCGCATCCTATGATCGCAAGATTGTGATCGAGCGAGGCATTGATTGCCGCGAACTGGAATGTGCCGTGCTGGGCAATGATGAGCCGGTTGTATCGGTTGTCGGTGAGGTCATTTCAAGCGGTGAATTCTATGACTATAACGCTAAATACATTGATGGCAAATCGCAGGTGATCATTCCCGCGAACCTGCCGCAGGATATTGCGGAAGAGGTACGCCGGCAGGCGATAAAAGCATTTATTGCTCTGGACTTGAGTGGTCTGGCTCGCATTGATTTCTTCCTGGAACGCGGTACCAATAAGGTGTACATCAACGAAGTCAATACCCTGCCCGGCTTCACTGAGATCAGCATGTACCCCAAGCTCTGGGAAGCAAGTGGTCTATCTTATAAACAACTGCTCGATAGACTTATCGAGTTAGCCATAGAGCGACATGCGGACAAGCAGCGCAACAGGACCAGTTTGTAGTATGCAGTACATCCCGTTGCTCATTTGCCTGATTGCCACCTTTTATTTTGTTGGCCTGATCTGGACCATTCAGGTGTTGAGCTATCCACTTTTTAGCATGGTGGACCAGAAGAACTTTCCAGCCTATCATGCTGCCCATTCGCGGCGCATCGTGTTTATACTAGGGTTGCCATTCCTACTTGTCTTCTTCAGTTCGCTGTTTATGCTATGGATACGGCCCGCAAACATTCCCCTGTGGTCCGTCCTGCTCAATGGCGTTTTGGGTGGAGGCGTGTGGGTAATGACTGCACTTATTCATGTACCGCTACACAGCAAGCTTGGCCAGCTCTATTCAACCGATACGATACGTGCTCTTGTAGCCACTAACTGGCTCCGCACGGTGATATGGACCGCGCAGGGCATCCTGCTGTTGTGGATGATGGGGGTTGCGTTGCACGTTATATGATGATGTACTAAAGCCCGTACACAGCAAGATTATCGAATTGTGCCTGTGCTCCTGGTTTTGCTTCAGGCAAGTTAGAGACAAAAAGCGCGATTGAGCCGCTGCTGTAGCTTGTATCTGTCACAGTTTGCAACAGGTGGTCGTTGACAATGAAGGATAACGTGGGACCGCGAGCGATAATTCGAATGTGATTAACCTTCCCACTCTTGGCAATAGCAGGGTTTATCAGAAAGTCGACAAGCTTTGTGTCGATCGTTTTACCGGTCCCATCCGTGCTTCCCTTGAAAATGGCATAAGAGCTATCGCCATAGAGTTCAAAGCGGTAACATGATCCTAGCTCGTTTCCACCACTTGCTGCGCCACGAATGTAGACCCCATAACCATTATTGGAGTCTCCTTTGGAAAGCTTTGCATCAACGGTGAGTTGGAAGTTGGAGAATGTTCTTGTGCCAGGAAGTGCTTCCCATAAGAGACTTTGCTTGTCATTCTCTAATGAAAGTGCACCGCCCCCAACCGTTACAGCGTAACTGCCTCGAACACCCTGTTGATTCCACCCTAAGCTATTGTTGGCAAATCCATCGGAGAAAAGGGGTGTACCTGTTGTCGCCGGATAGGACTCTTTATAAGCATTGCTTGTCGTTTGCTTTGGTAAGACAAGCGTGGTAAGCGAGACGCCAGCTGCTCTAAGACCTGCAAAGCTGAAAAGAAGAATAACTGTAAGCGCAACAACAAAGTAGATGACACCGGCGCGTTTACTTATGCCCTGTCGTTGCTGCTCTATCATCCGAGGAGTGACCGCCGTTTTGGTGCTTGTCGTCGGCAGACTCGCAGCCATAGGAGTCAGGCGATAGCCACAATTGTAACACGCTGTTTCATTTAGAGGTAATACGACATTACAACGAGGACAAGCAAAGGAAGCTCGCACTGTCTGATACGGTGAAGACATATATTACCTCCAAATCATTTCAATGATATATTTCGATGCAATCGTAGTCTCTTCGCCCTTAAATGTCTATTAAATCTACATAAGATAGTATCTTTGGGGGATGGTGATGACAATTTCATAACCACTTGCGCACATTGACAGGAATAATAATTCCCCTATCATCTCAAATATCTGGCAGCTTTTGTCACAAATATTTGGCAAAACCTTGCTTATCGTCACACGCATTTGGCGAAATTCTACTACTTTTCTTCTACCAGGCAGTTTGAGCTTGCTCGATGTACTGGGCCTCTGCCATCTTTCGTACAATAAAATACACTTCTTGAGGTGGTATGTAGAAATTTACTGCGGGAGTCAATGCATATGAGCTTTGCAACGCCTGTGACCGAGACCCTAAAACTGGAGGGAGGGCAAAGTATACCTTTCACGCCCCCTCATCCAACCTGCTTCAAATCCTCAATGGCGTGTTTAGCATCCTTCTGACTTCTAAAGACGCTTTCGAC
>CAXTCR010000399.1:0-2926 GCA_964242555.1 uncultured Ktedonobacteraceae bacterium
TGATGCACAAGCCAGAAATAACTGAGGACCTTCGTGTTCGTCGCACCCGCAAAATGCTCCAACAGGCCTTTCTCGAATGTACTACCGAAAAAGGATTTGTGGCCCTCACCGTGCGCGATATTACCGAGCGTGCTATGGTGAACCGCTCGACGTTTTATCGTCACTATCTGGATAAATACGATCTACTTGAACACTATATGAATGAGCTGTATGCGTCATTCGAAGATCAGCAGGAGAGAGCGTACTCAAATTCCCCTGAAGCGTCGTCAAGTCTCATTGATCTGCTCAAACACATTCAGCAGTTTGCTGGCTTCTACCGTGTGATGCTCGGCATGCAAGGAGAACTGCTCTTTACGCAGCGCTTTCGCCACAAAATCGAAAAGGGGTTTTTCTTTTGTTTCAATCAGGCATTCTCCGAACCTATCTCCCAGTCCGATGCCCCTCCTCTCGACTTACTGTTCAAGGTTGTTACTTCTGCTGGATGTGGTGCCATCATCTGGTGGTTAGAGCAAGAGCAGCCCAGCCCGCCCAAGCAATTTGCCACCTGGCTGAACCAATTCATCTACGACATCGCCACTACCTCTCTCAATCTGAAAGGATAACATCGCCTGTCAATCGAGCGAAACGACCACAAGGTGTTTGAACCAGATCCGTTTTCTTTGTCAATCACCTCTAAGGTTGTTCGCTGCAATGTCACAAATCACACCATCAGTAAGAACTTACCGTACCAACCCCTTGCGTCGCATCTGGTCGAGGTCAAACTCCACAGGCATAATAGGGGCGATCTTCGCTTCGGCACAGGCCCAACCAACGAGAGAAAATCCTAATTGTAGCCCTTGAGCAATCATAATATTCGTGTTTTGTGCCACAAGGCTTAAACACTCCTGCCATACCTCAATCATTCTTCCCTCGTCATAATGTTCTTGATACCCTCGTAACAGAGCTTCATGCGGTGTAAACTCGTTATAGTTCAGATGGAGTGTTGCAGCAATCAAAAAGAGCCAGTATTCTACCTGACTTCCTTCTAAAATTGTATCTGGTTCCCGTCCCGCGTGTACATGCTCTCCGTTCTGTACATCAACGAGTTCTTGTATTTCATCGGCAAGCCTTGACACAAGGTAGCTTTGACTGTGGTCCTGCAGCAGACGCGACGTGTTCGATTGCTCACTCATATCATTATCACGTAGATACAGGTACACGCCATAAAGTTGTCTCATCTTCACTCGCAGCTCTTCGGGCGTCTCTATCGGGACCACTTGTTTGTCAATGTGAAATTCGTCTTCCTTTGGTTGAGAGGTATCACTAGTCATATGTTCCTTCCCATATACTACTTGCGCATCAAAGATACGCTGTGCGACGATTTCTACAGAATTGCCTAATAACAAACGACGGCAGTAACAACTCTGGTAGCCCTCATGACATGCCGCCCATTGCTACGTCAAGACATGGAATAACTCTTTTTGTCAGCATCTACTCTGCTACCTCTCAAGCTCCCGTATGGCGGTGTGAAGGTTTACATCACCTGTATACAAAGCCTTCCCAATTATCGCGCCTTCCACCCCCATTGCGGCAAGAATGTGCAGATCAGCTAGCGAACTTACCCCTCCAGATGCAATCAAAGAATAGGAACTTGTAGCTTGTACAATTGCCTCTTGCATACGTCCTATTGCCTCGATGTTCGGCCCCGTCATCGCACCGTCGCGTGCAATGTCTGTATAGACAAAGCGACTCACCCCCAATGTGCTCAACTCTTTCGCTAAGTCTGTTGCTGCAACACCCGATGTTTCTCGCCAGCCTGCAATCGCTATCTTTCCATCCCGCGCATCTAACCCTACTGCTATTCGATGATCGTATCGCGCTAGAGCATCCTGTAGGAGTGAGCGGTTGGTGAGTGCGATTGTGCCAAGAATAACACGGTCAACTCCCGCATCAAACATCTGCTGAATGTGCTCCATAGTCCGCAGTCCTCCACCAACCTCTATAAGCGCATGTGTCGCTGCCTTCACCCTTGTAATTACATCAAGGCTTACAGGATAGCCCTGTGCCGCTCCATCAAGATCGACAACATGCAGCCATTTCGCCCCAGTTTTTCCCCATCGTTCTGCTACCCTAGCAGGATCAGTATCATAAACTGTTGCTTTGTTATAATCCCCTTGATACAGGCGCACACATTGTCCGTCTTTAATATCTATCGCAGGCAAAATAATCATGATTGCACCCACTTCATAAAGTTACGGAGGCGCTGTAGTTCAAAACTGTGAGTATTCCCAGCGCGATAATCAATCAGCCAATCATACCCCTCTTCCTTTAATACTCCATGATGTCATTCCATTATTCCCCATAAATACCGCGAGTGCAAATCCAAGCCATCCAATCTTTGTAGGCATCCGTTGGGCATCTATAAGATTCATTGTGAGTAAAGGACAACAAAACAACGCCGATTGCATTATCGAGAGCCAATCGTCCGGAAGTGCATTGAGAGTTCGTAACTCCGTGAGCAACGGGTGGAGTAAATTTTCTTCTTTTGTCTGCAGAATAGCCTTCCTTACAGGCGTAAGAACATAATCGAAATCTATCACAACCGTTGTACCTTCAATGTGTACGGCAACATTGTGTTGCTGGTCAATCTCCGTAGGAAAATACATCCACGTTGCAAAAACATTATGAAACAGGGGCTTGATAACGTCTAAGAGTGGAGAATGACGACCAGCAAACGCCGGATCAAAGTAGAGATAGTTCTTGCGATCCTCTAAAAAGACATTGCCAAAATGTGCATCTCCATGCCCGATGATAGTATACAAGCTCCGGGCAGGATGCAAAGCCTCAGCAGCTCGCTCGATTAACTCCCCTAGGTTATACCTTTGCTCATTACCATTGATACGCCATGTGTAAGTTGAAAGTGTTTCAAACGGTATATCCTCTCCAC
>CAXTCR010000400.1:0-2922 GCA_964242555.1 uncultured Ktedonobacteraceae bacterium
CAAGGTCGCATCATAAAACGCAATCAAGGCACCCGCAAGGGAATGCCCCTCCCATGCACAGGGCGTATGGGAGGGGCATTCCCTTGCGGGTGCCCTGGCTTTTTTGTGATACGATAGTGTCAGCACGACAATGACAACAAGCAGGATTGGACATAATTGCATGTTTCCCACGTTTATACGCGCCTACCCACCAAGTCAACCCGCAACGAACAGGGGATACTGGCTTGTATTTCTCAAAGATGAGGTTCTTGTAGAGCGTCAGAGTAGTGGGGTTGCGCTATTGCAGGACATTAATCAGGAGATGCAAGAGCGTTTGGGGGCACGACAGGTACTCTACATTGGAACGCTTGATGGAGTTCCATGCATGGCATGCGAGGTGGGCGCAGAGTTTGTCGTCCCCACCGAATGGCTTGCTCTTTCGCTGCGAGAACTTTATAGCAGAGTTGACGAGATAGGCTACAATCTCGCGAGCTATGCCATGCAGCTGCTCTACTGGCGTCACACCAGCAACTTTTGTCCCGTTTGTGGTCACGTGCCACATGACGAGGTAGGCACATGGGGACGCCGTTGTCCAAACTGCGGACACACGGCTTACCCGCATGTCACGCCAGCTATCCTCGCGCTCGTTCATGACGGCGAACGCATGCTGCTGACCCACAAACCAGGATGGGGCAAGCGCTATAGTTGTATAGCAGGATTTGTCGAGCCGGAGGAGTCGTTAGAAGAATGTGTGCGGCGCGAGGTATTTGAAGAGGTGGGACTGGAGGTTGCGGATATACGCTATGTCGGAAGTCAATCGTGGCCCTTTCCACATCAATTGATGGTTGGCTATACAGCGCGCCTCGTGGGTGGTACGCTCCAGCCTGACGAACAGGAACTCGATGACGCACAGTGGTTCAGTATAGACAATCAGCCCGAAATGCCCCCGCCATTTAGCCTTGCATACCGCATCATTCAAGGATGGGTGAAGGAAACACGCCAAAGGAGAAAGGAATAAACAAGCTATGCGCACAAATCATGTGAAGGCACAATTACGTAGGGGTGAACCGTCATTGGGAATGTGGCTGAACCATTCGACCCCGCAACAAACACGTCTATTAGCGCGGCTTGGCTTCGATTGGCTGGTTATAGATGCGGAGCATGGAGCTTACACCCCCACAGAGATTGCATCTCTCGTTGCCAGTATTGCCGACGCAGGAACAGCGTGTGCGCCACTGGTACGAGTGCCACATAATACTGTCGAGTGGTTCAAGTGGGTGCTAGATGCGGGCGCGTGGGGAGTCGTTGTGCCAATGGTCAATACGGTTGAGGAGGCGCAGCAAGCTGTAAGTTGGGCAAAGTATCCACCACTGGGCACGCGAAGTATCGGTGGAGCATTCGCGCCGCTTGCCTTTAGCGCAACTGACTGGCCCAGCTATGCGCGTATTGCGAATGACGAGATACTGGTCGCGTTGCAGATCGAGAGCGTGCAGGGAATGCGCAACCTCGATGCCATATTGAGCGTGCCAGGAGTAGATGTCGCGTTTGTCGGCCCCAACGATCTGCATGCCTCGCTTGGATTACCACCGAGCAACGAGGGCATGGAACCAGAGTTTGTGCAAGCACTTGAGCAGATCAAGCGTGGAGCACGCCAGCACAATGTCGCTCTTGGTATTTTCACTAGTGGCGGGAATGCAACAGCCGAGCGTATACGCGAGGGCTTCCAGATGGTCAGCGTCACGACCGACTTGTCCAGTTTGCAGTCGGGAGCAACACAACAATTAAAGATTGTAAAGTCGTAGGAAAGAAAGGCAGAGATATACTATGCCACAACAAAGCAAGGATCCAATTCGTTCGATAGGTGTACTAACCGGGGGCGGGGATGTGCCAGGACTCAATGCAGCGATCAAAGCACTGGTCTACCGTGCGGAGCCAGAGGGTATTTGCGTTACCGGTCTGCGCTCGGGATGGGAAGGTATCACATTTATGGATCGTTCGCGTCCACTAGAGGCACTCACCTATAAGCCTGAGGACGCGAGTACATGGAAGGGCAATTATGTAATGCCCCTGTCGCGCTTGAACACCCGCGCCATAGACCGGCAGGGCGGCACTATTCTGCAATCGACGCGCACTAATCCCGCGAAGGTTCGTGTCTCCGACTTGCCCGAGCACCTGAAGCATCTGGGCGAGGGACATACTGCGGACGAGCGTATCGACCTGACAAATGAAGTGTTAGCGAACATGAAATTTCTGGGGCTGGATGGTCTGGTTGTAATCGGAGGCGATGATACGCTGAGCTATGGGGCCGTACTTGCCTCGAAGGGCGTTCCTGTATGGGGCATTCCCAAGACGATGGATAATGATGTACCCGGCACCGAGTACTGCATTGGCTTCCAGACGGCCATTAGTCGCGCCGCCGAATTCATTGGGCGCATTCGCTCGACGGCGGAGTCGCACAGCGAGACGATCCTGTTCCGTATGTTTGGGCGTGACGCGGGCTTTACAGCACTTGAGACCGCCGTTGTTGCATGGACAGATCGCTTGTTAATACCAGAGGTTGAGGCGAACATTGACCGGCTTGCCGAGCTGATCGCGCAGGACAGACGTAACCCGCAGAGCTACTCGACGGTCGTGCTATCCGAAGGTGCTAACCTTGGTGTACCCGTTCCGGAGGTTGGTGAGGCGGACGCATACGGGCACAAGAAAAAGGCAAATGTCGCGGAATTTTTGGGCGACGAACTGGCCAAACGCCTGCCACATGTGCGCTTCATACCAATCGACCTGACCTACTTCCTACGCAGTGGTGAGCCAGAGGTATACGACAAACACATGGCCATTTACTATGCGAACCTTATCATGGCTGCTGTCGAGAAGGGCACGTATGGCGTTATGGCTGCTTATCGCAATGGGGCGTACATCTACACTGATATTCCAGGCAAGAAC
>CAXTCR010000401.1:0-2919 GCA_964242555.1 uncultured Ktedonobacteraceae bacterium
TGGCACGCGCTGGCATCATCGCTGGTAACAGCATTCCAAATAAATGGATGCATCGTTGCTGGCCGCATATAGTTTTCCGCAACCCACGCCGCGTCGCCCAGCAAGAAAAGTGGGGAGCCATTGGACCGTCGAATCAGCATGCCAGTATTGCCAGCAGTGTGACCCGGTAGTGGTACCAGTACAATAGAGCCGTCGCCAAACAGATCATGACTAGTGTTAAAACCTTCATATGCCGGTCCTGCACAATCAAATAACTCAATAGGATTATCCGAGAGCAACGAACGAACAAGCCCCTTATGCTGGTCGAGCAATCCGTACTGAGCGGCATCGTACTCGACCCGGTGAATGCGCAAAGGTACACCAGGAACATCAGGAATACCACTAACATGATCCCAGTGCAGGTGCGAAATCAGTAAGAAATCCAGATCGCGTGGCTTCAGCTCAAGGTGCTGTAGATGACTGGCAGTGGACTGCTCAAAAGTGAATTTGCCCAGCACATTCTTGAAGAAGAGTGATTGGTTTTGTAGGTAGCGGTAGATATCGCTTGCAAGCCCTGTATCATACAAAAAAGTCGCCTTTGGATGACGTATTAATACAGCACTATGTGAAATCACGCGTGGTGCAAACGAAGCGGCACCACGAACAGCGACAAACTCCGGAATCGTGACGCTCCCACAACGCAAAAATGTGATATCTATGGAAGGAAATGATGACTGGCTTCTCTGTACCACTGATACAGTAGGCTCATACCATGTCGCAAAGCGGCGCGGCAAAAAACTATTGATCGCAACTCCTGCCCCCACGAGTCCTAAGGACGCTGCAGCAAGTGTTGCGATACGACGAACAGGATTGTGCATGTAGTTGTTACTCCTCTTTGTCAGCAGTATAGTCCTGCTGTACTAGAGGTAGTGTAAACCAAAAGGTAGAGCCAACGCCAGGAGTACTATCAACACCTATCTGTCCATGATGACGCTGAATAATTGTCTGACTAATGTACAGGCCAAGCCCCAGTCCAACGCCAGACCCACTCAGCACCTTGATGCGTTCGGATTGATAAAAACATTCCCAAATGCGTCTTTGCTCCTCGGGCTGCAATCCAGGTCCTTCGTCACGCACCGCCACGCGCGCATACTTACTCCCATTTGCATCTTGTTCGCACGTCAATACTACCTCAACAGGCTTATCAGCTTCTGAGTACTTCAAAGCGTTAGTCAAGTAGTTTATCAACACCTGAGCAATGCGGTCGGCATCAGCAACGACCAGTAAGGGTTGGTCGGCAGAAGGTAAAGAACGTGTAATTGTGCGATTGGGAAATGCCTTTTGCTGCTCATGAACTGTTTCGGAAACTATCTGCACAAGATCACTTGGTTCCTGACGCAGGTGTAGTTGTAGCTTACCAGTCTGAATACGAGATATGTCGATCAAATCACCAACCAGACGATTGAGAACCTCAATCTGCCGCTCAGCACGAGAAAGCATGTCATAGGAGGCATCAACCTTATTGATGGTCGTCTCTACCACGGAGTCGGCAGGAATTGTTTTCAAACGCCGCTTTGCAAGCTGCACATTTGCTTTAATCGTTGTTAGAGGTGTTCTCAGTTCATGACTAGCAATCCCCAGAAACTCCTCCATGCGGCGATTTGCCTCTCGGAGAGCAAGCTCACGGCCTCGTGCCTCTGTTTGTTCCACCAGCAGACGCTGTCGCTCAATCACCAGTGCTGAAAGGGTTGCAACAGCGCTAGCAAGCACAACCTCGCTCTGCGTATAAGCATGTTCTGTTGTTCCGTAATCCAGTGCAAGTAATCCCACGACGCGTTCGCCTATTCCCATAGGTGCCAGCAGCATGACTTTTACGTTGTAGGGGTTAGGCCGAGTGTTCAATGGTGGGCGCATCATATCCAGCACCAGCACTTCGCCTGAACGTAAACGTTCAATCACCTCTTGCGGCATTGTGTGCAGTAACTTCGCCTGCTGATCTTGCTCTTGCCACCAGGTGTTCTCTTGCTCTGACGACAAACCAACAACACTTAAGGGACGCAACATGTCAGTCTCTGACTCAACAACATATAGGCTCACACGTTGACAATCAAGTATATTGCAGGTTAATGTTGCAAGTCTTCGCCCAATTGCATGCAGCTCGTCTTGCTCAGAATGAGATGTATTAGGCAGTTGCACTAATGCCTGCGCCATTGTAAGCAGACCAGTTAGCGACGCATGAGTGCGCTGTTCGAGGCGACGCCGATCCGTCATGTCACGGACCACCATGACTCCTCCTGTAACCTGTCCCTGAGCATCACGAAAAGGAGCACCACTGACGTTGATTGAGAGGAGACGACCGTTCATTGCTCGTATCGTCGCATCTACCGCAGTAGCGCCTTTAAGAACTTCGCCTCGCACGATACGTTGTGTAGGCTGCATCTCCTCTGGAAACAGGTCGCCCTGTTCATCACGTATCTCGAGGATTTGCAGCCTCTGTTTCATTGGCAAGGACGCGTAGTCGGGGTAGGAGTCGAGGGCCAGGAGTTCATGCACGGCATCATTTGTTTGTACAAGATTGCCCTCTTTATCGTATACAAACACGGCATCAACCATAGAAGCGAAGACCGTTTCTAACAAATTCTCTTGCATCGTTGTACTACCGTGTAGCTTATGCTCTATCGAAAGATTGTTCCTTCTCTTGCTCTTTGCATGTGTACCATTCCTGCCCATAGCACCGCGCTTCATCTCATCCGCAACTATATGTTTGTCTTTATAAGACATAATGTTCCTTTGTAGTACAATTCCTTGTATGTTACTAACACGG
This sequence comes from uncultured Ktedonobacteraceae bacterium, assembly GCA_964242555.1. GTDB lineage: Bacteria > Chloroflexota > Ktedonobacteria > Ktedonobacterales > Ktedonobacteraceae > JBBQVS01. The sequence continues at coordinate 2,804 of CAXTCR010000401.1, forward strand.
ACAGTGGAATACAAACGGATACAAGGATGAATCCATGGCACACAACACAAAAGCATATACGGCGAACCTGGCCACATTCGTATCATTGCTACAAAGGGACGCACTATCAGAAGAGG
>CAXTCR010000402.1:0-2903 GCA_964242555.1 uncultured Ktedonobacteraceae bacterium
TGCTCTAGCCCCAATTGATACTCCGTCACGTCGAAGAGCATAAACGTATCAGTAAATAAAGAGCAAAAGAAAAGAGGCACTGACATAGACCAGTGCCTCTTTTCTTTTGCGAACCTGGTCACGCATTACCAAAGAGAATTGCGGCGATGAAGACGAGAATGCCACCACCAACAACCTGCACAATCGAGAGCCACCAGCCTGTGCCAAAGTAACGATGGCGAATCGCTGATATAAGTATCAGCTCTATCGCAACAACAACGTATGCAACATAGAGCGCGATATGTACATTCGGGATGAGAAAGGGGAGCGTATGTAAAGCACCACCGAAGAAGGTCATGAAACCTGTGATACCACCGCGGATAACAGGGCTACCACGTCCCGTCAACTGACCATCATCCGAGAGAGCTTCCGAGAAGGCCATGCTGATGCCTGCACCTGTCGCAGAAGCCATACCAACAAGAAAGGTCGTAAAGGGGATATGGGTCGCAAACGCAGTGGCAAAAATTGGCGCAAGCGTTGAGACAGAACCATCCATCAGTCCCGCAAGACCCGGCTGCACAACGCGCAGCAGGAAGTTATGTGCCGCCTCATCATCAGTCTCTTTTGAGGTCAACCCTTTGACGATTTCTGCGAGCTGGTCCTTCGTTGTACTAGGAGTCTCTTCGAGTTCCTTTTGTTCCTGCGTTTTTACGTCCGCTTGCTGGATTGCATGATTTTCCACGCTACTTGGTTCTTGTGATAGAGGATGTTGTTCTAGCGACATTCACCCGTTCTCCTTATAGATAAATGCAAAGCAAAATGTTCAGTTCCACTACCTGTAACACGTTTTGCCCACTAACTAGTTTCGTTTGTTCTGCACGATGAGCAGAGGCCATAAATTCTTACTTCATGCGTAGCGAATTGGAGGCCAGCAGCCTGTGCCACCCCCTGCAAGACCTGATCCGATATAGGTACCTCAACAGGCAAGTCAAGTAACGCTCCACATTGGGTACAAATGCCATGATCGTGTCTCGTCGTGCGCCCATCGTAACGCGAACTCTCATCGCCATAGGACAACTCTTTGATATAGCCACCTTCGGCGAGATGTCCCAGGATACGATACACGCTCGCTAGACCGATGCGAGGGCGAACCTGTTTTACCCATTCGTAGACCTCTAAAGCTGTCGGATGTGTTTGTGTCGCACGCACAACATCCAGCACCGCCTGCGCATTCGTATTTAATTTTCCTTGAGTCATATGAGTACACCCTAATAATGAGAATTATTCTCATTTCTTTGATTAAAGAATACTTTATACTGTGTGTATTGTCAAGGTGAGGGGGAGAAGAAAAATAATAGTGTTGAAACAGTCTAATGTACAGTTTGTACAAGAGCGTGAAATGAGGAAAGATGAAAATAATTTTTCAGAAATTTGCATCTTGTCAAAGTGCCTATAGCATGTTATAATCACAACGTGCTTGCGATTATGCAGGCCAAACAATGATCGGGTGTGGCCAAGTGGTAAGGCAGCGGTCTTTGGATCCGCTATTCCCAAGTTCGAATCTTGGCACCCGAGCCTTTTTAAAGCTTTAAAAGCTGCGTCATTTGTAAGTGGAGTCAAGAGACCTTGAGTGTGTATGGTATACGCAAACGTTAGCCATTGCAGTCAGGGTCTGTATTGTTTTTGACCCACTTATAAGTGCTTATACTCATTAGCTATAATCTAAAAATATAATCAAAAAGGGTTTGTACATCAGCTCATGAATACATATGCGACCGTGGTACTTGCGGCAGGCAAGGGCACGCGGATGCGTTCAAAACTGCCTAAAGTTCTTCACCCTTTGGCTGGTAAGCCTCTACTAGCGCATGTACTCGATGCTGTCGAAGCTATTCCTTCTGCACTTGCCTCTCTCGATCCAAATCTTCCCGTTTCCTCACAAAAGCCAGTGGTTGTGCTTGGACATGAAGCGCAGCAAATCAAGGATGCCTTTGGTGAACGTTGCCTGTATGCTTTGCAGGAAGAGCAACTGGGAACAGGGCATGCTGTACTTGCCGCGCAGACAACCGTTGACGCTTTGTATCCATTGCCGCAAACCGTGCTGGTGTGCTATGGCGATACTCCACTTGTGAGCAAGAGTATGTTGGCGAACGTACTGCGTGAGCATATTGATCGCAACGCCACCATCACCTTCTTAACCGCCACAACGGAACAACCTACCGACTTTGGGCGCATTGTGCGCGACGCTCAAGGGCGGGTACGTGAGATTGTAGAAACCAAACGCGCAACGCCAGAGCAGAAGCGCATAAAAGAAGTTAATTCTGGTGTTTATTGTTTTGACCGGGCATGGCTGTGGGAAACACTACGCACGTTGCCAAGAAATGCTGCCGGCGAATACTACCTTACCGATCTGGTAGGAATAGCGGGTATACAAGAGCGTGTTATTACTACTGTGAACGGTTCACTAGATGAAACAATTGGTATCAACGACCGTGTGCAGCTTGCCGAGGCAGAACAGTTGCTGCGCCGGCGTATACTTGAGCAACACATGTACGCGGGCGTGACTATTATCGACCCTGCTACAACGTATGTCGAAGACGGCGTTTCAATAGGAATGGACACGGTGATCCTGCCTAACACGATGCTTACAGGCAAAACAGTCATTGGTGGGGATTGTCGTATTGGTCCGAACACAACGATTGATGCATCAATAATTGGAGAGCGCTGTATCATTCGGGGATCGGCACTTGAAGAGTCGACCCTTGAAGATGACGTACGGATTGGACCGTTCAGTCACTGTCGCCCTGGTGCACACCTTGCGCACGGCGTGCGTATGGGCAACTTCGGAGAAGTAAAAAATTCGTATATTGGAGCCGAGACCGATATGCATCATTTTAGTTATCTCGGCGATGCCACGGTCGGCGAAC
>CAXTCR010000403.1:0-2886 GCA_964242555.1 uncultured Ktedonobacteraceae bacterium
TGTGAATGGTGGTGCCGGTTGGAATGTTCTTCAATGGCAGAGCATTGCCAACACGAATGTCCGCTTCTGGACCAGCCTCTACACGATCGCCGACCTTGAGTCCTACAGGAGCCAGGATGTAGCGTTTCTCTCCATCCAGGTAGTGTAACAAAGCGATACGTGATGTGCGATTTGGATCGTACTCGATGGCCGCCACACGTGCGGGTACCCCAAGTTTGTTGCGTTTGAAGTCGATGATGCGATAAGCACGCTTCGCACCACCACCACGGTGCCGGGTGGTGATCTTACCCTGATTGTTTCGTCCAGAGTGCTTTTCTAGCTTTACCGTCAGCGATTTCTCTGGCTTTGTCTTTGTGATCTCCTCGAATGTCGAAACAGACATGCCGCGACGCCCGGGAGACGTTGGTCGATACTGTCTAATTGGCATAGCTCAATTCCCTACCTTACGCCTTCAACGCGTCGATTGTCTGACCCTCTTGGATCGTCACTATAGCCTTCTTCCACTCACGTGCCTCGACAGGACGAGGAGCGGACCCTCTACGCCGGATCAGCTTTGACTTACCAGGCATGCGAATCATGTTTACCTTGAGCACCTTTACCTTGAAAATAGTCTCAACGGCGCGGCGCACATCAATCTTGTTGGCCTCTAATGCAACCTTGAAGGTATACTGATTCTTTTCTTGTATGCGCACAGTTTTCTCGGTTACGAGACCCTGACGCAGCACTTCTGTAATCTCCACGATTTTCTCCTCTATGCTTCGCTATCAGAAGATGGCGTTGTCGCGTCATCCTCAGATGGTGTAGGCACGAGTGGCAATGTCTCGCCCTGTGCGGGCGCAATGAGTGGCTCTGTCGACAGGGGCGCCGCGCTTGTTGTAGCGGTGGCGCTGCTATCCTCGACCGTCTGATCGAAAATACGTGCCGTTGCATCTTCCGCGCTCAGTCCCTCGCCAAAAACGAGTTCGAGCCAACGCACTGTCTTCACAGGCATGATGACATAATCGTGCTTCAATAATTCCACTACATTGATCGAGGCAACATGCTGCACTTTCGCAAGCGGAATGTTACGCGTCGATAGTACAACATTCTCGTCACGTTTTGGCAACATCATCAGCACACGCTTGCCCGGAGTTGGTAACTGCTCTAGCAGACTCAACATTCCCTTGGTGCTTGGTGCTTCCAGGCCAAGTTCATTCACCACGATCAAGCTTTCATTTGCGACCTTGTCGGAGAGGGCGGAGCGAATAGCCAGACGGCGCATCTTCTTCGGTACATCGTGATGATAGCGATGAGGTCGTGGACCCCACACTACTCCACCATGACGGTACTGAGGAGCACGGCTACTGCCTTGACGCGCATTACCTGTGCCCTTTTGCTTATAAGGCTTCTTACCACCGCCCGATACTTCACTGCGAGTCTTGGTTGAGGCGTTACCCTGACGACGGTTGACCAGTTGTGCGGTGACAACCTGATGTAATACCGCCACGTTAGGTGTAATCCCGAACACCTGCTCGCTGAGTTCCAGGTCTTCTACGGCTTCTCCAGCCATGTTATATACTTTAGTCGAGGGCATTTCGGTTTACCTCACCACATGCTTCTTAACTGTGAGCAGAGTCCCGTTGGCACCGGGGACAGACCCCTTTACGAGCAACAGGTTGCGCTCAGGGTCGGTCTGAACCACTTGCAATTTCTTCGCGGTAACACGCACATTGCCCATGTGACCAGCCATACGTGTTCCCTTGAGGACGCGGCCCGGAGTTGTACCAGAACCGATGGAACCAGGGGCACGATGTCGGTCCGACTGACCATGCGTCTTAGGACCGCCATTAAAGCCGTGTCGCTTTACGCCGCCCTGGAAGCCTTTACCTTTGGTCGTGCCAACGACATCAACGGCTTCGCCAGTTGTGAACAGGCCAGCGTCAAATTGTGCGCCGAGTTCGATCTTGTCAGGTGTCGTGCCTTTTTGCAGACCAACCTCGCGTACAATCTTGAACGGTCCCAGTTCAGGACCGGGACGACGCTGCCGATTCCCCTGTATCTGCAATAAACGCTGAATCTGCTTACTATTCTTCTTTTCTGTTGTCTCCGAGGTTGCCACTGTCGCGCCTTCGCCCTCGGTTGTGCTAGCATTAGCCTTGGCACGTTCACTTTGCTGGTATGTCTGCAAAGCCTTGCGCTGCCCTTTTAGCAAAGGCAGACTGTGCCCGAGATGTCCCAATTCAGGACGGGTTGAGTGTTTGTTTGTTGTTTGCTCGAAGCCAATCTGTACGGCCTCGTAACCATCATTTTGAACGGTTTTGACTTGTGTTACAAAGCAGGGACCAAGTTCGATGATTGTCACAGGTACCACTGTTCCATTCGGTCCAAATACCTGCGTCATGCCGATCTTTCTGCCCAATAGCGCGTCTAGCATATGCTCTCCTTACAGTTTGATTTCAATATCTACGCCTGCGGGCAGATTCAAACGTGTCAGAGCCTCGACGGTTCGGTTGGTTGGATCAATGATATCAATCAGGCGCTTGTGTGTACGAATCTCGAATTGTTCGCGAGAGTCTTTGTGAACGAACGGTGATTGTATGACCGTAAATTTATCGATCTCTGTGGGCAGAGGTACCGGACCTGAGACACGTGCGCCTGTCTGCTGAGCGGTGTCAACGATCTGCATTGCCGACTGGTCGAGGATACGATGGTCGTATGCCTTCAGTCGAATGCGTATCCGTTGTTTTGTTCCTGTCGCCATTTTTCTCTCCTGATACGGGTGTGGGGCCGCAACAAAATAGTATGCGGCCCCGGTAAAACCTTAGCTTTCGATCTTGGTGCAGATGCCCGCACCTACGGTTCGTCCACCCTCTCGAATGGCAAACTTGACGCCCTCTTCCATCGCCA
>CAXTCR010000404.1:0-2879 GCA_964242555.1 uncultured Ktedonobacteraceae bacterium
CAGCAATATCTCGCCCTCATCGGGATCGTAAAGTCGTGTGAGCAATTTTACCAGTGTTGTTTTGCCTGCTCCATTACGACCGACCAGCGCGATTGTTTCACCAGAACGCAGAGTAAAACTGATATTGTGTAATGTGGGTTCTTCCTTGCCCGGATAGGTGAAGCTGACGTTGCGGAACTCGATATCTATCCCCTGACTATTTAATGGGGCGTCAATTGATACTGGTGAGTGGGGAGAGACAATACCGGGCTTATATTCGAGAAACTCGAATACAGTATCAACAAAGAGGTTGTTTTCATAGAGATTAGCTATGCCATCAAGTACTCCTTGCACGCTCTGCCCTATTTGGTTGACTGCTATCGTGTACTGAGAAAGCGCGCCAATAGAGATGCGGCCAACTACGGATTGAAACGCGACATAGAGATACACACCAGAATTGGCAAGTATCGAGAGCGTCGACCAGAATAAGCTCGTAAGATTGCGTGGCACTTCGAGGCGTTTGTTTTCACGGTAAAACTTCTCCGCCAGTTCCTGAAAGCGTTGAATGAAAAAGTCGCCAAGGTTAAAGAGCTTTATCTCTTTATTGAAGTGGTCGAAGGTCATAATCTGGCTTATGTACATCTGCTGTCGCTTTTCGGGCGATTGCCACCGCATTTTCCAATACCCTTTAAGGCTGTAACGACTACTGGCAATGAACGAGGGAAACGGGAGCAGTACTGCTATTAACACAATCCACCATGTCAGGCTGAGCAAAAGACCGAGCATCGAAAGTAGAGTAACTACTGCACGAATTAAGTTGAAACTCTGTAAGATCATCATAAAGGGTTTATTGAGGGAGTCTTGTGCTGCATTGCTTAGCTTATCGTGAAATTCTGGTTGCTCGAAAAAGGTTAGGTCTAATGTATTCGCTTTACGTAACAAGAGCAATTGAACATAGTCGGCCACACGTTCCTGCAGCAGCGTTTGTAAGAGTGTTATAAATGTGCTGCACACACGATCTAACAGGTTAACAGCCAGTTGTAGAATAACAGGCAGCCACACGGGTGCGAAGGTATGATGCGTAAAGGCATAGATAACGCTATCCAGGAGGAGACGTGCGATAATGGCGTTCGCGAGAGGCGTAAGGCCACCGATCATCGTACATGTCGCCATCCCTGCAGTTAAGCCAGGGCTAGCAGACCACACAAGTCGAGCCGAACGTGGGAGGCCTGCGAATGCAGCAAAGACCTTCTTCAGGTCAAACGCTTCTTCTCCCTTATCACTTTCTTGCTTCGTAGAGGTTGTGGCGGTAGATTTGGCCATGCATTCATCCTTTGCGTAGATACGCTTTACAGTTGCTAGGGGTAGCAATGGGATGTTATAAGTGTACTATGGAATTTGACGAGAAGGGAGGAGAAAGGTTACAGACATGTAGCCGGTTTTTTGATATACTCTATACGAGAGTTGAGAGTGTATGCTCACAATGCGTGATAAGGATCATGGAATCTGAAACCGATGGATCGTATGTATTATGATAGGTATGGCCAATGAGTTGGCCTTGGACGCTGTGAACGTGGTTCCTACGAAACCTGGTGTGATACGATCAGGTTGCAGGTGCCTCTAATCCTCCCACCAGAAATGTAATCAACCACTCACGCTCATCCCGCTTGGAGCTTTCCGAAGGCGCACTATCAGAAGGTACCATGAAACGTCTACTCTGATTTGCTAATAGCAGGTTGCGGGTGCGTTCAAAACGCCACCAGAGTTCGTCGGCGGGTACGTTTGGTATAGCACGACGCAGTGCCTCATAATAGCGACTGATCACCTCCGCATCCGCCTCGCTCTCCGTCATGCTATTGATATGAGGTGAGGGTTCAGCACGAAAAGCCAGTATTTTTGCCTGCATCCATTCGCGTCCACGCGGTGCGTCAAACATGTCAAAAATAGGTGTGATATATGCCCGCAAGATTTTCTCTACCGGTCGTTGCTGCAAACTCGTTTCGAGTTCCTCAAGTCTATGCAGTTGTTCCGCATTGATCGGCGCGAAATGGCGCTGCGTCATAGATTGCAATAGTGCCGCCTTCGAACCGAAGTAGTAGTTTACGGCGGCAATATTGACGCCAGCTTCAGCAGTCACCGCCCGCAGCGAGACGGCATCCAAGCCTTGCTCGGCAAAGATGTGCTCGGCGGCATTCAGAATACGATCTTTTGTGTCAATCGCAGTCATTCCTAATTATATCCCTTCTTCTTGACAGAGTATATCATATTTCGCTAAAATTTAAGCATGTTTGATTAACGTTTCAAACGCGTTTGATTTTCTAATAAGAAGGAATGACGATATATGGAAAAAGAGAGTCGTATTCGTCAACGTCTGCGCATCGTACAAATTGTGGCACTGATAGATCTCGTGCTTTTAGCCGTGCTCATCACGGCGGCGGTGACGCGACAGCAAAATATAGTGCATGTCCTGGGGCCAATACACGGCATAAACTACCTGGTGTTGCTCGTCATCGTGTCGACCGCCGCACTTGACGGTTTATGGGGCTGGTGGTTTCCCCTGCTTGTGCTGCTTACAGCAGGCCCTCCGGGAGCATTTATCGGCGAGTGGCTACTACGGCGGCGTATTTCGCTCAAACAGAAAGAGAGTATGTAATGGTCTTATTGACATGGCTCATCCGCTATGGACATGTGGTCTTCGCGGGGGCGTGGGTCGGTGGCTATGCTGTGCTTGCGTTTATCATTGTGCCGTTGATAGGCAGGGGCACAAGTGAGGCGATGGTACAAACTGCTATCAACACGGTCCGCTTGCTGACTTATACCGGCACACTCACAATTGGCTTTGGCATCGTGTTGATTACCCGTACACGCGGTTTCGGCAATTTCTTTGGTAGCGCATGGGG
>CAXTCR010000405.1:0-2874 GCA_964242555.1 uncultured Ktedonobacteraceae bacterium
CAGCAAAAAGGCGGCGGGCCTCGTCCACCTCCGCTGAACAGAGTGGACAAATGCGCAGATGCAGCTGCACTGGAAGCTGTTCTTCTTGTGAGAGCGCGTTCGCGGCATAGGTGCTTAACGTCATGCTCTCTGGGCACTCTTTACGATAGAGCGAAGTTATCAGAGCTTGATTTATCTGTTTATATTTCATGAGATCATGCTGACAAGCTTCACACTGCTCAACATGTAACCTCACATCCTCTGGCAAGTCTTGTATCATTTTATCCAAAGCCAGTGTAAACACTTCTTCATTGTTAAGGAACGATAGCGGATGCTCGCAGTGCATAGATAGGATCCCTCTAGGAATGACTCTCTATAGTATACGTTTGTAATAACTTTTGTTATACACTCACTGTAGTCTATAATTATGAGATACACATTAGACGAAGTGAAGAACGGAAAAGTTCCCGCTATAATGTTTATTTGTCCTTCTGCTGACGGATCCGAAAACGCCTTACACGCATCAAATTGGCGCAGGAGTCCTCACACCAACGGCGTGTTTGATTAGCGCTCTCATCATAATAGACCCATCTACAATCGGGATTCTCGCATTGCTTGATTCGGGTGACATCATATGCAGTCAGAAGGCGAGCAAAAGAGATTGCAACCTCTCCCAGCACATATTCCCATCCTTGTGTCAAAGGGACCTGTTGCAGGTGCAATTGCTTATCCGCTTGCGTCAACACTAATCTCGACGGCATCTTTTGGAGATAGCTATTGAGGGCCACAACATCTTCTTTCGCAGGCATATGTTCCTGAATTACTGCCTGCACAACCCGCTGCATCAGCGTGCGCAACTGGTGAAATGCCTCTACCGTTTGAGCATCAGGCATACCCTCAACCGAAAAATTCCAGCGTGCAATAAGCTGTTGCCACCACTCTGGCGAATACAGGCGATCCTCATCCTTGCCAATGCCGCGGTAATCGTGCCAATCGCTATGTAGTATATCCAAACAAAGCATATCCATATGTGTAATCCTCTGGACTCTCTCCATGAATATATACACTTTTCCTTTACATCTTATTCCATGTAATGGTATTATGACAATATTGGGAGTTACAATAAAAGAGCTAAACAAGGTTAGGAGAAGAAATAGACAAAGCCACTTTTTAAGCTAATGGGTTGGTTAACAGGCCTCGTCTTTATTGGACTTGGCATTCGTCTTGCGTTTTCACAGCGACAATAACTATGCGACAACGTAACGCAGAAAGTAACAGCGATATGTCAGAGCGATTTGTCTCAACGCCTCCATCATCCCCAGAAGAGGTTACGTTTGATTTCAAGGGCGGGTTACTAGGGGCAAGACGTACTTTGCCAATTGCATTAAGCGTGTGTACCTATGGACTTATCTTCGGAGTGTTGGCGCAGCAAGCGCATCTAAGTATTCTCGAAGTGCTGCTCATGAGTGGACTTGTCTATGCAGGGTCGGCGCAGCTAATTGTGCTGAGCCTGTGGACTATGCCGTTGCCAATAGCAGCGATCGTGCTTACCACGTTAATCGTCAATCTACGCAACTTGCTCTTAGGCGTGGCAATTAGTCCGTGGTTCTTGCGTATTTCTCGTTTCAAAGCCTATACAACTGTCTTCTTTCTCGCTGACGAAAGCTGGGCCTTGACGATGGGCGAATTTAACACAGGAAAACGTAATGCAGCGTTTCTACTTGGTAGCGGTCTCGTACTCTACGTAGCATGGCTCAGTTCAACAGTAATTGGCAGAATGCTTGGCGACATAGTACACGATCCAGCCCGTTTCGGACTCGACTTTGCCTTCACAGCAGTCTTTCTCTTCCTGCTCATAGGATTATGGAAAGGCAAGTCGGACCTGCTCCCGTGGATTTTTGCGGCAATTGTAGCTGTCCTGGCAGCGCACTTTCTCCCCGGCAAGTGGTACATTCTGCTCGGCGGTCTAGCCGGCAGCATAGTAGGAGCAATACGTCATGCAGACTAGTCTACCCGCGCTTCTCGCTATCCTGGGTATGGCTCTTGTGACCTACCTGACGCGCATAAGTGGCTTATGGCTCATGAGCCATGTGACGCTCTCTAAAAAGTTGAAAGCGTGGTTAGGCTACATTCCTGGCGCAGTTATCGTCTCGCTCGTTGCCCCCACAATATTTGGCACAGGCTTTGCCGAACTCGGGGCGGCACTGGCAACCGTGCTTGTTGCCATTCGCACACGCAACATCCTGCTGTCGATGCTCGTTGGCGTTGGTGTAGTGTGGGGATTAAGGATGTTGTAGGGACCGATTTATCACGTCCTGTTCGGCAATCGAGACGCTCACAAGGACGTGATAAATCGGTCCCTACAATTGTGCTCGTTTGAATATAGCAAACAGCGAATGTAGTAATGCCTTGTTAGACTCTGTTACCCGGCTAACCTCTTTTTGGGTGTCGTCGAATTTGTTTCTTTAGAAAAGCAATGCTGCCCTTTCTTTGCCTTTCAGTTGACAGTCGAGCCGGAGAATGGTCCTCTATGGCTTCAAATAACAGGACGCGCAGGCGTGAAAGAGTTTATTCAGGAAGAATTAGTGCTTCATTGAAGTGATACTAGACGTTATTGTGTGGAGATTGCAACGTATCACAACCTCCACACAACAATATTTATACCTCAACAGACATTGCTACTGCTCCGCCACCACCCAGACATAGCGTCGCTAAACCACGTCCACCACCACGGCGCCGCAGTTCGTAGATCAGAGTGGTTAGAACTCTTGAGCCACTGGAGCCGATGGGGTGTCCCAAGGCGATGGCGCCGCCGTTGACGTTGACGCGTGACCAGTCCCAGTCGAGTTCTTTGCCGTTGGCAAGAGTCTGGGCCGCGAACGCTTCGTTGACCTC
>CAXTCR010000406.1:0-2874 GCA_964242555.1 uncultured Ktedonobacteraceae bacterium
GGCTGCTGGTCAAGGTTGAAGTCGGATGTGCTGAAGTGTGCCGTGGCGCTGGCACTAGCGCCAGCAACCCCTTGCACATTCTTCGTAAGTTTGGCATACACGGTGATAGCGCTATACGCCCCTGGTGCGTTATTGCTTGACCACGCGCCACAACGATATGGTGGCGCGGTTGGCAATGGAGATACCTGCGATTGAAATGACTTATCAACCGCGATCGTGGGTTGCGGCTTGAGTTGTGTTGCCGTGGTGCCGCATGCTGTTAATAGGAGAAGTACTCCTGCTGAGAGAAGCACGAAAATTTTGCTCGATATATGTTTCATCGTATATTGCATCTTGCTACTGTTTACATAAAACATTCATTTTAAGACTCCTACTTTTTATAAAGCAGGAGGGCTTGTTGGCCCATTACCTCTAAATCAGCGTATAGTATATCATAGTACTGGACAAGTGTACACGTACTATGCTTGTAGTGCGTGTGAAAATCGTGTTAATATCTTATGTCTACTATTGCCGATTGCCATACCCGTATGTTACACTAGGTTTGGCAACCGGACAGTAACTAGTGAGTGAAAACTCTTTTCGAGGTGTGTGTGGATTTTCAAGCGAACGAACAACTGGACCTTTTGAGTCAATTGCTAGAGGCTGAACAGTTTCAGCATGGCTCTACTTATTCTCAACAGGACACATCCTCGATCGAGATTCGTCCTGACCCCGGGCGAGAGCGACGCAAAGGTATACCGGAGGTCATTCTTGCCGAGACGAAAACCAACGAGCAAATCCTGGCAATGGCGCGAGGCTTGCTGGCAGGATCAGGACGAGCGATTATGAGTCGACTACGATCAGAGTCCAGTGCTGTAGTGCGAGAGGCGTTTCCCGAATATTCCATACGGATGCGGGAGGCGGCACGTGCAATGGTCATTTACGCGCCAGCGTATGTTCGTTCCACTACTGGTGGCGTTGTGGGCGTCATCAGCGCGGGCACGTCAGACCTGCCTGTTGCGGAAGAGGCGGCGCTTATTGCAGAAGAAATGGGGTGTGCGGTCACATCAATCTATGATGTGGGAGTAGCAGGACTTCATCGTCTTCTACCGCCACTCAAGGACATGCTAGCACGTCAGGTCGACGTGATTATTGTCGCGGCGGGCATGGATGGTGCGTTGCCCTCGGTTGTCACAGGACTGGTTCCAGTTCCTGTAATTGGTCTTCCAACGTCTATTGGGTATGGAATGGGCGGCAAAGGGGTTGCCGCGTTGCTTTCGATGTTGCAGACATGCGCCCCCGGTCTCACCGTTGTCAATATAGATAATGGTGTTGGTGCAGGTAGCACGGCGGCGCTCATCGCTAATCGAGTAGCACTTGCACGGAGAGAGCATCAGTCGCAGTAGGGAAGCAGCGAGATCTTCCTGGTATGAGGCTCAAGGATATAGCAGGATGTCTCGTCGCTGAAATAGTGGGTACATGGGAAGTTTAAGAGAGGCGGATTTCAATGGCGAACAACAAGCGTGGCCCTCAACCGGGGTCGCAAAAAGCTAAGCATGGAGGCGAAGCCGTACGCGAAAAATATGGTCCTGAATTTTATGCTAAGATTGGCAAAAAGGGTGGTGAGTCTGTAAAGGAGAAGCGAGGCCAGCAATTCTACGCTGAAATAGGGAAAAAAGGCGGCGAATCGACCAAGCGTCAACAAGGCTCGGAATTCTACTCCAAGATAGGCAAAAAGGGCGGCGAACGTGGACGTGCACCAGATGCTTCTGAGGGAGCAGAGGCCACTGATCAGCAATAAAGGGACATACATATATACAAAAAGGAACGGCCAAAGTTTTGACCGTTCCTTTTTACGTGGCTTTGTGTACCTCATGCCCTATGTTTTGTACGTTCTAGGAGAAGTGTTCCTATGAGCACAAAGGCAACGACTACAGAAGCACTACTGGCTGTGATTACAACTGCTGTACTTGGTGTCCTCACTACGTTGGCTACTGCAATTCCATACAAGGCCCAAATAACGGTGAGCGCATAGCCAATATTGCCTCGACTTCTAAAGGTGACAAACGAGGCAATTGCTGCTCCAATGATGAGCATGAGAATGGTCCAGTTTTGATTTGAGAGAATGATATTGTTAAAGCCTGATCCCGCCAGTGCTGTTGCTGTATTCGCGATGGTGGCAACGGTTGTCCAACCAAGGAAGACACCCAATGGAAACACAACGAGGACACGCTCGGCCAGTGTGAGAGTGTCGTGCAGGCGTACGATATGGCTTAACGCAGCAACGAGTGAGGCCAGAATACAGAAAAAGAGGAAAACGGTAAACCAATTCCAACCGAGTTGTGCTGCAACTATCCAGAGCGCGGTACAGAGGTAGGCAAATGCAGTGTAGAAGCCAATAGAGCGCAGGAGCGTATCTTCGCGATGCTGTGGGAGCAGCTGGTAGATGGCATATACAAGCGCGCCTCCGTAAATCACAGCCCACACAATAAAAGCATAATCTATCGGTACAATCTGTGGAGTTGAGCCGTTGGTTGCGGTGAAGTTAGTGTTTGTGCCAAAGGCGTATCCAAGGACGGCGACAACAGTTGGGGCTGGCGCAAGAACAATGTTGAGTATCTGGCGCAATCTATCCCTATTCATACGGGTAGATGTTGTAGCTGTACTAATCATAGTATTCTCCTGCTTTTTGTTGCGTGTGTTGTAGGGAATGTATTCATCACGTCCTGTGCCTTATACACAAACGCTTGGTGTTTATTTATACGCCTCACCATATCCTTGACATTGTATTTGGTGAGAAAGACGTGGTGGATACAATCCTTACTTACGTCAAAGTGTAGCTACCAACTTGTTGGTAGCTTTTTGTTTTAAAAAAACACTACAAGTTCAACTCGT
>CAXTCR010000407.1:0-2860 GCA_964242555.1 uncultured Ktedonobacteraceae bacterium
TTGGTGCAAGCGACAGGGAATGGACGTTTGACGAAGCATCCAGCTTTATTGTCCAGCAGTTCGGCACTTATTCGCAGCGCCTCTCGGATTATGCAGCGCGTGCATTTAGAGAACACTGGATTGACGCGGAGCCGCGCTCTGGCAAACGCGACGGGGCTTACTGCACACCTATACGTGGAGACGAGTCACGCGTCTTCGCGAACTTCAAACCGGCCTTTGGTGGTGTCAGCACGCTTGCCCATGAGTTGGGGCACGGCTACCATAACCTCAATCTCGCACACCGCACAGCCTTGCAGCGAACGTTGCCGATGACCCTGGCGGAGACGGCTAGCATCTTCTGCGAAACGATTATCACACATGCCGCGCTCAAGGATGCAGACCCAGAGGAGCAAATCGCCATCCTGGAGGAGTCGCTGTCGGGAGCCTGTCAGGTCGTGGTCGACATTACGAGTCGTTTCCTGTTCGAGCAGCGCGTCTTCCAGCAACGTGAGAAACGCGAGTTGTCGATTGACGAGTTCAAGAGCATCATGCTGGAGACGCAGCGCGAGACATATGGCGATGGCCTGGATCAAAATCTGCTGCATCCCTACATGTGGGCGGTCAAGGGGCACTACTACAGCACGGGCCGTTCCTATTATAACTATCCATACATGTTTGGTTTGTTATTCGGGCTTGGCCTGTATGCGCGTTACCAGCAGGACCCTGAAAGCTTTAAGCAGGGGTATGATAATTTGCTGTCATCGACGGGTCTTGCGGATGCAGCTACGCTTGCTGGGCAATTTGGGATTGATTTGCGTACCGAGGCCTTTTGGGATGCGAGCTTCGATATTATTCGGGGTGACATTGAATCCTTTGAGCGGTTGGTGGAGTTGCATGTTCGGTAGATTGTTGAGGGATGAGCCAGATGGTTGGGATGTGTGATAGGTCGTTGGGGTGAGGCATGACAGGGGAAAGTCCCATAGATGTTAATGGAAAACCTAAAAGATATTTGTGGAGGAACTAGGGCACTCATTACCTGTATCATTCTCGAATGCGGCTTAGGGATGCCCTTCCCATACACGGAGTGTGTGAGGGACATCCCCTTGCGGGTACTCTAGCCCTCTGTCTTACACAATTTCTTCATAGCTACTACGCGTTCCCTCCCATACTGCCTCGCTATTTGCTAGTACGCTGCCAATAGCGGCAATGATGAGGCATATAACCGTTAAGCCGCCGACTAGATACCACCACCTGTCATTACTAATCTGTGGTATCCACGCATAGAGCAATGTGTCAGCGATAGCAATAATACAAGCAAGTGTGCCAACTATAGCACTGAACCATAAGACGGGCATAGGAAAGATACGCCGTTGATGGAAGGCTTGTTTATTGTGATAGTAGCACAAGGCAAGGTTAATGAAGAGAAACACAGTTGAGATAGCCCATACGAGCGTGGCCGCCGCCTGCGTGATGTTATAGACCTCAAGCGCGAAATCGGCAGGATTGGCAAAAGAGACGACTGCCGGTGCAATAATGAACGCAAACGCCACAAAGGTTATAGCGATGATTGTTTGAAAGATGATAGCGTTCGCAGGCACTCGATTTCCGTTAAGCCGTCCCATACGTGTCGGCAGTTGCTGGTCTATGCTGCCTACCAATAGTATGCGTCCAAATGTAAAGGTATAGACAACAGGCGAAATAGTGAAAAACAGAATGACGCATATAGCCGTGATGTTGCCAAAGAATTTTCCAAGCACCATATCGACAGTTGTTACCAGAGCGAAGGGTGTTGCAGAACCCGCGACCGGTCCCTGCACAACAAGTAGCGAGAAGGAACAGATAAGATACCCAATAATGATAACAAGCACCCCCCAGAGCAAGTGGCGCGTTACAGCCTGAGGTTTAGAAATCTCACCTGCCATTGTCAACGGCACCTCAGCACCAATATAAGAGAAGGTAATTGTTCCAAAGAGCAAGAAGTTGCTTGGCGTGATACTCCAATCGGAGGCATGGTTAAGACTACTCATGACATGATGTCCCTCCACGAGCCAAAGGACTCCACTAAGTCCAACAAGAACAACTGCCAGGATTTCAAGGACGATGACTATGTTGATAATATATTGGATTGTACGAAACCGTTGAACGGCGAGAATAGCTGAGAGGATAATGAGGCTAATGATCACTAATCCACCCTGCCATGGTGCCGTTAGCCATTTACTATTTAGCCCTTGTAGATAGGTTACAATGATGTTGCCTCCGCTTACCATCACCAGGATACCTGAGAGCCACGCACAGAAACCCGAAAAGAAACTCCAATACCTGCCAAGCATCTGATACGACCAGTTGTAGATTGAACCTTCATGAGGAAACATCTTGCCTAGTTGCGCAGAGGCAATAGCACAAGGAATAAAAAAAGTCGTGGCACCAATCAACAAATACGTGATACCAACTGCCCCCTGCGACACAATGTTAGTGGTGAGAGTGATATAAAAAATAATCATCAAAAAGAGGGAGGTCATATCAAAGGTGCCAAGAAAACGTGGCATCACCTTTACGACATAGTCCTCCGAAGCTAACGCTGGCTTGCCCGTAAAAGCTTCTTGTGTTTCCATGCATACACTCCAATCATTTGTCTAATTAGTAACTGCTCTGCGAGCTGAAATTCCTCAGTTCTATAATGAACACAACATAACAAATAGATTTGCATCATTATAGGGTGTGTTGAAGAAAAAGATGTTATGATCTTGTTAAGATATGGTTGTGAAATCATAACCATAAAGAGCTATTTAAGAGTTTTAGTGGATGCGTCAATGGTTGATGAGGTGAGATTATTCTTCTGAAAATAGTCTATCCCCAATTCCCCTTCTAGGAGTTTGTAGAG
>CAXTCR010000408.1:0-2820 GCA_964242555.1 uncultured Ktedonobacteraceae bacterium
TTGTCATTACGAGGAGAAGCGAAGAGAGAGGCGTGACGGAGGCGAGAGGAGGTAGGGTGAAGGAAGCATGACGGGGGCAAGTCATGTCACTACTCTATACGTCCTTTACGGGTGTCATGCTGCTATCCTAGTGCATCCGGTACATCGTTAGGGGACGCGCACATTGCTTCGCTCGTGTGCGGACGCAATACGTTTGGTTTCTACCATTGCTGCATTCCTTACTAGATGCATCAATAACGCTTTTTCCGGGATACTTATGCTTTTTCTTGCGCTATCGTCCCATTTTCGACACGGTAGATATGGGCTTGTGTTACGATTTCGGTGGGGAAGCCTGAGAGGTCAGTCGCTGTGAGAAAGACTTGTTGATGGCGTTGCACCTGCTGCAGGAGGTATTCACGCCTTGAGGCATCAAGTTCGCTAAATACGTCATCGAGGAGCAGTACAGGTTCGTCGCCTGTGCTCTCGCGCATGTACGTGAGTTCGGCAAGTTTTGTTGAGAGGGCTGCCGTTCGCTGCTGACCACGCGAACCATAGGTGAGCATATTGATACTGTTGACCACAAATTCCAGGTCATCGCGATGTGGTCCCAGTAGACATACGCCCTGCAGTATCTCTTTCTTCCGCACTTCGCGCAATTGCTCGAGGTAGTGACCTTTCTCGTCCTGGCTATTCCAGGATGGGTCTATCTTGAGCGAGGGACGGTACACGATGCGCAATTCCTCGCGCTTGCCGCTAATTGAGGCTTGAAACTCGTTGGCAATCGGGGTGAGGCGTTCGATCATCTTGTAACGTTCACCAACGATATGTGCCGCTAAGGTCACTAATTGGTCGTCAAGAAAGTCGAGCAGGCGTGGGTCTTCCTGCACATCGCGAATGCGTTTCAAGAGAGCAGAGCGCTGCATTACAATCTTGCGGTACTTCACCACATCCTGGCAATAGTGCGCCGAGACCTGACATAAGGCTCTATCGAGAAAACGGCGTCGTTCGTCTGGTGGACCATCGACGAGATGTAGATCGGTTGGGGCGAACAGCACAACCTTCATCTGACCGATCAGGTCAATTGCTCTGCGTGGCAGGTCATTGACCTTGATACGTTTGCGGGGCGTGTTTGCCGGTAGTTCCATGCCGCGCCGGGGAGTTTGTACCGCATCCGGGTTGGGGTCGAAAATCACCAGTTCGATATGAGCATCGCCCTCTTTACGTATCACCGTCGCCTCGAGCCGCGCAATATGGTCAATCGCCTGCCAGTTGACCACCTCGCGGTCACTGCTCGCATGGAACGAGGTCGCGGTCGACAGCATACTTACAGCTTCGAGCAAGTTTGTCTTGCCCTGCGCATTCTCACCGTAAAAGAGAAAGAGGCCAGGGCCAAGCATCAGGTTCAATTGTCGATAGTTACGAAACTCGCTCAACGTGAGGTGCGAAAGGTACATAATAATCCGTGTAATGAGAACACTGTAGGGGTCTAATTCTATTACACCCTGCTCGGCTTGTGATGCGCGACAAGGGTGTAATAGAATTAGACTCCTACAGGTATCAACGATAAGAGCGCAACGTATTATTAACGATTAGTGCTCATTGGCATGATGACATAGGTATAGTCCGCCGAACTGACTGGTTTGATAACACCGGGTCGTGCGGGCGAGGTGACTTCGATAGCAACCTCCGGCGTATCCAGGACAGATAGCACATCGGCGAGATACTTAACGTTGAAGATGATTTGCTGCTCTGGTCCGTCAACGGCGGCATTGATCGTGCTCACGTTGTTGCCAACATCCTCGGCAGTTGCTTCGATAGTCAAAGCTCCCGGCTCGATTCCACCGGTTCCACCACCATTGATTTTGATACGTGCAATGTTTGAGCTATCGCGTGCGAAGGGGGCAACAGATTTGACGGCTGCTGCGAACTCCTTGGTTTCAACCACAGCACGCGTTGTATGCTCCTTAGGAATGATCTGGCGGAAATTCGGGAAGGTGCCCTCGATCAGGCGTGAGAGCAGATCGATGTTCTCCGTGTGGAAGAGGACCTGACTGCGGTTAGGCGTCACGATCATCTGTACTGACCCCTCAGATGGCAGGATGCGCGAAAGCTCGACCAGCGTACGAGCGGGAATAAGAATGTCGTTGCGCAGTACACTATCATCGGTCAGACCACAGACACACACCGCAAGACGGAAAGCGTCGGCGGCGGCGAACGTCATCTTGCCTGTGCTCACTTGCACCAAGACACCTGTCAAGACTGGACGCGAGTCATCGTCGGCGGCGGCAAATGCAACCTCGGCAATCATCTCTTTCAATTGCGCGGCATCGATGACAACAGCTGGGTCGCTGCCCTCAGTGTTAGGGCTGAGTGGGAATTCCGATGGGTCCATACCCTTGATATTGGCACTGCTACGCATACTCTTGATATTCATTGTATGCGAGTCCTCGGGCACAATGATATCGACAGGAGCCTGTGGCAGACTATTGACAAGATCGGAAATCAGTTTAGCGGGAACTGTGGTTGTACCCTCTTCGTGCACCTCGGCATCGATCCAGCAATTAATGCCAATTTCCAGATTCGTCGCATATAGACGTAGTCGACCATTGTCGGTCGAGAGCAAAATATTGGCGAGAATGGGCAGTGTGCTGCGACTCGAAACGGCATGGCTCACCACGGAAAGCCCCCGGCTCAGGTCCTGCTGTTTACATGTGATTTTCACGAACTGATCCTCCAAACACATCGATAAGGGAAATATAAAATACAATTGTTCCAAGGTAGTATAACGTAGTCTCCTGTCATTGTAAACGGGAAAAAATTATGCCTTTGGTGGACACACTG
>CAXTCR010000409.1:0-2810 GCA_964242555.1 uncultured Ktedonobacteraceae bacterium
ACAAAAGGTGTGGTTGAGGAGCAAAAGCTGAAGGTTGAACGTTCTGGTATCGAACACTATTTCTCGCGTATCACGATTGTCCCCGAAAAAAATGTTGCCGCATACCGGGAACTGATAGCAGAGTTGCACGTTGAACCTGCGTTAACGTGGATGATCGGCAATTCGCCGCGCTCTGATATCAATCCGGCGTTGGCGGCAGGGCTAAATGCCGTTTACATTCCTCACCCTCACACATGGCACTTCGAGCATGAGGAGGTGCAACATACTGGTACAGGGCAATTGTTGCAGCTCGCACGGTTTAGCGAGCTGAGGGAGCATTTTTAATGTATATTCGTCAAATTATTAGGTGGTACGCTCACATATGATGCTTATAGGCAACGTGAACCAAAAGGTTGAACCCTCTCCCACCACGCTCGCTACACCCACTGTCCGCCATGCTATTTAACTATACAACGCTATGATAATACTTCGGTTGCGACACCTGTACCAGCACCCCAAATAACGTGTGCAGCAATCATCATCAGGTTGCGCCTCGTTGTCTCTGTTTTAGACGACTCAGAGAACCCCATTAGAGGTAGTAACGCTTGATAGCTTGCAGCCCATACAAGAAGACCAAAGAGGATGCCTTTTAAACCCGATGCAAGAGGCAGACGGCGCC
This sequence comes from uncultured Ktedonobacteraceae bacterium, assembly GCA_964242555.1. Lineage (GTDB taxonomy): Bacteria > Chloroflexota > Ktedonobacteria > Ktedonobacterales > Ktedonobacteraceae > JBBQVS01. The sequence goes on from CAXTCR010000409.1 coordinate 659, forward strand.
CAAATAGGCTGTAGAGCAGTCCCATTGTCGCACCATAGCCGAAATGTGAGACTGTGGTCGCCGCGAGTATTTGCGCCTTGTTCATTTGCTGCCTGACGTGCACCCGCTCTGCTAGCTGTTTTGTAATAATTTCCGGAGGTAGATCATACCGCTGGCCTTTAGGCAAAAAGCGTTGGGTACTAAGCATGAAAATAGTCATTGGTACTGTAGCGATAAAGCCCGCAGTTATGCCTTGCCATATATTTGTGCGCTGTATATTACGCATTGTGTCCTCCCTGACATGGTAATGACGTTAGCGCTTTGCCAACGAGCGACGAGCGAGATGATATTTTATACACGTTTAGGGCAGTTAATTGGACACATCGTAGTACTGTCTATCATTCTTTACAATTGGTAGGTGTAGCGAAAATGTACTGCCATGCTCTGGCGCACTTACTACTTCAATGAATCCTTCATGTGTTTGCATAATACGCTGCGCAATGGCTAACCCCAATCCTCCTCCAGCTGGATAATATGTACGAGCATGATCCGTTCGGTAGAAGCGCTCAAAAATGTGCGCCTGTTCTTCTGCTGACATGCCAAGTCCTGTATCGCGCACTCGTATCACAGCATGCATAGCTTCTTCGTGAAGCGAAAGCATTACATGACCTTCGGAAGGCGTGTATTTTAGCGCGTTATCTATTATTGCGACGAGAACCTGTTTTAACGCATCAGCGTTGCCGTACACTTGTACCGGCACGATATGTTGTAGCAGCAGACGTGGCCCTGATTGACACTCCTCAACCTGTTCGGGTGGACGATACTGGCGAAAAACTTCTAGCAGGAGACTATCCAAATCAACAGGCTCCATACGTTCGGTACTCTCGTGTAAAGATACAGTTGCATGAGTCGCATCAGCATGGGCCAGGACGAGCAGGTCATTGACGAGCCGTCCCATTCGAGCTGTTTCAGAGCGTGCATCTTGCAGTGCTTCCTGTACCTCATCTACAGGAAGATCAGTTGCTCGTGCTAGTAGATCGAGGTTACAACGAATAGAAGTAATAGGCGCACGTAACTCGTGCGAGGCATCAGCGATGAATCGTTGTTGTTGCTGGTATACCTGCTCTAAATTCGAGAGCATCCCATTGAACGTTTCTGCGAGCGTTGTCAGTTCATCGCTTCCAAACGCTCGTGAACGTGTTACACGCTGGCTAAAATTACGTGAGGCGCCTATAGTTTGAGCTGTTTGTGTGATCCGGCGCACCATCTTCAGGATATACCACCCAATAGCCCATTCACCTAGAAGTGCGAAGGCTATGACGAGTATACTCCCGCCTCCGAGCAGTAGACGTAGGTTCTTTAAGGATTGTTCAATATCTCGCTCGGTACGAGCAGTTTGAATGAAATGGCGACTACCGAAATCCGCATTGAGGAGCGTATAGACACGTACTCGTTGACCTGTATACATGACAGTACTATAGATGCCATTGGTATTCTCGGAGTGCAGCGCAACACGTTGTAATGCTTGTTTGTCCCAGGGGACAGGACTTGAGAGTGTACTTTGAGCTCTCGTCCCAAAGCTCTGGGTGTCAGCAGTTGTTGTTGCTAATAGCATGACCTGATTATCTTGTAACTCGAGGACCTCTATAGCAACGCCACCTGTACCGAGGGCATTGACACTATTGAGAAGGTGTGGGACATCGTTCCCGTTGGCTGAACCTCCTGCAAGCATATCTTTGCTTAATCGTACGCTAGCGGCGCGACTACTCAGTGTTGCATCGAGATCTGCATATGCTCGCCGTTCCGCTTGTTGATAAACGAGGGAGCCAAAGGATAGGAGGGCGGCGCTCACTAGAAGTGTGTAGAAAAGCGTTAGGCGAAGTGGCAAAGAAATGTGCATAGTGTTCCTTCTTACTGGGGGAGGCGAAGCACATAGCCGGTGCCTCGCACTGTTTGAATAAGTCTTGTTGCTCCTCCTTGTTCTAGCTTTGTGCGCAGGTGGCCGATATATACTTCGAGCACATTTGGTCCACCCTCGAAGTCCTGGCCCCATATACGGTCCATCAGAAAGCTCCGTGTGAGCACTATCTTCGCGTTGCGGAGGAATAAGGCGAGCAGTTCGTATTCGGTGGTACTCAAGGAAATCAGCGTGGGGCCACGTTTCGCCTGTCGT
>CAXTCR010000410.1:0-2783 GCA_964242555.1 uncultured Ktedonobacteraceae bacterium
ATCACCCACGAAGAGATTAACCTTTTTAATACATCCCAAATTGTAGGGGTCTCATGCTATTACACACTTGCACAGCTAGTAATGCGGAACGATGGTGTAGTAGAATGAGACCCCTACATCGTTTCTAAACCCTTGACATTTCTTTCACTCTTGATTTAGAATATTGACTATCAAGTCATTTTATTATCAGCTAGTCATAAATCTCAGTAGTAGTCGGTAAAAAGTTCTATGATACAAGATGTAGATATGCCACGTCGCTCTCTAAAAGAGCGACAGCGCCAAGAGCGCGAAGCACTTATTCTGCAAGCGTCAGAAGAGGTGCTGCTCGAAAAGGGCTATCAAGATGCCTCGATGGACGAGATCGCGGCACGAGTGGGTATTGCCAAAGGGACGCTTTACCTGCACTTTGCAAGCAAGGAAGACCTTGTGGTTGCCCTTGTTGAGCGCGAGATGCAAAACTTTCTCAAGGTTATAGAGGACATTGTTGCCTCTAGTACAACGGCTCGTGCAACGTTAGAAGCGATCCTACGTGTTATGTATACAGGACTACTGGGGAGGCGTTTTCAACTGCTTTCTTCTCTTGTAGAGAACATTGATGCACGCAAGCAACTCTTAGCAAGAAGAGAAGGGCTTCGTAGCTCAAAAGAGCGCATTTCACACATCATCACGCAACTACTGGAGCAAGGGAAAGCGGCAGGAGAGTTTGACCGCGCAATGCCAACTCAAATCATGCTCAGCGCCTTTTTTACCTTGCTCCCCCATCGTGGCTCTGAACTGTATACTGGACTTATAACATCTGATGAATTAGTAACACATTTAATACATTTTTACTTTAAAGGCATTTCGTAGAGACCGTATTGGTCACGCTGCCCCGACAAAACACATTTGTAGGGACCGTATTGGTTACGTCTTCTCAACCTTAAGGAAGGCAGGAAGCGACCAATACGGTCCTTGCAGTAAAGGATTTTTTATGCAAGTACCTGTAGCGACCGCGCCACGACGCATCGGCAACATTCCATACAAGTGGGTTGTCGCCATTGTCGTGATTTTCGGACTCTTCATGACCATCCTAGATGGTACAATTGTCAATATTGCTATACCACGTCTACAAACTGTCTTTGGCGTCAGCCTCACAAGCGTACAATGGGTGTTAACGGCTTATACGCTGGTTCAGGGAGTTGCAACACCTTTGACAGCGTATCTCTCGCAACGCCTCGGTGCCAAACGCCTGTATCTCCTTGCGCTTGCCGGTTTTACTATTGGATCGGTGTTGTGCGGACTCTCCTTTAGCCTACCAATGCTGATCTTCTTCCGCGTCGTGCAAGCCGCAACAGGCGCCTTTCTCTCGCCACTTGCCATTACCTTACTCTGGACAGAGTTTCCACCCGAGGAGCGTGGTACAGCTCTGGGGGCACTCGGCGTACCCATTCTGCTCGCGCCAGCACTTGGACCAACCATTGGTGGTTACATTGTGACCTATTTGGGTTGGCAGCTCATATTCTTCGTGAACTTGCCAATCGGTATAATTGGTATTATCCTCGGCTTTTTCTTTTTACGTGGATCAGTTGCTGAGAGACGTGCAACATTCGACGTTCCCGGCTTTCTCTTCTCCGCTATTGGCCTGGGTTCGCTCCTTTATGGCTTATCAGATGCCAGCACTGACGGCTGGGGTTCTGCGAAGGTGGTGGGCTTTCTTGGACTGGGCGTTATCATGCTCATTCTGTTCGTCATCGTCGAATTAAACATTGTGCGCCGCGAGGGACAACCTCTACTGGATATGCGCGTGTTTGGCAATCGCTCCTTCGCCACAAGCAGTATCGCCAGCGTTTTTGTTATATTCGCGCTCTATGGTGGTCTCTTTGTTATCCCCATCTATTTACAAGAGATTCGGGGACTCTCTGCCTATCAAGCTGGCTTGCTGCTCCTGCCACAAGCTTTTGCATCTATGATTTCTTCCGTCATTGGTGGCCGGCTTGTAGACAAAATTGGAGTGCGTAGCATAGTTATTCCGGGTCTGGTCATTCTTGCCTTCGCCCTCTGGCTTCTGAGCTATATTGGCATCAATACGCCATACGGAACACTACAACTATGGCTCATTGTACGTAGCTTTGGACTTGGCTTCTGTTTCCAGCCACTTTCCGTGGCCGCCCTTTCAGAAATCAAGCCACGTTTGCTGTCACAGGCAACGGCTGTGAATACAACTACGCGTTTCGTCATAAGCTCACTTGCAGTAGCCGTTGTTGCAACACTTGTACAGACCCAGACATCCATTCACTATGGTCATCTTGCTGAGCAGGTCACATCATCGTCACCTCTGGGACAGCTTGTACCTTTGTTGCAAGCCCTCTTTCTACAACGCGGAGCCGTTTCTGCGCAAGCCGCCTATGCCGCAGCACTACAGACAATTAGTGGACTACTACAACGACAAGCAACAGTCCTGGCAATGCAAGATGCGTTCCGCCTGAGTGTTGGGCTAACTGTCGTGTCAATTGTTGCTACCTTCTTTGTACGCTATCGTACACGCAAGGCCGCTCCAAAGGTCGCACAGCCACGTACAGCAGAGGACCACGAAGCCGAGTCGGCTCGACAAGAAGCATCAATCGCTGTATAAACTTTCACTAAAATATGGTATTATGCATAAAATGCTGGAGCATTTTATGCATAATACCATATTTTAGCACTCTTCTATTTTTCTGCTTGCGTTTGTCTTTTGTAAGTGCTAAAATACCTGTACATATTCCCGTTAGACGGAATTACCTCTGCACATAGTTTTTCGGCGATTA
>CAXTCR010000411.1:0-2780 GCA_964242555.1 uncultured Ktedonobacteraceae bacterium
CATAGACATCAACGGACGCCCACAAGGGGCTACCCTACTATATAACGATGTAGAAATGCGCAAAGCACTCTCTGCATATCATTGGGATTATGTACTATACACGCACGCTATAAATGTACGCAGGGAACACATTTATATACATATATGTTATAATATGTAGAGTGGGAAAAAGTTCATATTGCTTGTCTTTGAGGAAAATACGCTCCACAGGGATACCCTCTGCCAACATTTCCGCACTCTTTGTATAGAAATAATCTTTCGCGCCCAAAGTCGAGACTACACGCTTTGATTGCGCATGCTCTAGCGCAAGCAACCAAAGTTATTGCTGGAACGTAATACATATACTATAGGAAAGGGAACCACCCGTTTATGCCCATGCAACACTCACCCATTCGAAGAGATGGGCATGACCATCTCAGAGATAGGACTGACGAAGTGGATACACGCTATCCCAGTACCCCTAGACGTGTGCCTCGCACAAATCCACCAAGACAAACACCCTCAACTGATAGCATGTCTGATGAGGATGTCCTACGTGCCCGCACCGATTACGATACACAAGGCATTATCGCGCTTGAACCAAAGCCAAGACCTCGGCCAACAAGTGGCCGCACAGTTCCTACCAGAGCGACAACTGGTTCATACGTAAAAGCACCAACACAACAGTCTGCCACGATTCGACAGTCGACGCAGTCGCGAGAGGCAATCCGGCAAACCACACAATCACGAGAAGCGATACGGCAGACAACGCAGCAACGCGCTTTGCGCCAGCCCACTGGGTCAAGGCTTACAGACAGGCGTTCAAGCCAGTACCTGGATGACACACGCCAGGAGCACAGCGACACGCAAAGACAGTTTCACTGGTTAGTTCCAGTTGGCGTTACCATGCTTATCGCCATCGCCTGTTATATGCTTCTCTACGGTATGTTGACGGGCGGTCAAAACCTCTACAATGATTGGGCCTATGGTGCGAGTACACGCACTTACCACATGGAAGCAGTGGTAGGCGATCATGACTCATCAAGTGCGCCCACGCACTTTATTGCCACTAATCTACACGGGACCATCGATGTTCTCGAATTACCCGGCGGCGACATCACCCACGCCAAAGCCTTTCCAGGTCCACATCTACTGTGGCCTAATGCGGATAGAGCTGTTGTCACACTAGAGGTAAAGAACACCAACGGCAATAACAAGCCTGATATTATCGTTCATATAACTGGAGATACCAATCTCCTCTTCCATCAAACATCCGCGAATTTTGTCTTGCACAATAATGGTTCAGGCTTCTCAGCAATGACCGCCTTACCGTAATAGAAAGACTCCGATGCATTGCTCTGCATTGCATCGGAGTCTTTTTGTCTCTTAATTCAACCACTCTACCTCGCCCTGTGGCCGGAAGCCAAGCGGATTGAGATTTTGTAGATCGCTCAATACAAACCAGTTCGTGCTGCCTGGATCAGGTACTAAGCGTGTAATACTGGCCTTCACATGATTTGTCGAACGAATCCACGCAATTGCATCTTCTCTCTGCCCAAAGGGACGATAACTATTGACGCTGCGTCCATCACGCTCCACCTGGAACGTCGTGGCAAGATATACCTCTGCCGGCACCTGCTCCTCACCCTGCTCACCGGGAACCTCTATCACATTATTAGTTTCAAAGTACAGGCCACGAAAGAAAAATCCGTACGCCTCCTGCCACGGCAAGAATTGCTGATTTAACCATTCAAGGGTGTCGCGCTTCTTCCCCGGTGGCGTCACCGTCTCGCCATAGTAGCGAAAAATCAATGCATCCTCAATAGTTTGTGCCGCTTCAAGGGCTTGTTTGTATGGTAGCCCCTTCTCCATTTCAGTCGCTGTTGCCCATGCTCGACTCACTTCGATCACATCATAGCGTTCGACCTGTTCGCGCCCAATTATACCAAGTGTATACGCGGAATCCCCATGAAGCGTTGAGTCTTGCAAACCCCTCGGCGTTTTTCGTTGTGCCGGCGCAGACGTTTGGGACGGCATAAGGAAGACCAACGACATTGGTAATTCGCTTCCACTAACTTCGATGCGTTCTGTCTCCTCTACATCGGATGAAACTACAGAAACTGCCGCCGCACTAGCCCCCTGCACACCCTTAACGACGCGCATTATCTCTCCGCCTTTAAAAGACAGCTCCTGTAGCGGTCCCAAAAACTGTGGAAGCCACTGCTCCTTCGGCAGCATATCGCCAACTTCGTCGCGCGTGTTTATCCATTTGTAGGCAAGCTCATAGAGTTTGCGTTCTGTAAAAAAGTAAAGTTTGCCCCCATCATCCTCTTGCAATCCGAAGTCCTCAGTCATACCCTTGTGTCCCTTTTGTACACTTATGTTCTGGAATATATTTTCTAACACGTATAACAGTATGGATTCGGTTGCAATTCCTTTTTGTACTCTTACGACTAACCCCTTTGAAAATCAGTAGGATCAACAAAGAAATGTACGTTACCACAGTTTGTACAAACAAAAGGGATCATCTACGAACCCATATACTTATGTTTGTCAGAAATGATTTTCATGTACGCAGAGTAATACATACGCGTCCTCATCATCTTACTGACCCTGCTGTGCTCTCGCGATGATGTTATAGATGTCCCCAGCAGACATATTTCCAATGTCTACACGGTCCCCCTCAATCGTCACCAGGGAAATTTTCTTTTGCCCCTGCGTATTCTGTTCGTCACGTAAAAAGCTGTAGAGCGTCTGCGCCACGCTTTGCGTTGCCTCCGACACATCTCCTTTAAGACTCA
>CAXTCR010000412.1:0-2749 GCA_964242555.1 uncultured Ktedonobacteraceae bacterium
GCACCGATTTACAAGCGTGAGCGGACTGTTAATCTGGGTATAACGCCCTACATGTTCTCGAAGATTGTTGTGCTTGGCGTGTTGTGTCTATTACAGAGTCTCGTGCTCACCTTTTTTGTCAGCATCAAAGCGCCATTTGTACACTCTACGTTCTTGCCGTCATTTTTTGAAGTGTATATCACGATGGCCTTGACCTCGCTCGCGGGCTTAATGTTGGGGCTTACCGTATCGGCCCTTGTGCCCAATAATGATCGTGCGATGAGTATTGTGCCTTTGGTGCTTATTCCGCAGGTGATCTTTTCGGGCATCATCTTCAAGCTAGACAATCCCATCCTCCAATTCTTAGGCGCCTTCTTTCCTGCGCGCTGGGCGATGGCGGCGATGGGGTCAAGTGTTGGTATTCATGGAGACCTGATCGGGTCTGACGGCTTCTCGTTTCAAGGAACATACTATTCTCAGATAAGTCTGGCGGCGGCAGTATTTCACCTGCTCCTATGCTGGTTTTTCCTGGTGCTGACCATCTTTGCGCTTGGTGGCGCGATTGCCTACTTACTGAGGAAGAAGGATGTGCGAAGTTAATACAGAAGATTATATATGCGATAAACTATTGGAGATGCGTTTCTTTATAAGAAGAGTTTCGTAGGAATGGTACTTCTGGCGACTTCCTTGTCGCGCCGTATCATCGTATGTTATTGTAACAGTGTTCTCATTGAAGACCGTCCTAGTAGAGGGAAACGTGTTACAGAACAGGCGCATTCTCGTTGGTGTTTGTGGGGGGATTGCATCGTACAAGACGATAGAGCTTGTCAGCCGTTTACAGCAGGCAGGGGCACTCGTTGATGTTATCCTGACGGAGCATGCGGAAGATTTTATTCGCCCGCTGACCTTTGCCACATTAAGCCACAGGCCGGTGTATACCGATCTATGGGAGGCGTCTGGTCGTGCGGCAGAGATGCATATCGAGCTAGGCGAACGGGCAGAGCTACTTGCCCTTGTGCCGGCGACGGCGAATACGCTGGCAAAGCTTGCGCATGGTATAGCCGATAATATGCTCACTGCTGTCGCGCTGGCAACGAAAGCACCTTTGCTTGTGGCTCCGGCGATGTACCATAACATGTACAATCATCCTGCGACGCAGGCCAATCTCGCGATACTGAAGGAGCGAGGTGTGCACGTTGTAGGGCCGGTTGTGGGGCATCTGGCATCGGGGGCTGTAGGTCCTGGTCGTTTACCGGAGACAGATGTTTTATTGGGTGCGATACGCATGGTGCTCGGGCACAAAGGAGATCTAGCGGGCCGTCATGTCGTGATAACGGCGGGTGGGACGCAGGAACCAATTGACCCGGTGCGTTACGTGGGTAATCGCTCGTCCGGCAAGATGGGGTATGCCTTGGCGGAGGAGGCAAGGGATCGTGGTGCACGGGTCACGCTCATCTCCGGTCCTGTCGCGCTTCCTATGCCCTACGGGGTAGAGTTTCAAGCCGTGCAAACGGCCCTGCAGATGCGGGACGCAGTTCGCGAGTCAATTGTGGACGCCGATGTACTCGTCATGAGTGCCGCAGTTGCAGATTATCGTCCGGCGACTCCAGCAGCGCGAAAAATCAAAAAGGGCGAGACACAGCAAGATTCCGATGAGGCGAACGGGTTCACACTGCATCTGGCCGAGAATCCAGATATCCTGCGTGAGCTAGCAATGGTGCCTGATGAACAGCGTGAGGATATGCGAGTGCCGCAGGGTCTGATACGAGTTGGGTTCGCAGCCGAGACCAATGACATAGAGCGCAACGCGCAGAAAAAACTGGTAGAGAAACAGTTACGTATGCTTGTTGCGAACGATGTGAGCCGTTCGGATAGCGGTTTTGGGACGGACACGAACAAAGTGTTTATCTTTCGCGCGGATGCTCCTATGGAGGATCTGCCTGTAATGTCTAAAGGAGATGTTGCGGTAGCCATTTGGAATCGTATTGTGTCATTGTTAGGAGTGTAACGTAGTAGGGGAGGATGTGGGCTGTGATTGGAGATTTAGTTCTGGAATTATTGAGTACCCAAAATATGCGGGAGGAGTCTAAAATGGATCGTGCTGCCAGTGCTGGTTTTGAAGGCATCGCGCAGATGCTGCTTGAACAAAAGAAATTAATGGATGCGTTAGAGGCTGAGAACCGTGAGTTGCGCCGTCAACTTGCCGACTTGCGGCGTGGAGTAGGCGTTGCCGTAGTTATCGAGGGCAAGACAATTCAACTTGCGACGGAGCCAGGAAGTCCAATTCCCGTTGCTCCACAAACACAGGCGGCGCTTCAGAGCCTACAGACGCTGCAAAATGCACAGCAGGGACAGCAAACTAACGGTAGCTATTCACAACCAAATCGGCAGACCACAGCTGGACAGCAACCTGTTGCTTCAGCTAATGGTGACAGGCGCGAGAACGGCAGTGCCCGTAGTCCCCTCGCCGATAGTTTTGTGCTTTAATCACGAACAAAAAGACACGAAAAGACAGTAGACCCGCCCGTGTGTACACACGGGCGGGTCTACTGTCTTTTCGTGACTCTATTACCAGTGCTCGGCGAGCAACGCTTCGAGCGCTTCTCTATCGCAGGAAACTGGAAAGATGACCATGCCAGTACGTTCGCGCAGGGCGTTAATGGCGTCAGTGTCGGTGGGGTTTGCCATTGCGAGAGTGAGACGGTTGTGATCACGTCCTATAGGAATGCAGGAAAACTGGGTCGCGATCTTGTAGGATAAAAGGCTCTTC
>CAXTCR010000413.1:0-2741 GCA_964242555.1 uncultured Ktedonobacteraceae bacterium
GAAGGCTGGATATTGCCATGCACAATATTATGCATGTGCAGATAATGCACTGAGTCACAGAGACTGATTATCAAGGGCAACACATTTTTGAGCGAGAGTGTATGTAGAGGTTGCTGTTTTAGAAAACGCTCCAGTGTGTCCAGCGCAGGCAAACGTGATACACAGTACAGCAGCTCATTCCCGGAACCAAATTCATACAGGGGCAACAGACCTTGGTGCTGGCAGCGCCAAATCTTTTCGACCTCTGTAAGGAAGTGCGCCTGAAAGTTTGTGGGATCGGGAAATGGTGGACGAAAGATACGCAACAACACATCGTAACCCGCCTTTGTCGTTGGACGAGCACGATACATTTCCACCTGACCCTCACGCGACAGACATTCTAACAAAAAGTATTCGCCAACTAAAACGCCCGCCAATTCGGTCATAATCCCCTCAACCTAGAGATGCACCCGAGCATCTACTATCATGTACTGTCTTGTTTGGTAATTGCCCATATATGCACCCGACTTATTCGTTGGATAGAAAAAGGCAGAAAGCATCGCCCCAAGCAGGCCAAGTAGCAATAGCAAGACCACTAGAAGCGGCAGTAATTTCTTAAGCAGAGGCGTTTGGACTTCCTGCTTCTTTTGCCCAGCTTCGATGGGTGTAGTTAGTACAAGAGGTTTGCTCTGGAGATACTCGTTCGCGGTCAAAGGCACATCGGAGGGTGTTGCGTCTTCCATCTCTTTTGCTATAGGAGACCATTCAGATGGATCGACCGACCAGAAGAGTGATTCGCCCTGTTCATCGGGTTGTGTCAAAAAGTGCTGAGAGAAAATTTCGGGCTTCGTAGGTTCCTCAGGTGTACCGGAGGGAGTTGCGGAGGAGGGTGAGAACTCGGCAAAGAGGGGAGGCATATGTGACGAAGAGACCTCGCGTGTTCGTGGCAGTGCTGCTGGAACGGGCATGCTTAGCCCATCCTCTTCTGATAGAGGAGTCTCGGGACTCTCGACGGTACTGGGCTGGACAACAGGGGGTGGTGTGAGCGGAGCGGTTAGCGTTGTGATATGGAATGGCTTGAGCTTGACGGTCGAAATAGGCCGTGCAGCAGGCGAGGCTGTGGGTGCAACCTTTACTGCATGAGCGAATGCTTGAAGAAATGCATCTGCCGTCGCATAACGGTCGTCAGAGCGTTTACATAAAGCACGTTGTAGCACATGATCAACGGCATCGGAGACTGTTGGCATAAAGGTACGTACCGATGGTGGCTCCTGGCGCACATGCTTGAGCAGGACCTCGACGGGCGTTTGACCGGTAAAGGGAGTAGAGCCGGTCAGAATATGAAAGAGCAAGACACCAAGCGAATAGATATCGCTTTGCCGGCGCAGGACCCCTAGTGATTGCTCGGGTGCCGCATATTCGGCTGATCCCCAGCCAACACGCGTCAATGATTGCTGACTATCGTCGTAACCATGAGCGATACCAAAATCGGAGAGCATCACTCGTGCGTCTGCCGTCAAAAAGACGTTGGAGGGTTTAATATTGCCATGCAAAACGTCGGCAGAATGGGCATACTGGATTGCACCACACAATTGTTCCATTATTGGTAATGCTTGCAGTGCTGAAAGGTGCCCACCAACGCGAACTAGCAGATCATCCAGAGTGCCGTTCGTCATATAGGGTGTTACAAGATAAAGGAGATCATCACCTTCACCATATTCAAGGAACGGGAGGATATTGAGATGGGCAAACTGCCCGATTTTCTCGGCCTCTGTCATAAAATAGTTACGGAACGTCTCGCGCTGCGCATAACTAGGACGAAACACTTTCACAGCCACATCAAACGTCTTGCCGTCCCCAGGCTCTACGCTCGAACCAATTCCATTGACCTGCCGCGCACGATACACATCGGCCACGCCACCCTTACTAACACATTGGATAAGTAGATAGTCACTCAGCAAGACACCTTCTAAATCAGACATTGAACACCCCTACACGTACTTCACTATTGAGGATTTTCCCAAAAAAAAGAAAAGAGAGCATTATCTAATAGAATTCATCCAATTAAACGCGTTTTTCTCCCAATTTGGGAGAGAGGCATCTGTAAGTGGGAGGGAGCTTATGAAGGTTTTATCATTTTACCCCGCAAGCACCAACAAGAGCATTCTTAGCGCATCTGTTCAAAGATTGATATGAAATACTAAACCAAGTGTAAAATTTGCCCAATGTAGACTTGACATTAATGCGATATATCGTTATACTACCAATAACGATATATCGCATTATATCGCAAGAGCGAAAGGAAACAATACCTATGATGTTTGGTAGAATGAATAGAGGATTTGCATTTCAAGGACAAGGCGGAGATTGGGAGGGTTGGACACCACCATGGTTGCAGGATGACGATGGTCCTCGTGGTCCTCGTGGTAGACGCTTTGGCGGACCGCGTGGCCGATTTGGTGGACCTCGCTTCTTTGGACCTCGTGGACCCTTTGGTCCTGGTTCTCGCTTCTTCGAGGCAAGACGTGGTCGTGGTCCCTTCGGTCCTGGCGGTCCATTTGGCCCGGGAGGTCCTTTCGGGCCAGAAGGTTCTGGCGAAGGTCGTCGCTTCTTCGGACGCGGTGATGTGAAGTTTGCATTGTTGAACTTGCTACAAGAGCGACCAATGCACGGCTATGAGATGATTAAAGCATTGGAAGAGCGTTCTGGTGGCTTCTACGCACCGAGCGCAGGTTCTGTATATCCAACACTGCAACTGCTCG
>CAXTCR010000414.1:0-2282 GCA_964242555.1 uncultured Ktedonobacteraceae bacterium
TGACATACGTTGCTCTCGCCCGCAGTTTGCGTTTGATCTCATCCCTCTGCCCAAAGGTAACGGTACACGTGATGGTGTCGCCAACATAGACCGGCGAGACGAACTTAAACTCCATTTCAGAAGCGAGAAAGCCAATCATACCGCCAATATGCGTTATCATGCTCGCAGTGAGCAAGCCAGGAATAATCGGACGCTTGAACCAGCTCTCTTCAAGAAAAGTCTGGTCAATGTGATAGGGATTGTAATCGCCGGTGACACCACAAAACAGGGCAACATCTCCAGCGGTAAACGTACGGCGGAACGTGAAAACCTGTCCCTCTTGAATGGCGTTAAAGGCTTCCTTGAGTTGCTGCTTGAATTGTGGTGTCGCGTCGGCCATAACGAAATGCCTCCTTGCTTATGAAGCCTTAAAAGTGATAGGAAAGTGTTTGACGCCATGCAAAATCATGCTAGAGATAGCCTGATGCCGCGTGTTTGGCACACTTCGCATTTCCGGTAGGCGCGAGAGCATAAGCTCGAAGGCGATTTTTGCTTCAAGGCGTGCCAATGGCGCACCGAGACAGAAGTGTATGCCATGCCCAAAGGCGAGATGCTTGTTAGGCGAACGCGTGATATCAAACGTATCAGCATTGGGAAAATGCTTCTCGTCACGGTTCGCGGAAGCAATCCATGCTATCATAAAATTTCCTGGATGTATCTGCTTGTCATCAAGCGTGGTGGTTTCGCGCACCACACGATACATATGGCTCACAGGCGAACGATAACGCAGCACTTCCTCGATGGCACTCGGTATCAATGATTGATCGGCGTACAATTGTTGCAACGCATCGGGATATTCATCAAAACAGAGAAAGGCATTGCCAATCAGGTTCGTCGTAGTGACATTGCCCGCCACAAGCAACAAAATGAAGAAGCCCATAAGCTCTTTTTCGCTCAGGTACTCTCCATCGACCTGCGCGGTAAGCAGCGAACTGATAAGATCGTCTTTGGGTTCGCGCCTTCGCTCCTCAATCATCACGGAAAAGTAGTCAATCATCTCCTGCTGGGGTTCGCCGCCAGCAGGACTCTCCGAGCCAACAATCACATCTGACCAACGCTTAAACTGATCGCGATCTTTTGTTGGAACGCCAAGCAGTTCCGCGATAACGATGACAGGCAGTGGATAGGCAAGATCATCCATCACATCCATCGTGCCCTTTGCCGCTACCTTATCCAGCAGTTCGTCGACGATCTCTGTAATGCGCGGCGCGAGTTGTGCAATAGTACGCGGAGTGAACGCCTGTGTAACAATACTGCGTAATTTGCGGTGTCGTGGCGGGTCCGAATTAATCAAGCTCGTCCCAAGTGGCAAGCCAGACCCATCTCCCATGATTTGCGAGGAAAAGTCATTGTAATCGGTCAGGACGCGCTGTACAGCGTCATAGCTGAAAATGCTCCACGAATGATAATTTTCATTATAGGCAATAGGGCTATTGGCCCGCATGGTCTGATACCACGGATAGGGGTTGAGCCTCTGGTCTTGCTCTACGGTAGTCATGAGTCTGTACTTTCTATGGAGATGGTTGCATACATTGCAACCCGCATCTACTCTCATTGTAAGAAGCGATGTACGTGTCTGTCAAATACAACAATCACTTCACTCGAGGGAAATGGGGGAGCCAGCGTGGAACTGCACGGAGATATGCTTCGCAGCCTGCTCCAAACTGACGATGTAGAGCAGGTTCCTCGACGAAGACCACAAAGATATGAAACGCTCCTTATAGCACCAAGACGTATCCGGTAAGCAGGAAAGAGCGAAATAGGATCGCCTCACCAATCACTAAGCACCTTAATGATATCATATACTATAATTGAGTTATTACTTTTGCAAAGGACTCTTTTGCCTATGGTTCCCTCTGAATTTAAGGACTTTTTTGTGGCTAGTACTGGTGCTGGTGCGGCCTTAGTTGGATTACTTTTTGTTGCTATCGCGGTGGCACCAGAGCGTTTTGTTATGGGAGGCGCGCCATCAGAACGTCGTGCGGTCGCATCTAGTTCGTTTACGGCTTTACTGAATGCTTTTTTCATTTCGTTTAATGCATTAGTTCCACATACAAATATAGCATGGTTCACACTCGTTATGGCAGGGATAGGTTTCACGAATAGCATATTTTTAGCGTTTAGCGTATTGTTGAAACCACCCAACTGGCAAACAGGCATACGACGAGTTATCCTGATTTTAATAAGTTTAGTGCTCTATGGATTTGAGTTTTATTTTGCTGTACTGCTCGCACGCTCCCCTG
>CAXTCR010000414.1:2292-2713 GCA_964242555.1 uncultured Ktedonobacteraceae bacterium
TGGTGATGCAGGACCTGTTGCCGAATTGACAACATTAGTTATGAGTGCCTATGGACTAGGAATCGTGCGAGCCTGGGAACTACTTGGTGCAAGCCGTTTCGGATTTTTGCGTTGGCTCAATCCCTTGTATGATATAAACGAGAGGAGTCCAATACAAGCGAAAAAAGACAAAACAGTTGTGTAGTGTCCCTCTAGTTCACATTGCGGCTCTTACCCATCCAGTATTTATCGCGCAGGTTGCGCTTGAGAATTTTTCCTGCACCACTCTTGGGCAGTGCTTCGGGCGCGATCTCTACGCTACGGGGCACTTTATAGCCTGCAATGAGCGTTCGTGTATGGGCGATCAGCTCCTCTTCACTCGCGTTCATGCCTGGTTTGAGGACGACGACAGCATGCACAGCCTCACCCCATGCCGGGTGTG
>CAXTCR010000415.1:0-2681 GCA_964242555.1 uncultured Ktedonobacteraceae bacterium
GCTCTCCATCAAGCGCAACCTCGTCAACGACTTCTGCGCCCTGCTCCGTAAAGAGTTGCCCTACTGCACCATCCGCTATGCCTTCTAACAAAGTAGGTCGGTCAAAAATAGTACTAAAAAAATGCTTGACATGAGTAGGTCTTTTCTGTATACTAGGCACATCAGCATAGCAGTATGTTGTGGAGGAGTCGCATAGTGGCCTAGTGCGCTCGTTTGCTAAATGAGTGAGGAATCCCCTCCGTGAGTTCGAATCTCACCTCCTCCGTTATCCTTAAATCCTAAAGTACTTAAACGATAAGGTATATAAGTATTTTTATCTCCTCTAAATTTCGTAATCCTCTGCCGAGTTAAATCGAGCGTCCCTGATTTTCTCGAAAGGAACTACATATGTTTTCTTATGATTTCCTCTTATTAGACCTGCGCTCTTAAATCGAAGCGTCATGTCAGTACCTTTTGGAGCCTCGTCAACTGATACCATGTACACTCTACCATTATTAGGTATATATACCGCAAAGACCTCAGCTTCCCCTACATATGTCTTTTTGAGGTTTATTCCACGCCTATTTGCTGTAACAGAGACAGTATTAAACTCAATACAAGCACCACTTTTAGTAACACGACCAGTTTTTACTTGCACACGAACAAGACGTGACTCATAATGAGTGAAGAAGCCAAAGTTGTTATGTTCTTCAACGACATAATAGGCCATGTCATAACCAAGGTGATCTGCCCAAGGTAATAGCACTTCATACCCTAACTGCACAAGCCGATTTAAAACGGCTGTGAGAGAGATCAAACCTTGCTGTGACGTGTCTCTCATAACGTGTTCCTCGTTCTCATAAAGTCATTGAGGTGAGATGTTAACAAATATCGTCTTCTGTATTTGTATACAGCAATATACATGATATTGTTATTAAAATTCAACAATAACTTTCACAATCATTCGAAATACATGAAAATAAAAAAGAGCAATTCTAATGCTTGACAAAAGCCTCTCGCTCTGCTAATATCATTGCATAGCTATAGGGGCGTAGCTCAATTGGTAGAGCACTCGTCTCCAAAATGAGTGGTTGCGCGTTCGATTCGTGTCGCCCCTGTTAAATAAAGCCCTTGCATATCAACGCAAGAGCTTTATTTCTATGTTGCAAGGTCAATGGCATGCGCTATGCAAAAACATGCACAGCGCATGCCATTGACCCCACTCATCTTACCTCTTTGGCAACTTCACAAAGAACGTGCTGCCCTTTCCAAACTGTGACTCGGCCCAAATTCGGCCTCCGTGCCGCTCGACAATGTCTTTACAAATAGCAAGACCTAGTCCTAGCCCGAATTTCGAGGATGCCTGCGCGTCGGGCGTTCGATAAAAGGTGTCGAAAATATGGGGCAACTGCTTGTCCGAGATACCTCTACCATAATCTTGTACCTCAATGCAAACATGCGCATCGTCCTGACTCAGTCGCACCTGAATCTCGCTCCCCTCCGATGAGTACTTCACAGCATTGGAGATAAGATTCACAACCACCTGCGACAAACGGTCACGATCTGCAAGTATCACTATAGTTGGTGCTTCAGAGCTAAGGACGATTGTGCGTCCCGTAAGCAGCTGCTGGTCCTCCACAATGCCTTGACAGAGCGCCACAAGCTCGAACTCGCGTTTATGCAGCTCGACTCTTCCTGCGCGAATACTACTCACATCGAGCAGTTCATCAATCAACGAGGTCAAACGCGTCGTCTGCTCATTAATCTTCTCTAGTGTTGAGCGCATTCCTTCAATTTCGGGAGAGGGATTTTTTTGTTTGGTGAGCCGGCGAATCGCAAGTTGGGCTTGTCCACGAATACTAGTAACAGGAGTTTTCAGTTCATGCGAGGCAATAGAGAGAAAGCGGTCTTTGAGCTGATCGGCATCTTTAAGCTGAGTATTCGCCTCCTCCAACTCCACTGCGTATGCTTGCAGTTCTTGCTCGGTCGCCATCGATTTCCAGCGCGCCCGTTCACGTTGACCTGTAATCAGTGCAATCACCAGACCAGCGATCATATAAGGAATAACTTGTGCCACACCATTCCAGTTTGTGAAATTGAGCTGATAAAGCGGCGTCACGAAAAAATAGTCAAGCACAAGGGTACTCAGCATCAGCGCGAAGATAGCTGGTCCCGCCCCCCAAAGTAGCGCAGTCAACAAGACGGAGAGCATAAAGAGCGCATCTGGAAAAGAGAGAGACGCGAATACAGTACGCAGAAACCATGTTCCCAATAAGGCTCCGCCCACCAGCAAGATACTGGTAAAATAGCCAACAAGCGGACGACGCCAGCGTGGAATTGTAGCCACATACTGGTTACGCAATACGACATCTTTACGCAATTGCATAGGAACAAAACGTCGTTCCTGTACATTCGTGGTTTGGACGGTTCTCATGACATCCTTGCTTACAAAATAATTTGTTCTCTGCTCTCCTCAGGCAAGTGTAGCATACCTTATTGGTACGAACAAGCTTGCTATACTCAATGAATAATAGAGAGATGTTCGCGCTCGACACGTGAGAAGGTTTCCTGTGCCTGTGCGTCATGCATAGCAACAAGTGGAATGTGGGGATGACGGCGGGCGAAAAAATGCAGCTCAATCAGCGTCTGGCACGCGCTGGCATCATCGCTGGTAACAGCATTCCAAATAAATGGATGCATCG
>CAXTCR010000416.1:0-2666 GCA_964242555.1 uncultured Ktedonobacteraceae bacterium
TGCGCCAGTGCGTTGAATAAGTAGTCGACCCTCCACATCTGCCTGTGCCATTCTATAGGGCGAATTGTTCAGATGGAAACCCTCAATGAGACGACCCCCAACCTCGCCTATCAATAGGGCGTCTGGCTCGCGCTCGCGTAGTGCTCGCGCCTCCTCAACTGTGCGCACCAACCACATTTCTTTCGCACCACCCGCGAACGCGTAGCCCGCGACTGTGAACACCCGTATCACGTCAATCGCGATTACAACACCCCTCGCCTCTCCCGCTATCTGGGCATCGACTCTTTCTATCTGTAATTCCATCGTATCTCTCGAAGAAAAAAGTTTAGATGGCTTGTATCTTCTAGCGTCTCCCCTACCAACTCTTATTTCTCACGTCATATGGACGTAAAAATCGTGTTGGCGTATACGCAAGAAATGCGGGTGACGCTGGATTTAGAGCTGAGCCAAGCGATGCTGCCTCTTGATTGAGCAGTGTCGGATTGATAGAACCCCACTTGCCCGTATTGAGACGCTGAACGAGCGTACCGAATGCAGTAAGCTCTTCGGCAGGTGTGAAGGCACAGTGACCAGCACGGTGGATGAACGTTTGACGAAGCATATCCGTGTCACCATGTGCCGCAACGACACTTTTATATGCTTGCTCTTGCTGATTGACTACAAGGCCGTCACCGGTCGTGTGCATCGTCAGTACGGGTATGTCGAGATCGCCGTTGAAAGTGATGTACTTGCTGAGATACTGCTTTGCATTCGCGTCCGCTGCAATGCGTGGAGCTTTGGCGAGTGCGTCCAGGTCCGTATCGAGGTTGAGTCCTGCCTGTTTATATAAGGCTCTGACCTCTGCATTGCTTGTAGAGAGACTTAACTGTTTGCGATAATTGACACCAACATTCCATGAGGGATTGCCACCCGCACGAGCTTCGAGTTCAGCACGTGCACCAAAAGCGAATGCGAAATTCACCTGACTCAACCAAAGAAATTGGTTCTGCTGTTGGGCTGTGTAGTCGTTAGCAGCAGGTTCGGGCGATTTGGGATCAAACCATCCTGGAACATCTCCTAATGCTGCAACCAGCGCAATGCGTGCCCGATTTTGTGAAGTTGTCTGTGCTGCTTGCAAAATAGTCTCGGCTTTGTTTAGCGTACCATTGGGGTCTGTAATATGCACAACAGAGAGCTTGCTTTGCGCGAGTAGAACGTTAAACGCAAACGAGCCATCGAGCGCCTGATTCCATGTTCCTACGCCCCCAGCTAGTACGCCACACAAGGGTAGTGCACCTGTGAAGCGTTCTGGATAAAGTTGGACCAAACCAGCGGTGATGATGCCGCCAAGCGAGTCACCCCACGCAATTGTACGTGTTGGATGTCCACACGTTGCATTAAAATAGTCGAGCAGAGCAATTTGATCATGAAAAGCTTGTTGAATTGCCCACCCATTTTGACTGTACGAAGAGCCTGCGAGCGCATAGCCCTTGCTCAATAAAACGGCACCACTCGCGGCATCGCTGGCATCGGGTGCTGGATTAGCTAAAGGCTGGGTTGGAAATACGTAGCCATGACTGTAGAGCGCCAATGAGCCGTTCCAGTTAGAGGGAACAGCTATCGTGTAGTTTGCTCCACTAAGCGCGCCATGAAGTGTAGTTGTTTGTCCCGGTACAACGCAACTCTTTGTTGATGCTTGTGCTGTACTGCTAGACGTTACCGTAAGACCACTAATCAGTGCAAGAAGTGCGAGCAGGAGAAATAAGCGTCGTTGCATTACAATCCTCATTTCTTTACAAGTGTTTTCGGTGGAAGAAAAGCTTTTTCAGTGTAGCACAATATTTGTACTCCTGCACAGCACATCAGTGCATCAAGACCTGTTATAAAAAGTTGTAGTATACTTCTGGAAGAGTCAGTTCAAACAGTGTTGCATAGAAGGTTTTATAGATGTTACTCGGACTTACACACATCGTCGCCTCCAACCTTGCTTCAGGTGAACTTACGTACCTTGATCGGGAAGCAGTAAATCTCTCGCTTGCTCAGCGGCAGCATGAGCAGTATTGCAGTATGCTTGTTTCGCTTGGCGTTGAACTTACAGTATTAGATATAAACAAGAATTTGCCTGACTCCTGTTTCGTAGAAGATACCGCGATTGTACTCGACGAGATTGCTATTATCACGAGCATGGGTACTTCCTCCCGACGAAGTGAACCAGCAGGAGTAAAGCAAGAACTAAGCAAGTATCGTGAGACCGTTGACATACACTTGCCAGCGACAATCGAAGGTGGTGATGTATTACGCATTGGAAAAACTCTATTTGTCGGTCTTTCAAGTCGTACAAACACCCTTGCTATTTCAGCCTTGACTGATATCGTCAAACCCTTTGGCTATACTGTTGTAGCTGTTCCAGTAACGGGATGCCTGCATTTAAAGACAGCATGCACCGCCATCCTCGATGATGTATTACTTATAAATCCTGCTTGGATCGATACTGCACCTTTGCAAGGTTATACTGTAGTGCCAGTAGCTCCAGATGAACCTTGGGCTGCTAATACAATCAGAGTGGATGAGGCTATTTGTGCACAAGCAGATTTTCCCAAGACCTTAGAACGCGTACAGAAGTTTGCTTCTCATATTGAACTACTTAGTATATCGGAGTTTCGAAAAGTCGAGGCAGGACTCTCTTG
>CAXTCR010000417.1:0-2663 GCA_964242555.1 uncultured Ktedonobacteraceae bacterium
GCCCTGCCAGCAGGTTCTCCTGCGGCACACGCACATTCTCATAGATCAGTTCCGCAGTCTGCGAGGCGCGCAAACCCATCTTCTCCTCGATGCGCCCAACGCTGAGGCCCGGCGTGCCCTTCGCGACCACAAAGGGACGAATGCCTTCACGCCCAAGATTTCTGTTAACCGTCGCAAAAGTAATAACAAGGTCAGCACGTGCCCCATTTGTAATATAATGCTTCTGCCCGTTTAGCACCCACTCGTCACCATCAAGCACCGCTGTCGTCGAGATGCCTGATACGTCAGAGCCAATACCAGGCTCGGTTAACGCAAGTGCGCCCCAGTGCAGTTTCCCATCCATGTAGGGACTCAGAAATTTTGCCTGTTGCTCCGGCGTCCCCTGTGAAAGAATAGGGGGTGCCGCGAGTCCAGGACCAGGAATTGCTGTTGAAAGTCCTGCGTCACCCCACGCCATCTCCTCTTGCGAAAGCACCGAAAGCACATTCTCTTGCTTCTCTTCGCCCGACGCTTGCATTCGCGCCTGTCCCGACGAACCAGCCCAGAAACGCTTTTGCATATTCAAAAAGAATGACTCCGGTATCTTTTCGCTGCGATCACATTCAAGCGAGATAGGACGCATCTCCTCAACCGCAATTGAATGTGCATAGTCACGAAAAGCCTCTTGTGATTTGCTCAGTGTAAAGTTTAGCATGTTGTCTCTACTCCATTGCCGCTGCGTTGCGTGCCCACATTTCAACAGGGTGATCTTGTAAATAGCCCGCGCCACCAAGCACTTGAATTGCATCGATAGATGCAGATTTCGCGATTTTCAGTGCTTGCTTTTGGGCGGCTTCCACATTATGCACTAGAGTCGCTAGCTCGATGTTGCGGTCCCAATCTACAGCGGCCTGCCAGACCAGCAAGCGCGCAGCATCCAGCTTCATCGCCATCTCCGCAACCATGAACGCAATTCCCTGATAAGATGCGATTGGCCGACCAAAGGCAACACGTCCCACCGCATAATCCCGTGCATATTCTAGCGATGCTCGTGCGATACCACACGCAACTCCGGCTCGTAACAGTTCATAGAGGACGGCCACACGCACTACATGTTCGCTTCCCAGCGTTCCTAGCATGCAAGACGCGGGTACAACAACATGTTCAAAGTTATATGAGGCACTTGGCGCAGCTATCAAGCCAAGTTTTTGCACGTCTTCACTGATCCGTAACCCGTTTGCGTGTTCGGGCAGGATAAACGCACAGAGACCGTCAATTCCACTGGTACCTTCTAACCGAAACAGCGCGATCCGTAAAGCGGCATTGCCTCCATGTATCACGTCACGTTTGGTGCCGTTCAAAATATAGGTGTCACCCTCTTTACGAGCTGTTGCAGTTATTTCGCCTAGACTGTAGCCTCCAGTACGTTCCGCAAACGCAAGGCTACCACGCAGTGCATGTCCGGTCTCACCATTTGAGAAGGCCGTCAACCATTCACGTTGCTGGCTTTCGCTTCCCGCCACCGCCACCGCAACAGGTGCGATAAGCGAACCCAGAATGTTGATCGCGAGCGCGCTATCACCAACGCTAAGCTCCTCAGCAATCAACGAATAGGTAACAGCCTCGATATCGCCCTGACCACCATAGTCCTCGGAAAATGGTGTGGTTAAACCGGTTTGTGCTAGCACCTGCGCCGGTGCGGGCGAAATATCTCCATTCTTCTCAGAACCACGCGCCTCCAGACGAAACTGCTCGACAGCGACACTCTGTGCCAGTTGACGTATCTCCTCTTGCTCTTCCGTCGGGGAAAATGTGAGCATGAAACACCATCCTTTCGGTACTCAATACGATGAGAATATGATTTGTTCAACGATGAAACAAACTTCTGTAAGCAATAGGAGGACGATCTTTTCGTAAGTATCATTGTACGAGATGAACAGATGTATTGCCAGTAATGCAACCCTCATCGCGTTTTTTGTGTTCTACAGAAGACAGAACAATTAGATTGGAGTTCGGCGTCGAAACGATGATAAACGATGATGGTGGGCTAACGGCTTTGTTGGCAACAAACATAGACCGTCATTTCAAACAACTGGTGTTGACCTATCAACATATGTTGTATGGCTTCGTGCTGCGCCAAACAGGGAGCGTGCAAGAGGCCGAAGACATTACGCAAGAAGCATTCATTCGCTCATACTACGCGCTTAAGGATTATCCAACACAAAAAATACGTGAGTTACAGCTACAAGCATGGCTATTCAAGATCGCGCTTAACGTCTTTTACAATCGTCAGCGCATACACACGCTACAACAAACCTCGCTGGACGCACATGAGAACAACACGCTTTTAGAGCTAGAGGACAGCGCCGATGGACCAGACCAAATCGCATGGTATGGAGAGCAGCGACAAGAAATCGAAAGACTAGTTATCTCGCTACCAGAACACTACCGTGTAGTAATCAATTTATATTATTTCGAGGAATTGAGCTATCAGGAAATCGCGGAATTACTCAATCAACCATTAGGCACAATAAAGGCTAAGAAGCATCGCGGCATCGCGTTGTTGCGCAAAATGCTGCAGAACAAGGATTCGGTGAGATAATGAAACAGCACCCTGAACACTTTGAATCAGATAAGCAACAAATGCACAGAGCACCCGAGACGCTTATACCCAATGTACTGGC
>CAXTCR010000418.1:0-2639 GCA_964242555.1 uncultured Ktedonobacteraceae bacterium
CTTGCAAGTCGGGCGCGTAGTTCCATTCTGTAATCATAATGGGAAGAACGGTGCCGAGAGTTGTCTTCATCGCGTCTCTCGCGTTCGCGATATGCGTTGTCCATTTATCAATGTTATTGAGGCACTTGTCAGACTGGTCCTTTTTGCTACAAGTATACTCGTGCCAGCTAATTTCATCGGGGCGTGGTTGTGCATTTTGCAAGAACGTTGTCAGATATGAGCGTGAGTACTGGTAGTTCACCGGACCAATGAAGTGCCCATTTAGGGCAAGCTTTTTTAATTGTGGGACGAGCTGGTTCCAGCTATTTGTGTAGGCGGTAGCGTCAAGACCATGGAAAAAATCTTCTTCATTCCCATATTCATAATAGACAATACTCTTACCAAAGATGTCGTTCATATCTTTGATAATTACACTGTCTTCGGGTAGAGCGTTTGGTACCGACGGGCCGTGTAGCACAACAAGTGGAATGGCACCTACATTTTTGATATCTTGAGCAGCCTGTATCTCGACTGTATTTGAGAGACTTTCGCGTACAGGCATGCGAATAATCTGCGTGTGCAACTGCTGTAGCAATGTTCGCGTCATCGTAGAGTTAATCACCTGATCGTTAGGCGTGAACAGTCCTAAATTTGTACCAAAGAGGAGTGGTGATACAGGATTAACTTCTTGTGTCGGCTGGGAAGTAGCTGTTTTTGTCACTTCTATATGCGTCTTCTTTTGCTTCTGCTCAGGTGAGTGTCCGAGTAGTAGCCACACGCTCGTGCCGAGAATTGCGACCACGAGCACAATGCTTATTATGGCGATGGGTATGCGATATTCTTGTAGCGTTTGCCTCATGAGTCGAAAAAGCTCCTCTTGAAGTTCGATGCGTAGAGTAGAAATAGGACGTCGTAGCTCTTCCTAAAGAACATTCTTTACGAACTATATCATCTCTTCCTTTATATGCCTATTTTTCTATATGTATATGGTACCTTTGCGTAAATGATGTCCTATTGATGTTAAAGCAACATGAAGTTGTGTTGTATAAGCCTTTTAGTAGTACTTTTACACCAAAAACATTGGCGAAATCTGTATCCTCTCTTGAGGTTTTCTTGAGTTATCAGGTCTAAAATGATGAGTGTAAAGCAAGGATAAAACAATAATGTTGTAGAAACCGTATTCATTACATCCTTGTTTGCAAATGTAATAGGACGTGATGAGTACGGTTCTTACAGGCAGCAACTGGTCGATCTCACGATGTGCATCGTTTCGTGATAGACAATGGAGACCGAAATGGATATACATAATCAGCTAACAGAGGAGTGGGATGAGCTTGAGAGCATGGAGGATACTCAGCCTAGATTGCCTCGCATCGAAAAGCAAGGAGCTATCGACGTTTCTCCCTCGCCACCTCAGGAGCGTAAAATGTCGCGCCGGAAGTTGTTTGGGGTTGTCGCAGCGACAGGCATAGGCGTTGGTGTTGTCGCCGGAGGGACGGTAGCGGTGGAGCAAGCTTGGCAAAATGGAGGGCTACAGTTTTTGCCGCACCAGCCGATAACTGGTAGTATGCAAATAGGACACCTTTTAAGACGGGCGGGTTTTGGAGCGACACCCGCCGATATAAACACATACCGAGGCTACAGTTATGCGGATGCCGTTGATCGTTTGATTAACTATCAACAGGTGTCAGATGACGCAATGGAAAATCGGCTCAAGGCGCTCAATCTGGATTTTTATGCCCCCAATAGTTCTTCTATGGCGAATATGCAACGTTGGTGGCTCTTGCGCATGGCCTGGACACAGCGTCCTCTCTTAGAGAAGATGGTGTTATTCTGGCATGGCATGCTCACGAGTAGTTTTCGGAAGGTTGGTGGCAATAATGCGTATGCGCGCATGATGGTGCAGAACCAGTTCTTCCGCGAGCACGCCTTCGATACCTACGACAATATCCTGCTTGGGATTGTCAGCGATCCCGCGATGCTCGTCTACCTCGACCTGACCAAGAGTCACAAAAATGCGCCAAACGAAAACTTTGCGCGCGAATTGATGGAATTATTCACGCTAGGTCTTGGTCATTACACCCAACAGGATGTCTATCAAGGTGCCGCTGCTTTAACCGGCTGGCATGTCAAAGGCAATACAACACAATCGTACTATCGACCGCAAGATCATAATAATCTCACGAAAACATATCTTGGACATACTGGCAATCTCGACTATAAAGATGTTGTCAAAATCCTGGCGAATCACCCTGCGACACCAGAGTTTTTGGCACGCAAACTCTTCACCTTCTTTGTGTATGAGAATCCGTCGAGCGACGACCTAAAACCTCTGATCGATACCTATGTAAAAAGCGGACACAATATAGGTGCGGTAATGCGTACGCTACTGCTCTCGCCGCAATTTGCCTCGCAGAAAGCTTATCGAGCGCGTATCAAATCGCCTACCGAATTTGTTGCTGGTACCTATCGTGCGCTAAATCTACAGGGCAATGGCAAAGGGCTAGAGCGTTCAACGACCGTCATGGGGCAAACATTGTTCGACCCACCCAACGTCGCGGGCTGGCCAGCGGACAAAGTGAGTTCCCTCTGGCTCAATAGCGGTACGTGGATGGCGCGCTTGAACTATATTGATGAATTGATATCAAGTAACCGCAATC
>CAXTCR010000419.1:0-2637 GCA_964242555.1 uncultured Ktedonobacteraceae bacterium
TTCCATGTATAGCGCGTCGTACCACACGTGACAGCTTCACGATTGCCATAGACTTTTTTCGCGTGCGCGAGTCCCTGTGCGATATTCATGGCATCCTCCTTATGATGGGGCTAATTGCTTTTTAACGGTGTTCAACGCGTCGGAGACAGTACGAGAAGCTTGTTGTAGGGGCAGGCGTTTCAGACGATGAGCGAGAGCCATTGGCGCGATAGCATAGATATGGTCGGACGTGACCTCTGAAACTCCAAGATAAGCAGCATAGGTTTGGGCAGCACGGCGCATAACGATATCACCGCGATGCCCGTCGATATCCAGTTCAATATTGATACGTGCAATTAGTTCTGCAACAGCATTTGGAACAGTTATACGTCGTTCTGCCTGCGATGCTTGCACGATGCGTTGTCTCAAGGCTTGTTCGGCAGGAGTATATTCCTCAATAAACGCCTCGGGCGAAGACTCAAAGCGTTCGCGCAATTCGACAATGGAGACACGCTGGCGAATGTCATGAATAGAGGTAATATCAACACATAGGCCAAAGCGGTCGGTCAATTGCGGACGCAGTTCGCCCTCTTCTGGGTTCATAGTGCCTACAAGCAGAAAACGAGCAGGATGCGCGAACGAAACACCTTCACGCTCGACAATATTCGTGCCCATCGCGGCAGAGTCGAGCAACACATCGACAACATAATCATCAAGCAAATTTACTTCATCCACATAGAGGATGCCCCGGTTGGCCTCGGCCAGCACTCCAGGCTCAAAACGACGTTGACCTTCTCGCAGCGCATGTTCGAGGTCAAGCGTGCCTACAACGCGATCCTCCGAAGCGTTTATCGGCAGATCGACGACACGCATCCGTCTTTGCGTCACAGGAAGCGTCTCACCTCGCTCAAAGCGACCGCGACACGAGGTACACATAAGAGCAGACTGGTCAGGAGGACAGGAAAATGGACAATCGCTCACAACGGAGATTTCAGGCAATACAGCGGCAAGCGCACGAACGGCAGTGGATTTAGCGGTACCCTTTTCGCCACGAATAAGGACGCCACCAATAGAGGGCTGAATAGCGTTGAGGATAAGTGCAAGCTTCATCTGGTCTTGCCCAACAATCGCGCTGAATGGATATGTAAACATGCTGCCTGTCCGTTTCGTCTGGGTGTGTTAAAAGAAAATATGCCCATGTACAGGTCTGATGTATCACATCCCGCGTAACAACGAGATGCAATAAATCAAACCCGTACCAGACACTACGTTAACGCATTACGATTATTGAGCAAACTCGATGACGCCACGGATGTTCTTGCCAGCAAGCAGGTCTGCATAGGCTTCGTTCACCTGATCGAGCGTGTACACTTTTGTGATCATCTCGTCCAATTTGAGCTTGCCAGCATGATACATCGCGAGCAATTCGGGTATATCCCTACGTGGCTGTGAGTCGCCGTAGAGTGTACCCATGATTGTCTTTTGGTACAACACAAGGTCGAGTGGTGGTATCGGTATCGACTCCGCAGTGGCTGGCGTGAGACCGATCACAACGACGGTTCCGTTTTTAGCAACACACGCATAGGCTTGTCCAATAGTCGCGGGCGTTGCAATAGCTTCAAAGGCATAACGCACCCCTTCACCATACGTCCATTCCTTGACGGTTTGCACAAGGTCCTGCTTTGTAGGATTGATGGTGTGTGTCGCGCCAAATTCTTTCGCACGTTCGAGCTTGTAATCGTTGGTATCTACAGCGATAACCATACGTGCGCCAGCAATCGCTGCCCCCTGCACAGCGTTCATACCAATGCCGCCACAACCAATGACCATCACCGTACTGCCCGCCTCAACTTTTGCACGGTGAATAACGGAACCAACGCCCGTTGGCACACCACAGCCGACAATCACCGCTTTATTCAACGGATAGTAGTCCTCGACCTTGACGACAGATGCTTCAGGCACAACCGTACGCTCAGCGAAGGTTCCAACCACACACATTTGACCAATGTCCTCGCCATTTGGTCCATGTACGCGGAAGGTGCCATCTAGCTGTGGCCCCATCAGAATTGCCGCGCCAAGGTTACAGAGGTTGGCATGACCAGACGTACAGTAGTAGCACGTACCACATGAGGGTATGAAGGTGAGGACAACGTGATCGCCAGGTTTGACGTGTGTCACATCTGGCCCGACTGCCTCAACAATGCCCGCACCTTCATGACCAAGGGCCATTGGTAGATAGCCGGGGAGTTCGCCGGAGATAATATGATAATCGGAGTGGCAGATGCCAGCCGCGACCATCTTGATCTGTACTTCGTGGGCCTTTGGCGCATCCAGTTCAACCTCTTGAACCTGAATCGGTTTGCCTGGTTCGTAAATTACGGCGGCTCGTGTCTTCATTGAATACGACCTTTCTTTGAGAGTCTCTGACCCTCAGAACTAAACAGGTAAGCGTTTCAAAGGACAATACGTACGGCTTAGTGCTTACTCGGAAACCACTCCCGTCTATAGTAGGGTAGCCCCCATAGGCGTTAACGTAAGGTTCGAATGGGGACCAGGGCGCCCGCAAGGGGAACGCCCCTTCCATACCACCAGAGCGCAGTGGGAGCGTGTTCGTGATATGGCAGGGGCGTCCCCGAGCCGCGTTCGGGGAATGATCAA
>CAXTCR010000420.1:0-2612 GCA_964242555.1 uncultured Ktedonobacteraceae bacterium
CAGGCCAGCTTCTTCGCCCTCGCTATAGTCGTAGATATCGGTGCGGAAACGATGGTGCTCGGCCCAGCGGAGATACATGCGCAACAATATTTCGGCCCAATCCTGCGCGTCGACGCCGCCACTTCCTGCGTGTATGCTTATAATCGCGTTGTCCTCGTCATGTTCGCCGCTCAGCATCAACGAGAATTGGAGTTTCTCGACTTCTTGCTCAAGTGAGGCAAGTGATTGCGCAACCTCGGCCTGCATCTCCTCGTCTGGCTCCTCTTCCAGCAGTTGGGCAAGTCCTTGCAGGTCGTCCAGTTGTGTGGCAATCCCCTCCCACGTCGTCACCTCTTCACGTAAGGCGTTTAGTTGCTGCATCTGTGCCTGTGCCTTACGGTTATCGGACCAGAAATCTTCGGCGAGGCTCTCTTCTTCGAGCTTTACAATCTGGGTTTTCTTTGACGCCACGTCAAAGACGCACCATAGTCTTCTGAACGCGTCTTGAGAGGCGTTCTATTCTCTGGATAAGTTCATTCATACCCGTATTATAGCACGCGCCGGGCAGTGTTGTACATTGCCTACGTTACAGGAATGCATGGTCCTCTTTACGGCTTTTTTAAGCTGATGTGGTACAATTTATGTGTGGAGGAACATAATGAACGCAGCCCAAATTATTACAGAGCTACAATCATTCAGTAATCAGGCCAACCGGGAAGGTATGGCGCGCTTTGGCATAAACACTGAGCACGCATTAGGTATCTCTGTAAATACGCTGCGCAAGATTGCCCGGAGCGTCGGTAAGAAAGACCATATGCTAGCTCTGGAACTCTGGGAAACAGGCATTCACGAAGCGCGTATACTGGCTGCGATTGTGGATGATCCAAAGGCTGTGACGGAAGAGCAGATGGAGGCATGGGTCGCAGAGTTTGACTCCTGGGATCTATGCGACCAATGCTGTAGCAATCTCTTTGACAAGGTTCCTCTCGCCTGGGAAAAAGCTGTCGAGTGGTCTACACGCGAGCGAGAGTACGAAAAGCGTGCTGGCTTCGCGCTCATTGCCTATTTAGCTGTACACAATAAAGAAGCTTCTGATGAGCACTACCTTCCCTATCTCGAAATTATTGGACGCGAGGCGAGTGATGGCAGAAATTTCGTAAGAAAGGCTGTCAACTGGGCATTACGCGAAATCGGTAAACGCAACGCTTTTCTTAACCAAGCAGCAATTGTGACGGCGCAGAACATTTTAGCACAAGGTGGCAAGGGCAAATGGGTTGCCTCCGATGCGCTGCGAGAGTTGCAGAGTGAAAAAGTGCAGGCAAGGTTTCAACGCTAAATGCATGATCTGTCTTTATTCAACCAAACTCACACCACTTTCCGCTGGATGCTGTAAGGCTCATTTAAGGACGTTTATCGCGATAGCTTCCGCACTTAATCTTTCTATACAGAAAGTGTCATCCAAGCAAAGCGCTCGTCAACAACAGTTGTCCCGTCTCCGAACTTCCGGCGGGTGGAATATTTTCGATCAGCACTAGCCCCTGTTGAACCTGCTTGTTATTACTGTAAAGCACACTGCCCGTAAACGAGCCATCGGCCAGTACATGTAGAGAAGCATTGCTGAGCGACGACATCGCTGTCAGTGTATGGTCAAACAGGGTTACTGTCGCTTGTCCGTCCTTCGTTGCCACTATGCCATGGAGCGCGAGCGGCGAGGTGACGGGACTAAGAAATTGTGCTTGCTCAAGGGTAATATCCGGCGTTTGTGCGTGTGTGACAAACCATAGACCTTTTGCGTCATTTTGTAGGAGGCGCGAGAGCGTAACCGTCACTGCCATTGCTGGTTGCTGCTGTTGCAATAACACATGAGCCGTTGTGCCATCGTTATCGAGCAGTTTCTCCTGGTAGTTCCCCGAAGACCATTGTAGTATGTCCTTCGCCATTTGTTGCGCTGTTATCTGTGCATCTGTCCAGGGAAGAGAGGCATCATTATTGGATTGTGCCTGGAGCGCCTCGGCTTCACTTCTATCTGTAACTGGATAGATGCCAGGAAACGCAACCTGTACAAACGACCCATGTTGCCAACGATACTCTTGATAGAGATTTTGCTGCATTGGCTGCAGGACTGCCGTCATATCCTGCGGGAGCAGCGTATCGCGCTCACCTAATATAAGGGTATTGGCTTTGCTTAAACTAATCGTGCCTTGCACTAATCCCTGCTGTTTAAATAGAACGGTGAGCATTGGCGTGTGCTGTTGTAGCACGCAACCGTACACGTAGACATCAAGCGTATGTTGGGCATCCATGACCTGTACAAGTGCCGCGGGTTGGCCGCCTAGCAATGCATCGACGTATTGTATCGCGCCTAGCTGTTGTGTGGTCGGGTTATATTGAACATATTTCGTGTAATCAACACTACGCACAAGCCCTGAACAGGTCGATGGTGTGGTGTGTAGTGTATTGGTATGCATTACAATGAGAAAATGTACTAGCGCGATCAGTGCTAATATCGAGAGCAGACCTGTGAGAAGTCTTGGACCTCGTGAATGTGTTCCTTTGGGTGTCGAACGGTAGGAAGTTCGTTTCTGTTCTCCTGAAAACGTAACAGGATGTCGCGTCTGTGTCCGCATCGCTAC
>CAXTCR010000421.1:0-2610 GCA_964242555.1 uncultured Ktedonobacteraceae bacterium
CATGGTGTGACGCTAGCAATCGAAACCATTCCATGTCGTCTTGCTACTCCTCTTGGCAACGTACAGAGTGCGATAGAACGAGATAATCGTTGTGACGTTGCGTTAGACACCGAATTTCTTGCACAGGCACACCAGTTAGACGAAGTTTTTACAGCAGCATGGCTCTGGTCGTCGCAACGGGTACAACACATTCACATCAAAGACTTTGATGGAAATCCCTTTGCGCCTGATGGTAGACGACGCTATCTCCATCCGGGAGAAGGCACGATCAATTTTGTACGATTTTTTGAAAGGCTTAAAGAGCGTCGTTATGATGGATACATTAGTTTAGAGTCTCCTGCCATCGACGCTACTGGTTTTGTCGACATAAAACGTATTTGTGAAAGTTTAAGCTTCATCAGGATGTTAATAGAAGAATAGAATATACTACATGTTTTTTGTGCTTGTGAGGCATTAATGCATATATACACTGAAACTTCTTTTTCCTACAAAACGTAACACAATTTGAAACCTCATTACATAGAGCGTTTAGGAACAAGCTGACGCTTTATTCCTAAGGGCAAGGGAAAACATTAAGCGTATGTCAAAAGTTACGTTGATTGTCGAAGATGATCACTCGATAAGTGAGGTGCTTGTATACGCTATAGCGCAAACAACACCATATACAGCAATAACTGCGCTTGATGGCTTTGAGGCATTAGAAATTATGAAGGGCAACAAACCCGACCTGCTTATTTTAGACTACCAACTACCAAAGATGAATGGTATTGAATTATACGATTTGCTTCAAACGATGCAGGGGTTAGACCACATTCCGACCATCATCATGAGCGCGAATTTGCCAGAGGCGGCTATTCGTCAACGAAGGCTGATTGGTCTCAAGAAGCCGTTTGAACTCGACGAGCTTTTGGATACCATCGAAAAGCTAATTGCCTAAGTGCCTCATACATTCTGCATAGAAAAACTCGCCCTCACGCCCATTGCATATTAGATAGAAATAGAGTACACTACATGGTGTTTGGCAGAGGAAGTTTTCGTTACCTCGACCGGGAATGAAACGTTTCGATATAGGGTTGGGTGAATGATCACTGTCGTGAAGCACGACCCGCAAGGGCGTGCGAAGATCCAATATTCAGGCGAAATTATCGAACATCTACCACATGGAGTGGTTATTTCGGCGACCTGGACCTTGCCAACCCGTGATCTTGGCTATACCATTTTTGAGCCAGGAGACAGATTTACAGAGTACTACTACACAGATCGTTGGTATAATATTTTCGCTATAACGCATTCCGATGGTGTTCGCAAAGGCTGGTACTGCAATGTTGCTGAGCCAGCACACATACACAACGATGGGATAGAGCAGATCGACCTGCTCTTAGATGTATGGGTGGACCCTCTGGGGAATACACTAGTTTTAGACGAAGACGAATTTGAAGCCGATACAACGCTGACAACAGCACAACGTAGCGGCGCAAGACGCGGTCTGCAATCACTTTTACAGTTGATTGCAGCGCGACAAGAGATGTTTGCGAGTATAGGAGCAACCTGATACAAGCTAAAAAGTGTGCTTTTATAGCACTGTGTGGAGCCACACTACGTCT
The DNA here is from genome assembly GCA_964242555.1 of uncultured Ktedonobacteraceae bacterium. Lineage (GTDB taxonomy): Bacteria > Chloroflexota > Ktedonobacteria > Ktedonobacterales > Ktedonobacteraceae > JBBQVS01. Next base: position 1,605 of record CAXTCR010000421.1, read on the forward strand.
CCAGAAGGACATATCTTGATGGAAAGAAGGGACGCCAGGCTATTCCAGCAAAACGCCATAATTTCTGAAGGCTGGAACATTGTAGAGCTTGAGTCTCATAGGCAATTTCGCCAGACAATAAACGAGCTAATCAAAAACACCACCATCTCAGGCATCACCACAGATGACCTGCGTCAACAATTAGTACACCTTACCGAAATCTACAGTACACGTTTTAGTACCCAACTTGTACGCTCACTCCAGCGTGAAAACTCTCAGGAACGTCAAGCTGTTGTCTCGCTCTTGACACTGCTCAACGAGCCGAACACCATTCCCCAACTACAACATATTGCACAAAGTAAGTACTACGCACGCTCAATACGTCTATCCGCATCACTCGCGCTAGCAGGCATGGGCGCGACGCGAGAAGTCATAGAGGATTCTAGGCGCGTGCGCCTGTATGCAATTAGTTAAGACGGTGGAGAGATGCTCCGAAGAGATTCATGATAGAGCATCTTCTCTTTTGTCATAGGATCAACAATCCATCCCTCTACACCATCGACTAGTGTTGGAATGCCATAATTGCGATCCCGTTCTACATAGGCCCACGCCGCTTGAATCGTACAAAGTACGGCATCCAGCTGGTCTCCCATTGGCTCTTCTATCAGCCTCTGTGCCTGGATTTCGCTCAATTGAAGGTCAATGCCATAGACGGAGTGTAGTTCATCCGAGCAAATAGCCTCGACAAGCCGTTGTCTCGCGGCTCGTTGCTCTGCTGACTGCTTCTTGCGCTCGTCACTTTTATAGCTGTACTTGCCAATCCAGCGTTGCGCGACAAGAGCAGGATAACCCTCCATCGCGATCTTGTTTGTCCCCGTTGGGCGACAGGGTAGAATACTTACACCCGAGGAGAGGAGCCGTGGTGCGCCCTGAAAAAACATTTTACCGACAGGTACACGATATAGCATCATAGGACTACGTGCCCCCGCAAGTGTATCAGTCACACGCATATGCAGTTTGTTGCCTG
>CAXTCR010000422.1:0-2593 GCA_964242555.1 uncultured Ktedonobacteraceae bacterium
CCCTACTTGTCAGTGCCTTATCCCTACAGTATAATTGCGCTGGAAATTGTGGTATAGCTTGTAACTGTGGAGTGCAGTATGGACGTTGTGAACGGGCAACTTGGCTCACTTACCATGTTGAATGGTTCGTCACCAGGAAAAATATTTCAAATTACTAAACCAACAATTACGCTTGGGCGTGAGCCAACAAATGATGTCGTGCTTTCTGATCCGTCTGTCTCACGGCAACATGCACAAATCACATGGGCTAATGGGGCCTGGACAATCACGAAACTTGCGCAACAAAACACGATAAGCGTTAATAATCGCGATGTGCAGCAAGGACCAGTACGGGATAACGATGTTATCGTACTGGGGAGCATCTCGCTTCGCTTTCAAGGTTCAGCAAGTGCTGGCAACGCTGATAGAGTGCCGCCAGCAATCAATAATGTGCAAGCACCGCCACTGCGTCCCAATCCACAACCGGCGATGCGACCCGCGGCGCAAGCCCTACCGCCGGTACCTCCACCACCATTTGCGCAGAATGGATATGCAGCGATGCAGCGTGCACAAGAACAGGGTGTTGGTACAATCGCGCAGTCTATGCCATCACTTGAGGTCTCGTCCAATACGGATAACGACAAGAAGGTGTACCCGCTGTCGATCACCAAGCAGGTATTTAGCATTGGCCGTGATCCCTCGAACGATATCGTTATCAATCGACCAACCGTATCGGGTTTGCACGCGCAAATTATTCGTGAGGGAAATCAACTCGTCATTGTGCATCCTCATCCACAAAAAGGTTCAACGGCCAATGGCTTGAGCTACAATGGGCAGGTGTATCGCGGCAGTACACCCTTCAGAAAGCCACTGGAGCGAGGCGACATCTTTCGTATCGCGGACGAGCATGGAACCTTTGTCACACTGGCCTATAATGATGGCAGTGGAGCCGTGCAGGAAGCGGTGCACGACATTAGACCATTTGGACTGGGCATTACAGCGATTGTGACGATTGGACGTACGCCAGACAACATGGTTGTGCTCAATCACCCGCAAGTTTCTGGCCACCATGCGCGCCTAGAGAGAGTTGGCAACGGCCATAAAATCGTTGATCTTGGCAGCACCAACCATGTGTATGTCAGTGGGCGATTAGTGAGAGATGCTGTACTGAAGGTTGGCGACGAAATACGCATAGGTCCGTTCAAGCTGACCTATACGGGCACAGAACTGACGCAGCAGGATGAGCGTGCTGGTATCCGTATTGACGCGCTGAACGTCACGAAATCAGTGGGCAATGGACAGACCATTATACTCAACAATATCTCTATCTCCATTCCCCCTCGTAGTTTTGTCGCGCTTGTAGGCGGTTCTGGCGCGGGTAAATCCACACTTATGGACGCTCTGAATGGGCTTCGTCCCGCGCAACAAGGTGTAGTACTCTACAATGGGCAGGATTACTATAAAAATCTGGCCTCATTCAGTACGCAGCTGGGGTATGTACCACAGGACGACATTGTACATCGCGAACTGACCGTGGAGCGCGCCCTGTACTATGCAGCGAAACTACGCCTGCCAAGCGATACGACGGAGAGTCAGATTAAACAACGTATCGACGAGGTCCTGAGTGATGTCGATATGACCTTCCGGCGCAAGGTGCTGGTCAACAAGCTTTCGGGTGGGCAACGCAAACGTGTGTCGATCGCGCTCGAACTGCTGGCGGACCCGAATATCTTTTTCCTGGATGAGCCTACATCAGGTCTTGATCCGGGCCTTGACCGCAAGATGATGCAGTTACTCCGTACACTAGCGGACCGTGGGCGCACCATTGTGCTGGTCACGCATGCCACGAATAATATCAATGCCTGCGACTACGTCTGTTTCCTGTGTCGAGGTGGACGGCTGGCTTATTTTGGGCCGCCTGATGAGGCAAAAGCCTATTTTGGCAAGAGCGATTTTGCTGAAATTTATAGTGCGTTGGAGCCGCCCAACGATACATCCACGATTCCGCAGGATGCCGAGGCGCGTTTCCGGCAGTCGCCCGACTTCATAAAATATGTAGATGCTCCATTACGTCATGAGACCGCACGTATGCCGCAGTTCGCAACCGCGCAAGCTGCCGCGGTGAAGCAGCCGAAGCGCGGCAATCCCTGGAAGCAATTCGGTTTGCTGTCATCACGCTATATAGAACTCCTCAAAAACGATGTAGGGAATTTAGCCATTTTGCTCTTGCAAGCGCCGGTGATTGGTATCATCCTATTGCTACTGACAAATCCAATGGCATTCAGGGTAGGAGATAATTCCAATAGTCTCTTGTTTTGTCCGCCGCACACAACGGAGATATCAGGTCAGGCTGTGAGCTATAACAATTGTGACGAACTCTACAACCTGCTACAAAGCGATCAAGGCCAGCAATACGCGCAGCAGAATGGGGGCGTTCCCGCTGTCATGGCAAAGGCAATAAAAGCGGGTGGTGGTAACGCCGAGACAACGCTCTTCATCATGGCTTTTGCCGCCGTAATGTTTGGCTGTATTAATGGTGCACGTGAAATTGTGAAGGAAGCACCGATTTACAAGCGTGAGCGGACTGTTAATCTGGGTATAACGCCCTACATGT
>CAXTCR010000423.1:0-2563 GCA_964242555.1 uncultured Ktedonobacteraceae bacterium
TGAGGGCATACATAGTGCTTGTTCAGAATTGTTGTAAAGGCGCGATTGATCTGAATCATACATTCTTCCCCTTACACTAAAGTTATGAGGAGTAGTAACCACTTTAAGTGTAGGTGAAATAGGCATCATAAGCAAGAGGATTTGCAACGTGGGTTGTCTAACTTCGTCTATAATAGTGACAGGAGCGCTGCCCCTGTCATGCCACCAATCGGCCCCTGTCTAATTGCTTCTTAGCACTCAGCAGAGGAGGAAGGAGGCTCGGCCCCCTCTTCAATAAGATCATGTATGGAAACATCGAGCGCGTTCGCAATCTTCTCAAGCGTGCTCAGGGTTACATCTTTGTAAGGGTCTTGATAAATAAGCTTGACGGTCCGATAGGAAATATCGGCGGTTCTCTGCAAACGGCCCATGCTAAATCCCTTTTGCTTGGCCACCTCTTTAATTAAAAGACGTACCATCTTCTTTACCCTTTTACTTAATAGTAAGTCATTGTAACAGAGTATCATTCTCAAAAAAACTATTACTAAAGTAGGGGTACTGTAGTAGTAGTGGGAACACTCTCTATTATCGACAGGGAACAAAGAAAAATAAAGCAAGTTAGCATAGATACAATAAGTCCGTACGTGTATGTACGGACTTGTAGACATGTCTCCACTAGATCGCGAGATAATCTTTTTTCTGTCCTGTGAGGAAGAGGATAAACTGGTACATGGCGAAGAGTTCGAGTGCAAAGGGGAGATAGCCAGTATAGCCAAGAATGGGCATCTCGAAAACCTTGAAGAAGCCAACGTAGGGGATGACATAGTACCATTTAGGCAATGCGTAATAGTTCCACATTTCCCACAGAAAGCCACACCACAGGCCCGCAAGCGGCAACACAAAGAAATGCCAGTCACCAACCGCGATATGCGCGAACGCTGATTTACGGCCCAGGAAATTGTTGATGGGATCAAGAATCAGTACCACGCTCAGCCAGATCAGCACAAAACAATATTTAGGATACAGCCATGGTAGAACAAGGCACGCAACACCAAGTGTTACGAGCGAGAGCGTCATCCACAGAGGCAATCGAGGACCAGACTCGTTCGCGGGCAAGCGCGGACGCCATAGCTCAAAGGTCGAGAGAAATTCAGCTGTCTCCAGCACAGCAGGGAGCACAGTACTAAAATTAATCGTAGCAATTAAAAAGTATGCAAGGGGCGTGTATGGTTGATCCATGCGGTAGCGCCAGTTTTGTACCGACGTATTCAAAAACTCAAAGGTCCACCAGAAGACACTGGAAATGACGAACAGCTGAGTATAGCGCCAGTGCATACGCGTCAGGAGCGAGTCGCCGCGTCGCAAGACGACCAGTGCATCCATAAAGACAATATAGCCAAACCACAGCGGGAAGAAACTATAGCGGTACAATGGGGTTATTCGTAACCAGGAGCAAGCCCACGCAAAAAGGCACAACGCTAGCCCCACAAAGCCATACCAGGGAAAGTTTTTGCTACGTGAATAAGATGTTGTAAACACTCGTTGCCATCTTCTACGAATTACTATGCTACTGCCATTGCGTGTAATTGTGCCACAATTGTCTTCAAATCGCCAGAGAGGTACACGCCTGGAATTTGTGGAATCACATGTGCATTATAGACAAACACCTGCCCACCGAAGGCAAAGATAGGACGTGGCTCCGACATTTCTTCTATCTTCAGTGCCAGTTCTATCAAGGACGACAGGTACGCTGGCATCGTCAGGGAAATGCACAGCAACTTTGGCTCGATCTTGCGTACACTGTGTAACAAACCATCGATCTCTATATTCTGTCCTAGGTAGACAACGCGTATTCCACTGCGTCGCAAGAACAATGCCAGCATGAGCGGAGCTAACTCATGCGGCTCCCCCGGCGCACAACATACGAGTATAGTTGGAGCGCCCTCGGGTACCGGCGTCACTTGGAACAGATTGGTAAGCAAGGCACGGAAGAAGTTTGTCGCGAAATGCTCTACCGAGACGGTAACGACTCCATCAGCCCACATTTGCCCAATCTGCCACATTGTCGGCGTAATCAACTCGGTGCATACACGGTCTAACGGATAGATTGCCAGCATGGACGCCATAATCGTGCTTGCCATCTCATCGTCTAACTGATTGAATGCCTCCACCAAGCGCTCCTGCACCTGACGCATGCTATAGATTGTTGGCAATTCGAGTTGGGCTTGCCTTGTGCTTGCCGATGCTTTGAGCGCTGCTTCTCCTGTCACAATCTGCACCTGCGGAGCCTCTACACGCTCTTCACGCGCCTGCTCACTGGAAGGGAGACGCTCATCCTGTTTATGACGAAAGAGAGCGATCGCCTGACTGATTGCCATGCCAGAGTCGACACGTTCTTTAAGCCAGCGGATCATCACAACGTCACGTTCGCTATATAACCGGTAAGTATTGTTAGCCCGTTCAGGCGAGAGCAGTGTATAACGCCGTTCCCACGCACGTAGTGTTGGCCCAGGCACGCCTGTTTGTTGGACCACCGCTTTCGTATTGAAGACGGGAGTATCCGAGTAAGACGCTAAATCAGGCG
>CAXTCR010000424.1:0-2560 GCA_964242555.1 uncultured Ktedonobacteraceae bacterium
TTTTTATGGCATTGACCCCTTCAACCCAATCTCCGTCTGGTGCAGTTCGAGAGCAGAAACGAAGTAGCGTTCCACTACGTATTTTTGCGGCATGCCTGACCTCGGTGGTCGTTTCTATCCACTACACCAACTATAGCCCATTGATCACGACGATACGTGCAGAGTTACATATATCAAGCGGACAGGCTGGTTTGCTCTCAACACTGCTCTTCCTGGGACTCGCACTCACATACCTACCTGCTGGCGTGCTTGTAGACCGTTTTGGAACGCGCCCGGTTCTGCTCTGGTTTAGCGGCTTGATTGTGGTCGGAGGTATACTCTTGCCGCTCTTTCCCAATCTCCTGTGGATACTCTTTTGCCGACTTCTCGTTGGCTTTGGTTCTGGCGGCGCATTTATCGCGGGCGCGGGTGTGGCACCAGGACTTGGAAGACACGCGTCACTAGGGCAGGGACTATATGGCGGTGCGACACAGGTTGGACAGGCGCTTGGTTTGTTTGTAACGCCGCTCTTACTCCCTTTTTTCGGATGGCGTGGATGCTTTCTCTTTTGGGGTATTCTAAGTACCATATCTATCATCATCTGGCTCTTTGTTCATGATGGCCTTGAAGGTCGAGTACGTACGAAAATAGATGTGAGGGCGGCCACACGCTCACCTGCGGTTTGGACATTAGGACTCTCGCACCTAGGTACGTTTGGTCTTGGTGCAGCAATCTCGGCGTGGCTTACAATCTATCTCATCGATCAGTATCACCTGTCCCTCACGCTCGCGGCCAGCTTTGGCTCATTCGCCCTGTTGACGGGTATGTTCTTCCGGCCATTGGGTGGAGTTTTAATCGGGCGCAAAATTATTGGTGCCATACCTCTATTACGCATAGGCACAATCCTAGGCACGATAGGCGTTGTGATATTAATGATTCCGGCGGCGATTCCAGTTCTGGCGGTGGTTGGTATTTCTTGCATTGCCGTTGGTGCAACCATTCCGTACACCTCAGTGTTTAATTCGGCGGCACAGCTACGCAGCGTCGGTAAAGGGGTCGCGCAGGGCTTCGTCAGTGTGTTGTCTAGTCCAACAGCGATCATTGGTCCACCGGTCATTGGCTACCTGTTAGACCGCACCAAGAGTTTCACCTATGCCTTTAGTGCCATCCTCCTTTTTAGCGCTATAGCTATTACTGCGTCGTTTTTGGCGGGTCCAGCAGTCAAACGTGAGTCGATTGTACCATCAATGTAACATGCGTTAATTCAATGTCACCTCTATAACGACTTGTACGTTACTGAAGTAGAAGCTACATACTACTTGGCTTCTGCTATCAAAAGGGCATAGCGCATTCTTCCAAATTGGAGCATAGCTTTTATGAAAAGACCAAAGGCGATCATTTTCGACTTAGATGGCGTACTCACGGACACATCTGAATACCACTATCAAGCCTGGAAGCACCTTGCGGACGACGAGGGCATTCCATTTACGCATGAAGAGAACGATGCTCATTTACGTGGTGTGGGTAGACGAGACTCATTGATGTACTTGCTCAAAGGCCGTCAGGTATCTGAGGATCAGATGCAAGAAATGATGGATCGCAAGAACAGATATTACACTGAGTTAATTCAGCACATGACTCCGAAAGAGGTGGTTGCGGGTGGCGTGGAACTGCTGAAAGAGTTGCGCGGGGCTGGGATTAAGACGGCGATTGCCTCCGCCAGCAAAAATACGATGACTGTACTAGACAAGTTACAAATCACCTCCTACTTCGATGGTATTGCTGATGGCAACAGTGTGGTCAATGGCAAACCCAAGCCAGATGTATTTATCTTTGCGGCGGGCCTCGTTCAGACGCCTGTGATTGACTGTCTTGGGATTGAAGATGCGGATGCTGGTATTGAAGCAATCAAGGCGGCGGGTATGGAAGCACTTGGCATTGGACCAGCGGATCGATTTCACAAAGCCGATAAAGTTATTCCAGATATGGAAAACAAGACATTACAAGACTTAATAGACTAATGAGAACTACATAGTAGTAGCCGCTCTATGGCTACTGACTATGTGTTTTTGGGAAGGATGCTTCCGTGGACTGTTGGCACATAAGCGAAAATATCTTTAATACAGATTTAAAAAACATTCGTAGCCAGGAAACTGTGTATAGTATAGGCAATGGCTATTTTTGTACGCGTGGCGTATTTGAAGAGGGGTATCCGAGGGCAAATCCTGCAACGCTTCTCTATGGTGTGTTTGATAAGGTCCCTGTGGCGGTTGAAGAGCTTGCCAATGCACCCGATTGGACAGTCATACGTGTACTCGTCAATGGCGAACGCTTTCGGCTGGATAAGGGCCACATTCTCGAGTATCAACGTACTCTTGATATACAGTATGGGGTGGTACAACGCACGGTGCGCTGGGAGAGCGACTCGGGTATCCAGCTACTCGTCAAATCTGAACGCTTTGCGAGTTTAGCGGATGAACATGTAGGAGCCATTCGCTACAGTATTACAGTAGAGAAGGCCAGTGTTCCAGTTGAGCTTGAAGTATCTGCAAGCCTCAATACCGCTGTTGGCAACTACAAC
>CAXTCR010000425.1:0-2549 GCA_964242555.1 uncultured Ktedonobacteraceae bacterium
AGCACAAGCTTCATGACACGCGGTATGCTTGCGAACGCTATAGGCACCTGCTTAAGACTAAATCCATCCTCATCAGGATTACGGTTACGTCTACGGGCTACAGGTGCGGGACTGACAACTTGACTCATGGGCATGCTCTTTCTGATTCTCTATAAATTAGGAATGTTGTGCGTTGACAGGCTATCTGTAGGGACCGATGTATCACGTCCTCGTCGGTGGTCGATGTCAAGAGGACGTGATACATCGGTCCCTACAGATAGCGGATTTTCCTTGTATTGTAGCTTATTTATAAGAGAAGCAAATTGTCATTTTAGCCAGTCTTCGCGCCTGTTCTTTTCTACAGGACAGATTAATGAATGCTTTCATGTAGATTGCTCTGACTCATTTGACAAAGATATACAGACCTTCTTTAAGGTATGTTATAATTTCTCTATCATTATCATTGTCGAAAACTACAAAATGTAGGGGTCTAATTCATCACACCCTATTGGCAATTGACCAGCCAAGCGAGATCGTCGATGCCAGCATTCTCACGTTCTGGGGCATTGTACATCGCCAACAGGGTGTAATGAATTAGACCCCTACATTTTGTTGACGTTCCCAAACTTCATTATCAGACTACAGCTAAATAGAGAGGGAATCTAATCATGGCTTCAGTCACACAAAATGTAACAACACCAGAATTTTCACGGAGCGATACACGTATCAGCGAATTGCTGGACTATATGCGCGATATCAGTGCTTTGAATAGTCTTGGCTCTCTTGCCGGTTGGGACCAGAACACATTGATGCCGAGTGGGGCAGCTGAAGTGCGTGGTATCCAGATGGCAGTACTACAAGGTATTTTGCACGATAAATGGAGCAGCGACAGGTTGGAAAAGCTGCTATCAGAAATTGAGGGTCCGGTTCAGAGTGCCCCTTTTACTGACGCTGACCGTGGTCTCGTATGGCAGGCTGTGCGGGGTCGCACACAGCACGTCAAACTACCGCGTTCGCTTGTCGAGGAGATGGCGCGCCACGAGGCGGTGAGCTATGATGCATGGCACAGGGCGCGTACGAATAACGATTTCGCTGCATTTGCACCATTCCTTGCACGCACTATCGAGCTACAGCGTGAGATGGCAGACCTGTTTGGCTATGTCGAAACGCGCTATGATGCCTTGCTTGACATCTACGAACCCGGCATGACCGCAAGTCGTGTGAATGCATTGTTCACGCCACTACGAGCTATAAGCACGGCTTTGCTGCGTCGAATCGAGGCCAGTGGCAACACGGTCGATACCTCGTGCTTGGAGGGACATTTCGCATCGGACAAGCAGGTCGAGTTGAGCCGTGAGATTCTCACGGGCATGGGCTATGACTTCTCGCGTGGAGCTATTGCGCAGTCACCTCATCCCTTTACCACCGAGATTGGTACTCCCTTCGATGTGCGTGTGACTATTCGCACCAACGAGCGCTTGTTGCAGCAATCGTTGATGGCCGCCATTCACGAGGGCGGACATGCCCTCTACGAGCAGGGGAGCGCACCCATACTTGTCAATACTCCCGTTGCGGGTGGCACTTCACTGGGTATGCACGAGTCGCAATCCCGCCTATGGGAAAACGCGATTGGTCGTTCGGTTCCCTACTGGCAGGGACAGTTCGCGCTGGTGCAGAAAGTCTTTCCAGAGCAGTTTGCCAAGGTTGACCCCGCGACCTTTGCGCGTGCCCTCAATCATGTTGAGCCAAGCCTGATCCGTGTTGAGGCTGACGAGGTGACGTACAACCTGCACATCATCATTCGTTTTGAGCTAGAAAAAGAGATGATCAATGGCAATGTCGCGGTCGAGTCCTTGCCGCGCATGTGGAACGAGAAGTACCAGGAGTATCTTGGTATCACGCCACCAAATGATGCTGATGGTGTTCTGCAAGATGTTCACTGGTCCACTGGCTTCGGCTACTTCCCTACCTACTCGCTTGGCAACCTGAACTCGGCGCAGATATTCAACACGCTCCACAAAGAACTGCCGAACTTCAACGAACTGTTGATGCAGGGAAATACTACGCCCATCCTCGACTGGCTGCGTGAGCACATGTACAGCGTCGGCGCGATTTACCGTCCCGACGAACTCATGCAGCGCGTCACCGGCGAGACGCTTAATCCCGATTACTTCACGAACTACCTTGTGAGCAAGTTTGAGGGGATATATGGGTTGACCAAATAAAAATGTGTTCCCATGGCTGCTGGTCAGCAGCCATGGGAACACATTTTTATGCTACAGTCTTGATATATTGGCTGTTACGATGAACAAGTCCCATAATACTCAGCATGGGATTCACACCAGAGGCAGCGGGGAAAAGGCTACCGTCGCAGACAAACAGTCCTTTGACCCCATGTACTTCACCGTGTTCGTCCGTGACTGATGTCTTCGGGTCTACTCCCATCCGGCATGTGCCCATCTGGTGTGCAGAAAACATCATCATGCGGTTAGGCCCTATGCCGTAGCGTTCAAGGCGAGCATCGAAATCGCTCAGATCGCGCATGTTTATGGAGCCATCTTCCAAGCGCT
>CAXTCR010000426.1:0-2547 GCA_964242555.1 uncultured Ktedonobacteraceae bacterium
CTTCATTGGCTTCGCGCTCCTCTCTGGCTATACGAATATTTCAGACGGTAAAAATCAATAAAAAACCCCTCGCCCAACACAAAGGACGAAGGGACGAGAGGTATTCCCGTGGTACCACCCTCATTAGCTGTATGCCATTCATATATAGAGGAAAGGCACACAAACTCACTTAGCTCTACGTACATACTCTTTTAGCTATTCTATTCGTTTGTAGCTTCTGACTATAAGAAAGAGTAAATACATACCTTCATGATAACGGAAAGGTTCCGGCTAGGCTTACTGTAGTGTTCGGCTAGCAGCTCTGGAGTGATCTTCTGTTCACTGCTTGTATTCGGTTACACCAACCCCGAACTCTCTCTCACAAGCTTAAGCGAACGTACTTTCTCCGTCACAGCATATTACTCAATAGACGTTGTTCACGTCATTTTTTCGCTTACTGGTATTGTACTGGACTTGTTACCGCATGTCAATCATTTTTTGTAACCGAACTTGAGTCATAAGTACGTCATGAGTGTATGACAGTCATAAAACTATCGACAGAATGCAAAATGGTACTATAATAGACGAGTAGACAAATTTCGTATTCTTAATGCTCTTTTTTGGATGTGGTGGATGAGGACTATGAATTACACAAAGGACTGTTTATGAACGATCTCCAAACTTTCTATGGACCAAACGCGGGATACGTGCTTGACCTGTACGATCGCTACAGACAAGATCCCGCTTCGGTTGATGCAGATACACGAGCGTTATTCGATACGTGGACTCCAGCGCCTTCACAAGAACTTCAAACGTCAGGTACTGCACAACCCCCTTACAATGATGTTGCCGTCGAAGAGGCTATGTCGCCTCAGCAGGTTTCGCATATTGTCGCTGCCTCAGCATTAGCGCACGCTATTCGTGAGCGTGGTCATCTTGGTGCACAACTAGACCCACTTGGACAAGAGCCACTGGGCGATCCAGCACTTTTGCCCGAAACACACGGTTTAACGAATGAAGACCTTGTGCAGTTGCCTGCGAGCATTATTGGCGGTCATGCCGCTGAGAACGCCTCGAACGCGCTCGAAGCAATTAACGCACTGCGGTTAATGTATTCTGGCACGATCAGTTACGAGTTTGATCAGGTAAAGAGTGCGGAAGAACGACTTTGGTTGCGCGACGCTGTAGGTTTGCGTCTCTATCATACTCTTCCTACTCCAGTGGAGGCGCGCAAACTGCTCAAGCGCCTGACACAGGTCGAGGGTTTTGAACGCTTCCTGCACCAATCGTTTGTCGGGCAGAAGCGTTTCTCGATAGAAGGAACCGATGCACTGGTGCCGATGCTGGACGAAATCATCTCCGGAGCCATCGACTCAGAGACGCGCGAGGTGCTTATTGGTATGGCGCATCGTGGACGTTTAAATGTGCTTGCTCACATTCTTGGTAAGTCTTATGGTGCGATTTTCACTGAATTTAACCATGCCAAACATGAGGAAGGTGTTCCGCTCACCGATACCTTTGGTTTTGGTTGGACTGGTGATGTCAAGTATCACCTTGGCGCTGAGCATGTGTTAGGTCATGATGCGGCACATGCTGCGCTAAAAATCGTGCTCGCTCCAAACCCAAGTCATTTAGAGTTTGTCAATCCAGTCGTCGAGGGCATGACGCGTGCGGCCCAGGAAACACGTTCGGGTGCAGGTGCACCAGTTCAGGACGTAGATCATACGTTGCCAATTGTTATTCATGGCGACGCCGCCTTCCCGGGCGAGGGCATTGTCGCCGAGACGCTTAACCTCTGGCACCTGCGTGGCTATTGGGTGGGCGGCACCATTCACATTATCGCCAACAATCAGCTTGGCTTTACTACCAATCCAGAGGATAGCCGTTCAACACATTTCGCAAGCGACCTGGCAAAGGGGTTCGAGCTGCCGATTATCCATGCCAATGCCGACGACCCTTACGCCTGCTTGACAGCGGTTCGTATTGCCCACGCATACCGCGACCGTTTCCACAAAGACGTGCTTGTCGATCTGGTCGGCTATCGTCGTTGGGGACACAACGAGGGCGACGAGCCTGCATTTACGCAGCCACAGATGTATGAACGTATTCGCTCTCATCCCACTGTTCGAGCATTGTTGGCACAACGTCTGGAGCAGGAAGGACTCGTTCCACAAGAAGAGGCCGAGGCACTGGTAAACGAGGTCAATGCCCAGTTGGAACAGGCAAAACGTGAGGCCGACAATGCAGTTCATGAAACCGACCCGATAGGCAAAAATGGCAAGAATGGGCACAGCGAAGAAGACCAGATAGCTCCAAAGCTCTCAGCGCAGCAATTGATTGAGTTTAACGAAGCACTGCTTACATGGCCAAAAGACTTCAAGCCAAACGTGAAGCTTGCACGTACCCTTCAAAGACGCGCAAATACCTTAGGGCCGGAGGGCGGTATTGACTGGGGACAGGCGGAGTCGTTAGCGTTTGCCTCAATCCTTGCCGATGGCATCCCTATTCGCCTGACTGGACAGGACTCGGAACGTGGCACATTTAGCCATCGGCACGCCGTACTACACG
>CAXTCR010000427.1:0-2527 GCA_964242555.1 uncultured Ktedonobacteraceae bacterium
CCCCGAGATACAGAAAGCCAAGCGCACCCAACCGGTAGTTGATTGTCACCACCACAACATTACCCTGCTCCGCAAACGATGTGCCATTGTACCACGGCGTCGAACCCGAACCGGTCACAAAACTACCGCCATGTATCCAGACCATCACAGGACGCCGCTGGTTATCAGCCCCCGGGGACCAGATATTGAGCGTCAAACAGTCCTCGCTCATTGGACCCGGCAGCGATCCAAATGACCCATTTGATTCCTGCGGCGAGATCGCGCCAAAGTGTGTCGCATCCCGTACTCCTGTCCATCCCTCATGTGCCAAGGGCGCACGAAAGCGCAACCGTCCAATCGGCGGTTGCGCAAAAGGAATGCCCTTCCAGGTGGAAACCCTGTCTTTTCGTACGCCCTGTACCTTCCCATACTGTGTCTCGACTACGATGTTATCCATTGTCTCCTCTACCTCATGCTTGAATATCGTTTGTATTATCTCATCTTACACTCAAATACTCGTTCTACACAAGACATATTGTGAGAAAACGTTACAAACTCTTCGCAACTTGTTTCACAGCCTCGCTAAATGTTGGATAAGGCATCATCGTCGACGCCAGTACATCTACCGTCAAACCCGCTTGCATCGCAACGATGATGGATGCCAGTACCTCATCAGCGTGTGCGCCAAGAATATGCCCGCCCAGTATCTTTCTCTCCCCATCCACCAGCAACTTCACCATGCCCTCCGTCTGGTCCTCTGACTTGGCACGCTCGATCTCCTTAAAAGGCATTTGTGCAACCCTATATACCGCCCCCGCCTCGCGTAGTTCTTCCTCTGTCTTTCCCACATGCGCTAGCGGCGGGTTGGTGTATGTGACCCACGGTACAACCTTGTCGTTAAACGCTCTCGGTTGCTCCGCAAGTACATTGTCCGCTACCAGTTCTGCTTGTTCCGACGCAACGTGTGTAAACTGATACTTGCTGCTACTATCGCCGATTGCCCAGATGTGCGGCACATTTGTACGCAGGGTCTCGTCAACCGTTATCCCCTTTTTCGTCGTCTTTACCCCTGCCGCCTCAAGATTGAGCGCCTCAATTGCCGGCTTGCGACCAACTGCTACCAGTATCTCATCGACCTCCACATCCTCTTTCCCACCCTCATCCATTTGACACGTTACACGTTTTCCAGTCTCTGTACGGGTAGTAGCAATTACTTCGGCCCCTGTTACCATTCGCAAGCCTTCTTTATGCAAGAGTGCTATGAGCGCGTCGGCAACTTCACGATCTTCCTTATCCAGCAGTGAACCATGTTCCAACACAATTACATCAACCCCAAAGCGATGAAACATCTGCGCAAATTCTATTCCTATCGTACCGCCGCCCAAAATCGCCATTCGGCGTGGCAGTGCAGATAGTGAGATCGCCTCCACATTGGTGATAAAGCCAGCCTCTTGTAAACCATCTACCGGCGGTATCAGCGTTTCAGACCCCGTTGCGATAACAATAGAATTGGCGGAGATTGTGACCAAACTCGTCTCGCTCTCACCCCCTTGCTTGCCTGTCACTTCAACCTCATGCTCTGAAAGGAAGTGCGCCTCCCCTATAAACACATCTATTCCCTGCTTCTTTAGTTCTTCCTTCGCCTCGTCCGGACTTCCCCCACGTATCTCTGAAATCACATGGTGCACATACGCCTGCACCTCCTCCCATCGTGCGGAGGCATCAGCAATATGTACACCAAAGCGTGCTGCATTGCGTGCCTCATGTAACATATTCGCAACAAAGAGCAACGTTTTAGTAGGATCACACCCATAATTCAAACAGGTTCCACCAATTTTGTCGCGCTCAACAAGCGCGACACGCACTCCTCGCTCTGCTATACTCGTCGCAGCCGTACTACCAGCCGCACCCGCTCCAATAACCAGTACATCATACTGCAGTTTCGCCATTATATCGTCTCTTCCTATAGTCTGTGAGCAAATTCGGAATAACTCTGTACACTCTATTGACGCAACAAGTACATGTACTGGGTGCCAGCAGAGCTGGTACAGTTTGAAGTAGCTCTATTGCCTCTCTATTCCTAAATACGTAATCTTTCTACTGTGTAGTTCTCTTCATTCTATAAACTCCAGATTCGCAGGGGTCACATTCGTGGTATCCGATCATCTCGCCGGTGTATCACGTATACCACTCTTCAAAAAATGCGTAATGACTTCTGTCGAATGTGTCTATAATACATACTGAGAAGGAAACAACAGTTTTCTTTCGTGTTGTAGTGATTTATTTGCAGGAATTCAGAGGAAAATTGTAGCATGATTCTTATTACAGGGGCGACAGGCAATGTCGGCAGCAAACTTGTCGCGGGTCTACTGGCTCGTAAGGCAGCGGTACGCGCGCTTGTTCGCAAACCAGAGGATGCTGAGCGGCTAAAGGCGCAGGGCGTTGATACTGTGCTCGGAGATATAGGGGACAGAGAAAGCGTCCGCAGAGCGTTACAGGGCGTGACGCACTTCTACATCCTAACGCCCAGCAGCCCGCAACTACCAGA
>CAXTCR010000428.1:0-2523 GCA_964242555.1 uncultured Ktedonobacteraceae bacterium
TGGAGCATTGCGTCCTTTTAGGACATAAAGGGTACCGACACCAACCACGCTTAATAACGCGACGACAAGACACATGCTCACGATAAATATCACTGCACCATTCCGCTGGCTTTTCGGTGGCGTTGGAACAGCGCGATATCCCTGTGGTGGAGGATATCCTTGACCCGCATAATTACCCGATTGCAATGGTTGGCCGTGTGCTGGAGGAACTCCCTGTCCAGAAAATCCATAACTTGTCGGATTACTTGGAGGTGGATATGCCTGTGATGGCAATGGTGCGCCATACGAAGGTGGATATCCTGGTTGTGCCGGTGCTACTGATATCGCCTCTGTCGCATCCCTATAAAATCCTGTGTCTTGACCCTGAGGAAACTGTGGCGTTTGCGGCTGTGGTCTCGCTGGCACAGGCGATAACGACGCCCCCGGTGGGGAGAGAGGTCGAGTTCCTGCTCTCAAATTATTTGGCGCACCAATATTTCCATTTGGTGCATATCCATTTAAATGACCACTACGCGGCGAAGGACCATGCATCATCTCGGTCTGTTGAGCTTGTGGCACATTTACTGGAGTACCACATTGCCCACAGAACGCCTCTTCTGCACTAACCTCGTTACCACACGTTCGACATCTCATGCGTAAATATCCTTGCTCTATGCCGCGTTCCTTCTCTTGGGGAGAGGTGTATACGCTGTCTATTATAGTCTATCCAGCATGGATTGACTACATTTCTATCTATTTATCTTACTCGCCTAAACCCCAAAGTCCCTATTCGACAAGAATGGCAACCTTTTGTAATCCCTCACGCTCATAGTGATGGTACGCGACTATTGCTGGCGGCTGAATGCGCCCCTGCTGCTCTTGCGCTTTCGCTTCGGTAAACGGTCCCTGGATAATACACCACACCCACGGAATCCCTTGCTCCTTGTTCACCCGCCTCATATTTTCACGATCCGTATCGCTCGCACGCGCAAAACCCGTTGGATGACTATGATACACCCCCACGATCCCGTCTGGATGCTCCATCTCAACCGCCAATAAGTCTTCTGGCGCAAACTCAAAATAGACTGGCGATGCGAAAATGTTGCGCAATGGTCGAGCCTCTTCAACGTGCCAGTTTCCCTGCTCGTCAATCTTACCAAGCAAAACACCACATGCTTCAATCGTACTACGATGATAAACATCTACAAACATCGCTTTTTGGGCTTCTATGCTAAGAGTAATAGTTGCTTTTGTTGCTTGCTTCATATATACCGTACGTGTCTTCCCCTATCTCATTCCAAATAATTTCTAATATACGGAAATGCCTTTCTTGTGCAATACTGCTACTGGCCTTTCCTACTATAACATACGTTAAAATACAGGCAAACTTTTCGTATGGTAGGATAATAGCATGATAAACGAGAGGATGTTACCATTGGACGAAACTGCTGCCTCGAATCGCGATAAAGAGGCTATAATAACAGCTCAACAATCTACAAAATCTACCATTGAACAGTACTACGACTCAGATGCTCAAATTGAATGGAACCGTCTTGAGCGCCATCGTATGGAATTTGCTGTCACCATGCGCACACTAACTTCCTATCTCCCGCCCGCCCCACAATCCCTACTCGACGTTGGTGGTGGTCCAGGTCGCTATGCACTTTCTCTTGCCTCGTTAGGCTATCAAGTCACATTGCTTGATCTCTCACAGAGCAATCTGGACTTTGCAGAGCAAAAAGCACAGGAGAGCAATCAGATCATTCAAAAGTACATACATGGCAACGCACTGAACCTCTCAAACCTTCGTTTAGGAACGTTCGATGCTGTCCTGCTCCTGGGTCCCCTATATCACTTGCTTACAAGTCAGGAGCGAGAGCAGGCAGTTCGTGAAGCTTGGCAAGTGCTTCGTCCAGGTGGACTGTTCTTTGCCTCCTTCATTACAAGATACGCTGCCTTTCGTGATCTCGCTAAAACAGCACCCCTCATCTTCGTACACATGCGAGATACTTGGGAAGAGATACTACGTACAGGGGTGTATCATGGGGGACAGGGTGTAGGTTTCACAGATGCCTACTTTGCTCATCCCGCCGAAATTAAGCCCCTTATGGAACGTGTCGGCTTCGAGACGCTCAATCTAGTTGGTTGTCAAGGAATTATTGCCGCTAATGAAGAACTAGTCAATGAACTTACCGGCGAGGCATTGCAAGCATGGGTCGATGTAAATTATCGTCTTGGACAGGAGCCTTCACTGCACGGAGCCGCCGATCATCTCCTTTACGTCGGTCGTAAACCCATTGCATAATACGTGTAGTGCTTTCCCTGTGATGAGATACCGCTTGTTCAAATAAGCGTAGAAGGAATATTGTATGTCGCTTACTACCCAAAAACTTCAGGCCCGTATCGCTGAACTTGGTATCGTTGCGCAGGGAACTGCAATCTCCATCTCTCCCGTCTATATCACCCCTGCTGCCGGCCCAATGACGCCGGCACCCACAACCCCATTCTCCGATACCACTCAGTGGCAACCGGTAGAGCTAGGAC
>CAXTCR010000429.1:0-2481 GCA_964242555.1 uncultured Ktedonobacteraceae bacterium
CGTGTACCGTTTGCTAACGTAGGTCTCGTCAAGCTTCCAGATAACGTGACCGACGATCAGGCGATTATGCTATCGGACATTTTCCCAACCGCTTACTTTGGTGCCGCTCTTGCTGAGATTGAAGAGGGCGATAGCGTTGCGGTCTTCGGCTGTGGTCCAGTAGGGCAATTCGTGATTGCCAGCGCTAAGCTAATGGGAGCAGAGCGCATCTTCGCCGTTGACAATATTCCTTCGCGCCTCCAGATGGCGAGTCAGCAGGGAGCGGAAGTCATCAACTTCGATGAGGTTGACCCTGTCGCAAAAATCAACGAACTGACAAAAGGCTTGGGCGCGAAACGTGTGATTGATGCCGTCGGTGTCGACGCGAACCGTCCACATTCTGGTCCAGCGGCGCAACAGGCAGACCAGATGGAAGAGAAGTTTGAGCAGCAGATGAAGCAAGTTGCTCCCAAGAACAAGCCAAAGAATGGCAACTGGCATCAGGGTGATGCTCCTGGTCAGGCTGTGCAGTGGGAGGTAGAGGCGATTCAAAAAGGCGGCACACTCTCTATCATTGGTGTATATCCACAAACCGCGCAGTTTTTCCCCATTGGTATGGCGATGAGCAAACAGCTTAAAATCAACATGGGGAACTGTAACCATCGCAAATACATCCCCTCGCTTGTGAATCTGGTTGCCGCTGGCCTTGTCAATCCAATGCAGGTATTGACCGAGCGTGAGCCTATGACCTCGGCTATTGATGCCTACAAAGCCTTTGATGAGCGCCAACCGGGTTGGATCAAGGTTGAGCTTCTGCCTGCGGTAAAACAATAGGAAGGAAAAGAGGAAATAGATGAAAGCTGTCGTTTTCCACGGCGTCGGCAATATCAGCGTAGACGATGTGCCAGAACCAACGATACAGGACCCGAAAGATGCGATTATCCGCGTGACCGCCAGCGCGATTTGCGGTACCGACTTGCATATTGTGCGTGGTACCGAGTCACAAATGGAGCCAGGAACAATACTTGGACATGAAGCAGTTGGCATTGTCGAGCAGGTTGGCTCTGACGTGAAGAACGTCAAGGTTGGGGACCGCGTGGTTGTTACATCATCGATCTCCTGTGGCTATTGTGAAAACTGTAAAGCCGAACGCTATGATTTGTGCTTAAACGCGAATCCAAATGGACCCAAGAGTGCCTCTGCTCTCTTTGGTAGTCCCAAAACCAATGGCTCCTACAATGGACTACAGGCTGAAAAAGCACGTATTCCATTTGCAGACGGGGTACTGGTCAAGCTGTTCGACTCCATTACCGACGATCAGGCCATTTTGCTGTCTGACATCTTTCCAACGGGATACTACGGTGCTGAACTTGCACAAATCCAAACGGGCAATACTGTTGCGGTCTTTGGTTGTGGCCCTGTTGGACTTTTTGCCATTCTCAGTGCACAACTTAAGGGAGCAGGCCGTATTTTTGCGGTCGATGCCATTCCCTCGCGGCTAGAGTTGGCGGCGAAGCTGGGTGCGGAGGCAATCAACTATGATAAAGATGATCCAGTCTCAACAATCAAAAATCTTACGGGCAAGATTGGCGTTGATCGCGTGATTGATGCCGTTGGTGTTGATGCCAATCGTCCTCATGGGGGTATTATTCAGCAGGCCAAGTCTCTCTTGCAAACAAAGACGTTCAGCCAGGAGAAACAACAGGTTGTGCCAGAGCAGAATCCGCAAGGTGGCAACTTCCATCCGGGTGATGCTCCTTCGCAAGTATTGCAGTGGGCGGCTGAAGTTGTAGCAAAGGCGGGCACAATTGCCATCATCGGTGTCTATCCTGAAACGGTAGAGGTCTTCCCACTTGGTATTGCAATGAACAAGAATGTTACCCTTGCGATGGGCCACTGCCCTCAGCGTAAGTACATACCAGAACTCATGAGCCTTATAAGTTCGGGTATGGTTAATCCGACGCAGATATTGACACAACAGGCGTCCCTCACCTCGGCAATCGATGCCTACAAAGCCTTTGATGAGCGCGAAGAGGGCTGGGTTAAGGTCGAACTCGTCCCTTCAGCAATGGCGTAAACCCGCGCTGTGATAGGGTTAATACGCTGATATTGGTCAAGATGCACGCGGAGCAGCTCGAGTTGCTCCGCGTGCATCTTGACCATCAACACAGCTAGCGAGAAAGCATATATACATATGAACATACATGGGCGTATCGCGGTTGTTTCAGGTGGGTCGAGTGGCATTGGAAACGGTACTGCTAAAGCACTGGCGCGCAGGGGAGCACATGTGGTCTTGCTCGCACGCAGTGAAGACGAGTTGAGCAGGGCGACAACGGAGATACAGGAACAGGGAGGGAACGCCTCTGCCTACAGCGTTGACGTGGCAGACATACAGGCGGTCAAGCGTGTAACGGCGAACATCCGTCAGGAAGTTGGCGTACCTGACATTCTTGTAAATAGTGCTGGTACAGGGAAGTGGCGCAACATCCTTGAGACCGACCC
>CAXTCR010000430.1:0-2478 GCA_964242555.1 uncultured Ktedonobacteraceae bacterium
TCTCGATTGCTGCCCAGACGCCAAATCCTGCTAAGGGTTCGTAGGAATGGATAAACGTAGGCAATATGTCATTTTGAATTATTGTGTGAGGAGTAGGTTTACCTCCTGTGAGAAAACGCATAACCTCTGGGTCGCTATCGAGTTCGTATAGCAGGTCTACGTCTGCTGCAGTAAATCGACGCAGCACTAGACGCTTGGTTTCGAGGAAAACCTGCATGAGTTCCTCCTTCTTGTTATGAAGAGAGTGCTGGCCAAATACTGTGCGTAGGTTTCCAACCGAGAATTGTCTGCGCTGCTTGATTACTGCAACGCCAAGATGCAGGACATGGTTGTGAATAATCTTGCTCCGGTTGTGGCGCACCTACAAGCTTGGCGAGACCGTTCAGGTAGTCGGCATTACGAATTGGCTCATCGACGATGTTATAAATAGTGCCGGCGGGAGCATGCACGACTGCTTTGCTTATCGCGTCAGCCATGTCAGCGACATGAACAAGTGAGAGAAAATTTGAGCCGTCACAGGGTACTGTAGTCTTTCCTGCGCGTATGTTCGCAAGATCATCCATTTGTGCTGTATCTGGTCCCACGAACAAGCCCGCGCGCAAAATGCACCAACTCAATTGTTCGCGTGCCACGTCGCGTATAAGGTCCTCCATATCTATTTCGGTCTTATTTGAGGCATCAAGTGGTGTGTTTTCATATATCCATTCATCACCCCCATCTGGATAGGCTATTGTGATACTTTGCTGAACATATCTTTTGACTCCAGCAGCAAGCGAAGCCTGTAGTATACGCTGAGTTCCCTCAGTCCATAGTCGTGTATTTGTATCCAATGCTCCGGGAGCCGAAAGGTCACGCGGTATCGACGTTGCGATAAATATCGTTGCATCACATCCTTCCAATAGCTTGGGCAGACGTGGCTCTATATCGTGGGCGAGCAAATCGCCTTGTTGTGCCTCGATACCACTTTGCTGTAACGCTTGTACTTTCGCTTCCGAACGCGCAAGGGTACGGATAGTATGTCCCTCTTGTTGCAGTAATGGTAACAAGGCTCGGCCAAGTACGCCGGTAACACCAACGATAAAAATACGCATGGGCAGAATATCCTTTCACTCGAAAAGCCTCCTCTTACCGAAGTAACGATATAGACAGAGGGCAGAGAATATGACTAAAACGCTTGAGATGAATTTTGCTGAGTCCTGTCTTTAGGATAGGATCATAAGCAAAGGTACATAACAATGAACCATTTGGCCTACTCTCAGGATACATAGGGACGCACACTCAGCCTCTGCAATTCTTCAAAGAAGTGGGGGTAGCTTTTGGCGATGTGTTCGGCACCTGTGAGGGTGAGACCGCGTCGGCTGCGCGTGGCGACGATGGCAAGAGCCATGAGAACGCGATGATCGTGGTGCCCGTCGACTGTTAAGCCGCCCTCGATGTCTTGCGGACGCCCATGTACAACTATCGCGTCACGCTGCGGGGTGACGCTGCAACCAGCGCGATGTAGTTCGGCACAGAGAT
Source organism: uncultured Ktedonobacteraceae bacterium (assembly GCA_964242555.1). Taxonomy (GTDB): domain Bacteria; phylum Chloroflexota; class Ktedonobacteria; order Ktedonobacterales; family Ktedonobacteraceae; genus JBBQVS01. The sequence goes on from CAXTCR010000430.1 coordinate 1,519, forward strand.
CGTCGATGCGGTCCGATTCTTTATAGTGCAGGCTTTCGATGTTGTAGATGACGCTTTCCCCTTCCGCGAAACAAGCTGCAGCAACAAGGACAGGGACACAATCAATCATACGGTCCCCATCCACTCGAATGCCATTTAATGGTTGACCGCCTCGGATACGTACTGTGTCGCCCTCGATATGCAAATCAGCGCCCATTGCGCGAAAGGCCGCAAGTAAGGCTTCACCAACCTCGTCGTCGGGTCGGAGTCGTGCCAACTCTATCTCACTTGACGGATCTTTCGATACTGCACAGGCGGCTAACCATGTAGCAGCAGATGGATAATCTCCAGGCACAGTATAGGTGCGGGGGGCGTAAGATTGTCCGGTAGCGATAGAAAAATGGGTGAGCGCCTCATCATGTTCAACGGTTATACCCGCTTCATGCAGAACTTCCAACGTAGCGTGGATGAGCGGCTGAGATTTCAAACCGTCAACCACTTCGATTTCTAGCCCTTCATTCAGCAGAGGGGCGAGATAGAGCAGGGCACTGAGGTACTGCGAACTACGTGCGCCGGAAATTTTGACGTGTCCACCGTGGATATTGTTGCCGCGTAAGGTAATGGGAAGATATCCTTCTGGTCCTGTACTGTCACATTCAACGCCGAGTGCAGTGAGGGCCTCCAACAATTCGCGATTGGGACGCTTGCCGAGCGATTGTGGTGAGTCGGTGACAAAGGTTATCTCTGACGACAATGCCCCGATACCGAGCAATAGGCGCAACACAGCACCCGCATTGCGGACATTGATCGTCTTATGTCCAACAGGTCGTGTACGTCCAATACCATGGACATGGAGGATGTTGTGTTCCTCATCTTCCCACGTCAAGCGCGCACCCAATGTGCGACAGGCGTCAAAGAGCGCATCACTATCAGCGCTTTCCGCTGGAAAAGCAATGCTGCTTTCGCCCTCAGCACAGGTCG
>CAXTCR010000431.1:0-2470 GCA_964242555.1 uncultured Ktedonobacteraceae bacterium
CAGGACTCGAAAGTGCACACGTTGAGCAAGCTTGCGGATGGTCTTGATGTCACCTACGATCAATTGATCCAGAGCAGACGTACACAGACACCTTTGTTGCCATGATAAGGGAGCATCTAGGCGCTACATTGCCTCAACTTCATGTAAGTATGGCAAAGACTCGATTCCCCCATAACGCGTACAGCTGATAGCCGCCACCTTATTCGCGAACACACCCATTGTGTGCAGGTCCTCTTGTGTGAGGCGCGCAAGGTCGGCAGGGGCTGCGTAGTCCTGTTTCGCCAACGAGTAAAGGACCGCTCCCATAAAGGCGTCTCCTGCCCCCGTTGTGTCAATGGCCCGTACAGGAATGGTGGGCACCTCAACACGGTATTGCGAGGTCATGAGCAGCGCACCATTGCTACCAAATGTGATGATGACAAAACGTGGCCCCTGTTGTAGCAATCGCTCACCTAGTCCGGAGAGTCGCGCCACATCCCCCTGTTCAGGTGTGGCAAATTGCAGCGTCGCGTCAAATAAATTCGCCTCCTCGACGCTTAGTTTGAGGATGTCGCTACGAGGGACTATTTCTAGCATCGCATCGCGCATGGCTTGCTCTGAAGACCAGAACGCAGGTCGCATATTGACATCGAACGAGACAAGCGCACCACGTTCGCGCGTGCGGTCCATCGCCGCAAGTGTTGCGGTCCGCGATGGTTCGGTAGAGAGCGTGATCGAACATGCGTGACACAGCGCCACATCTTGCCACGCGTTGGGGTTCAAGTCGGATACGTCGAGCAACGTGTCTGCTGTGCGGTGTCGATAGAACGAAAAAACGCGCTGTCCATTCTCTTGGAGCGCGACGAGGGCCAGGGCGGTAGCTCCCTCCTCAGTGCTACTCACAAACTGGGTATCGACCTTGTTATTCTGCAGCACCTGGAGCAGGAGTTGACCAAAGGTGTCAGATGAAAACTTGCCAATAAAGCGCGATGCACCTCCCAGACGCGCCACCGCAACCGCCGTATTCGCCGGTGCGCCTCCTGGGTGTGGACGATAGCAGCTATCGCTACCTTCGAGCGTATGAAATGGGGCCGTAGGGATAAAGTCTATCAACATCTCGCCGACGCTAAGTACATATTTCATAAAAATATCTCCACAATCTAATGTAGCAATGCAATACAACATATCACAGGTGAAGCCTGTGATATGTTGTATTGCATTGCTACATTAGATTCGCTCAATAATCATGCCGTTGGCCATGCCACCACCCTCGCAGATGGTTTGCAGCCCATAACGACCGCCTGTGCGCTCAAGCTCGTTCAACAGCACAGTTGTGAGACGTGCACCGGAGGCACCCAGCGGGTGTCCGATCGCAACCGCGCCGCCATTGACGTTGACTTTGCTCAGGTCCGCGCCAATCTCACGTTGCCACGCCAGGACAACACTGGCAAACGCCTCGTTGATCTCCACAAGGTCGATCTGATCGATGGTTAAGCTGGCCTTCGCCAGAGCTTTCTGCGTCGCCGGGATTGGTGCCGTGAGCATCAGGATAGGATCCGCACCAGCCAATGAGAAGGAGACAAAGCGTGCGCGGGGCTTAAAGCCATGCTTCTCAGCGGTCTCACGATCCATAATTAAAACAGCGGCGGCTCCATCGCTAATCTGTGAAGAGTTGCCAGCTGTAATTAAGCCATCCGGCTTGAAAGCAGGTTTCAGGCTTGCCAGTTTTTCAAGACTGGTATCAGGTCGAATGCCCTCATCGCGTGAGAACTCTGCTGTTTTGCCATCCTCGTCCTTAACCTGAATCGGCACAATCTGCGACGTAAATCGTCCCTCCGCCGTCGCACGAGCGGCACGGCGATGGCTCTCAAGACTATACTTATCGAGGTCTTCGCGCGTCAACTCCCACTTGTGCGCGATCAGGTCTGCACTGATGCCCTGATGCACCAGACCATTGTGATAACGCTCGACCATTCTTGGTCCGAACGGTGCGCCGGGACCTTGTGATGTAGACCCCATTGGAACACGCGTCATCGCCTCGACGCCGCCCGCGATCACAACATCGTAGGCACCGCTTATCACGCCCTGTGCCGCGAAGTGTATCGCCTGCTGGCTTGAGCCACACTGACGGTCGACGGTTGTTCCTGGTACAGCTTCGGGGAAACCAGCGGCAAGCGCAGCGTTGCGCCCCACATTCAAGCCCTGTTCACCTACCTGACTCACGCACCCTACGATTACATCTTCTATTAAACCGGAATCAATGCCTGTGCGCTGTACGAGAGTCGCAAGTGTCTGGGCCAGCAAGTCTACCGGATGCCAGTCCTTGAGTTTGCCACCTTTACGTCCGACAGGGGTACGAACAGCATCTACGATGACGGCTTCCCTCATTGTAGCCATGAGAATCCTCCTGCAAAGAAACGGGTATAACGTAGTCTAGTTGTCTCTTTAGTAAGTCATGTTTTCCGGAAAAACGCAAGCACAAAAAAAATAG
>CAXTCR010000432.1:0-400 GCA_964242555.1 uncultured Ktedonobacteraceae bacterium
TTGTAAAAGAGCACCCAGGCTTATATACCGCGACCTTGCGTGCTCCTGCTGCCGATGATAGCGAACTACAGCATGCGGCACAAGATCTGCTCGACCTGCTCTTAAATGTGCTATCAGCATATAACCTGCAAGGCAACGATGCAATTCACGCCATTCGTATACTGCGAAGCACTATTCATGGGTTCACGACATTAGAGATAGCGGGCGGCTTTGAGATGCCTATCGAGCTTGATGAGACGTTTCGGCGTCTCATAGCCATGTTTCTTGTCAGCGTTCATAATAGAGGGAAGATTGAATAAGAGAATGTTGTAGTAGACTGTCAAACGTGATGTGTCACAGCTACGGCTCAAGGCTCGAATGGGGACCAGGGCGCCCGCAAGGGGACGCCCCTCCCCTACCA
>CAXTCR010000432.1:412-2457 GCA_964242555.1 uncultured Ktedonobacteraceae bacterium
GAGGGGCGTCCCCGAGCCGCATTCGGGGAATGCTACAGGCAGCGGGCGCCCTGGTCCCCATTCGAGCCTTAAGGTAACGCTTGTGGGGTTCGTCCCCTTATGGGCGTCCATCCTGGATTATCACATAGCGGCATAAACATGCACACGTAGAGAGGGCGCATGACCACGAAGGATACACGAGTCAGGAACGGACGTTATACGGAAATACTTTCAGCCGCACGTGCAATTCTTGCCGAGAAGGGCTTAGAAGCGACGACGGTTTCAGAAATCGTGGCGCGTGCAGGTGTGGCGCAAGGCACATTTTACCTGTATTTCCCTTCAAAAATCGCCTTAATCGCGGCACTTAACCAGCAGATGAACGAGAACATCGTGGCGGCTGTGCGTACAGCAACTTCCACTGCACAAACAGCGGCGGAGGTTGTTGTGACTGGTGTTACCGCAGCGTTCGAACAAATCGAACACTACCGCGACATCCTGCACATCCTACATTCACAAGTTGCACTTACCCCAGTGCTTTCACTGCGTGAACAGCAATTTGGTATGTATTATCATCTTATTGCAGACCTCATTCGGCAACGACAGGCTATTGGTGATGTAGACGCTTCCATCCCGGTCGACGTACACGCACGATTGATTGCTGGCTTAATAAACCATGCCACCGATGAGTGCTATCTTTATGACACCTCTACTTCGCCAAACATCTATAAAGAAGAGGTTATTCGTTTTGTACAGCGTGCTTTAGGCGTCTTAGTGTAACATTGACAAGTAAAAGAGTTACATGTTATGCTTCGTGAGGATGTGACTGACAGTCAGTCATTTATTTCGTAGTAGCTATGCTAGCAGCGACAATAGTAATGAATTGCACCTACTGACAATGATTGTCAGAGAAGGGACGGGCTACTCATGACATCTCTTTCTCAGAAGCAAGTGAACAACTCCGTAGTGCATACCTCATTCGTTACCACCGGTACAACTGGTTTACGTCACAACATCCTTCCCATGCGGCTCTATCACAAAGCGAAGCGGCTTGGTGTGTGGGATCCGCGCAGCATTAATTTTTCTCAGGACATTGCCGACTGGCAGAAGTGTAACGAGCTAGAGAAAGATTCGTTATTGAGCACAACGGCTCTTTTCGCATCAGGTGAGGAAAGTGTCACACTTGATTTGTTGCCCCTCATGATGGCGATTGCTAGAGAGGGACGTATCGAAGAAGAAATGTTCCTTACCACGTTTCTGTGGGAGGAGGCTAAGCATACCGAGTTCTTCCGGCGTTTCCTCGACGAGGTTGCGCACGACAACAGCGATTTGAGCCGCTATCATGGTCCCAGTTATCGCCAACTTTTCTACGAAGAACTTCCCAAAACAATGTATGCCCTGCTTGAAGACCAGTCTCCTAAAGCGCAAATCATCGCTTCAGTGACCTACAACATGATCGTCGAGGGTGTGTTGGCGGAGACAGGCTATCACGGCTATTTCAACATGCTGGATCGTGGCAACATAATGCCTGGTTTAAAACAAGGCATTGGGTATTTGAAGCGTGATGAGTCGCGCCATATCGCCTATGGGGTATTTCTGATCTCGCGTCTCGTGGCGCAGGATCAATCGCTATGGGATGTGGTTGAGCAGCGCATGAATGAGCTGTTGCCGTTAGCGATGGGTGTTGTGCAGGACTCGTATGCTCGGCAGGAGCAGGAGGACCTCCGAGCAGAGAGTGAGGAAGCTGCCTTTGGCCTGAATGCTGAAGAAGACATGGCCTTTGCGATGAGCCAATTTACGAAACGTATGGATCGTATCAGTCGTGCCCGTACGCAAACTCTCGAGCAACTTTACCAGCTTGCCGAACCCGAAGAGGTTCTGGTGTAGGAACACGGTGTATGTATCACGCTCTATCATGTGTGTATGGGCAGCAGGGACGTGATACATCGGTCCCTACAAAATGTGATTTAGAGAAATGTAGGCAATGAGTAGTACGAGTAAACCTGTGATAAGCGAGCCGGAAGTGGTGGTTGTCAAACCACTGATGCGAGGGTACCTGCACGCGGTTG
>CAXTCR010000433.1:0-2429 GCA_964242555.1 uncultured Ktedonobacteraceae bacterium
CAGGACAAAAAAGCACAGGTTCAGGACTATTTCAGCCGTACCGCAGAGGGGTACGTCACCAGCTTCTCGCACCGTGGAGGCGAGGACTTAACGCGACTGATTGCACTTGGCGAATGGCAACCTGACCAGCAAGCCCTTGATGTTGCAACCGGCGGAGGACACACTGCCCTTGCTGTCGCACCCCATGTTGCTCATGTCACTGTAACCGACCTGACGCCGCGTATGCTCGAACAAGCCCGCAACTATCTCGCCAGTCAAGGCGTCACTAACGCCGACTATCAGGTCGCAGACGCTGAACAGCTTCCCTTTACAGACGCCAGCTTTGACCGCGTAACCTGTCGCATCGCCCCACATCACTTTCCCAACGTCGCACAGGCCGTTAAAGAGATCGCTCGTGTGCTCAAACCCAATGGCGTGTTTCTCCTGATTGATAGTATCGCGCCCAGCGATCCAAAGCTCGACGCCTTTCTGGACACCCTCGAACGTCGACGCGATGCCTCACATATGCGCTCCTGGACACGTGAGGAATGGCACAAATTTTTCACGAATGCGGGCCTGAAGATTGAACACGAAGAAGGCTTTCATACAACGCTCCAATACGACGACTGGACAAAACGCGCACAACTGCCAGAGGACGAAAAGGCATCGCTCGAACAATTCATCCTGAGTAGCGACGAGCACACTCAAAAGTACTTCAACATAACCCGCCGTTCAGATGGTCACGTCGATACATTCAACCACGATGTCATCTTGCTTAAAGGTCGAAAACAATAAGCTATAAGTAAAGACGCAGCATGCCATTGGGTGGCATGCTGCGTTTTTGCTTATAGCTTCTATTTCACAGCAACTATCACTATATCAAAAATCAGCGTGGAGTTAGCGGGAATAGGTCCCTGTGCTTGTGAACCATAGGCCAGTGCAGGCGGAATAATCAGTCGACGTACAGTACCAGCCTGTACCCCAATTAACCCCTCGTTCCACCCCTGAATCACCTGTGCCTGACCAAGCGGTCCTACATCGAACGTCTGAGCCTTGTTATCAAAACTGCTATCAAACTTCTTGCCATTACTCTGTAGCCAGCCTGTATATTCAACAGTAACAGTGCTTCCAGCCTTCGCCGTAGGACCAGAACCAGTCTTAATATCTACAATCTGTAAACCGTCAGGGGTCTTCTTCGGCGTCTGCGTCACAACAGGCGGACTTGAAGCACCCGCTGTAGGCACCGGGGTTCCACCAAGTGCAGTCGCGACCGCTTGCGCTGAAACAGTTGCGGTTGCATTTACACCTGCCGTAACCGTCGCGTTTGCCTGCACAGTTGTCTGTAACTCTGCCTTTGTTGTACTCGTCCCTGTAGCATTAGCTGACAGCGTCTGTTGACGCGCCGTATAGTTTTGATACTGCACAAGACCCGTAATACCTAATCCGATTAACACTAACGCAACAATCGTGCTCAAAATAATCTGCTGGCGCTTCTTTCGACGTGCGATGCGCTGTAAACGCTCCTGCTGACGCTGTCCAGGTCTATTTAATTTCTGCGTTGTTAATTTCTGCGTTGTTAATTTCTCCGTCGTCTTATCACCATCATTTGTGGTCTGTGCCATATAGATAGATTCTCCTTATATTTCTCCACTGCTTTTTTACGAAATAAGTGCATGTCGAGGTTATCATCTTTTGGAAATTATGGCAAGAGGCAACGGACAAGAAATTGTAAAGGATTTTAAAAATATATGCGTTCCACCACCTCAGCAGAAGCTCCAAAAAATACCGTATCCAGCATATCCTCTTCAGTCCAGCCATGCAATGAAGGAGCGGTCAGGTCAACCGCCACAAAATCAGCAAGCATTCCAGGGGAAAGCACACCCGTTTCTAGCCCAAGCGATACCGCGCCACTACGTGTACCAATATCGAGTAGCAATGGACCAGGAGAAGCGGTCTTCTCGTCAAGGAGCACTCGACGACGTTGATAACGCATTCGTGCACTATACTCGGCCCAGCGCAACTCTTCGATAGGATCGAGCCGCGTATTGCTATCCGCGCCGATCACCAGAGAAATACCCCTTTGCATCAAAGCCTCATATGGCGCAATCCCATCGCCAAGATCGCCCTCGGTCGTAGGACAGACACACACGGTACATCCATATTTCTTCAACAGATCAAGTTCGGTCTCATTCGCGTGTGTAGCATGAATAATCGTCGTGTGCGGCCCCAATGCGCCAAAGCGTTCCAGCAGTTCGATCGGTGTACATCTATACGCCGCTTGACATTGCTCAATCTCCGCCCTCTGCTCATCCGCATGCACATGAAGCGGAAGATCATGCGCTCTGCTATAGTCAGCGATGGCACGAAACCATGCTTCCGGCACCGCACGAACAGAATGTGGAGCCACGCCTATCGCGACGCCTTTGACCCGCAAATCCTCGACGCGCTGT
>CAXTCR010000434.1:0-2427 GCA_964242555.1 uncultured Ktedonobacteraceae bacterium
ATCCTGAAGATGCAAAGCTGCTGTACGCGGCAGCAAACGAGCCAAAGGAGTTGTGGCTTGACCCCAACGCTGAACATTGTGGCATCTACTTTGAGGATCGCCAGAAGTATGTTGAGCGTGTCATAGGGTTTCTGGATCGTTATCTAAGGAATGGTGTGCTTGTGGAGCAGGAGCAGGTGAAGGCCAGTTGATAGTGGTACGGGTCTACTTCATCTCACCCCGCAAAAATGGGGTGTGATGAAGCAGACCTGTACCAGCGTGTGTTTTATGCATCGGAGAAGTCGAGGGTAATAACCATGCCATCGCGGGCTGCTCGTGCGTTGGGGAAGACGCGGCGTGCGGCTTTTTCGGCGTAGGAGGGATCGTTGACTTTTGGGCTGAAGTGGGTGAGGACCAGAGAGTGGACAGCGGCGTCACGTGCTATGCCTGCGGACTCCTCGGCGTACATATGTCCATGGGCGCGGGCAAGGGGAATATCCTCGGGTGAGTCATACATGCTTTCGCAGATGAGGAGATCAACATCGGAAGCAAGACGTGCAAGGGCTTTTGTGGGGCGCGTATCGGTGATAAAGGCAAACGAGACCCCACGGCGTGGTTCACCAAGCACTTGCTCGGGTCTAAATGTTTGACCGTTGTACTCGAGCGTTTCGCCGTGTTGTAGGCGGGACCAGAGCTGGACGGGTAGGTCAAGCGCTTTAGCCTTTTCGACCTGAAACGCGGGGCGGCGTGCGAGTTCGGCACGATAGGCAAGGCAAGGTACGCCATGAGATGCAGCGGCACATGTGGCATGTAAATTACCCGGAAGTTCAAAGGTCTCGCCGCCTTTGAGTTCGTGGATGATGATGGGAAAGGGCAGTTCTGCGGCAATGCGCCGTAGCCCTTCGATAACATAAGTTGTTCCAATAGGACCATAGATGTCTAGTGGTTCGGTACGTCCCGCGTGTGCAACCATAAAAAGAACGCCTGGAAGACCTGCTACATGATCGGCGTGCATATGTGTCAGACAAATTGCGCCCAATTGCCGGAAGCCCCACCCCAGCGATTTCCACGGTATCTGTGTGCCCTCGCCGCAATCGATCAGCGTGAGCGTTGAACCGCTACGCACGAGCGCACAGGAAAGCCAACGATTTGGCAGGGGCATCATGCCGCATGTTCCCAGTAGACAAATATCGATCATCCTAGTATCATCCTAATCACACATTATTTTGAAACGCCCATGCTAATGCCACGACGAGCGCGGAAAGTGCGCCTATCGTTGTTAGGGCGATGCTGATAATAAAAAAGGGAAAATCCCCTACGATCATTACGATGGCAAACAGGACCCAGAAACTCGCGAAAACGAGTATGAGCCATTGCCATGCCTGGAAGCGTCGCCTCATTGCTACGCCTTTCGTTCTACAGTTTCTACTTAGACAATAAGTATAGCAGATTTGGAAAAGTAAGAAAAAGTCATGCCAGAATTACCTGAGGTTGAATATACCGCACGACAACTTCGTGCGACCGTCATTGGAAAAACGATACACTCTGCCGACGTATTTTGGGAGCGCACTATAGGTCATCCCGATGTCGCTGATTTTCTTGCCGAGATAGCAGGACGTACTATCGAAGGCGTAAGGCGACGCGGCAAGTTTCTGCTGCTCGACTTGAGTGGGAATCTTTTCCTCTCCATTCATAGACGTATGACGGGCAACTTTTTGCTGCTGCCATCAGGTTGGGAGATTGATACGTCTTTGCGTGGAACTGATCCTATTACATGGAACGTCAAGGGACCATCGTTTGTGCAAACAGAGCAGTCTGTGGAAAACAGCGCCGGTGTGGATAGGCGTCCAATAACGCTTTCACAAATCCAGTATTGCCGCATGTGCCTGAACTTCACCGATGGTGAACGGCTCCTGTTCACTGACCTACGCAAATTTGGTCGCGTCGAGTTGTGGTCGCGAAGCCAGGAGGGGGAAGCTTTTGCCGGCCTTGGACCTGAACCGCTGGAAGATATGTTTACGCCGGGGCAACTGATCGAAGCGTTACGTCTCCGCAAAACAAGTATTAAACCTGCATTGCTCGCGCAAACAATCGTGGTTGGCTTAGGCAATATCTATGCCGACGAAGCGTTGTTTTATGCAGGCATTCACCCATTGCGACAGGCAAACTCACTGACTCCCGAAGAGATACACAAACTCCATGAGGGCATTGTGGTGGTGTTGACGAACGGCATTGAACACGGCGGTACCTCGTTCAACGATTACCGTGATTTGTGGGGTGAGGCTGGCGATAACTACAACCATGTGCAGGTCTATCAGAAGGATGGAACGCCATGTATACGTTGTGGCACGCCAATCCAGCGCATTGTCGTGGCACAACGCAGTACACACTTCTGTCCTACTTGCCAGAAGCTCAATTTGGAGTAAAGAATGCAGGGGTGCAGTGAAT
>CAXTCR010000435.1:0-2427 GCA_964242555.1 uncultured Ktedonobacteraceae bacterium
GTATATGCCCATCCTTGGGTGCCGAGAAACTGAGAGGGTCCACTACTGATGTATTGAAAAACAATAACACTTAGTAATGCGATAAATAGAAATGCGTATCTACGTGGAACGTAGCTCAATGATTGTCCTTTGTTCGAGTCTATGTGAAGTTGTCCGTTTCCCTGTTTCATAGGTCCGTTAGATTGTGTTACGCTCTCCATTTCAACTGTGTTAGTTGCTTCGATGAACTTTTTTGACAATGCATCCGATGAATGGGCGCCCTCCTGTACCGTCGTGTGTTCTGTTTCAGAATGCCCTTTTTTATGCCATTGTTCTTTAGATGATTCGTACCCGGTCATCTTCATTCGTATAAGCCCCTTTCAGGGAGAGAGAAGAAAGAAAAGTTCGTATAAAAAAAGTAATAGGTGTAAAGAGTCTTGTTCAGTCAAACGGCTCGTAAAGATGAGATGTAACGATGTTACACGATAGTACTTACGCATCAAAACATACGCATATTTGTACTTAGTAATAGGTAGTAAAACATACTTTGCGTCAAATTGCTATGCAGTGAGTCACATGTTAGGAGATTGCAAGGTGTTACAGAGAATGTTGCAGGTGCAAGAACAGCAAAGGGCGTCCCAGATAATGCTTTGAACAATTATTCGATTTATGCTGTGAAAAGGTAGATAACTCCTTGTTCAGAAGGCACAAGTACGCTATACTGTATCCGACTATCAACGGAAAGGGAACTCTCATGAGACAGGTGCAGCAACAACGGGCCATTGTACCAACTGTTGCGCAAAGGAGCGTCATGACCAACACGTCGCGCCTTCCAATTGCGCTGCTGCTTGCTCTACTTGGTACGTTGCTGCTTACAGTACTTGAAGCACTCGTTTTTGTATTGGTCAATCCTGCGCATCTAGCAGGGTTACTAGCCCTACCAGTTCGTATTCCACTCGTATACGTTATTCCTATTATTGAATGTGTGTTGCTCTTCCTCGCCATACGACTTGGATCACTACCTGTTGCCATTTATCGTTATCTACAAGAGGTGCGTGCCGCCCAGGAGCAATATTACCAGTTATATACGCCACTCACTGCCCTGACGAATATTCGGCAGATCGCAAGTACAAGTGACCAAGGCAACGGCTCTTCTATAGTAGAGGAGCGGGTTGCTATCCTGGACCTTGTGCAGCAGCAAGACACCGACCAGTTAATTCTTGGTGTGCCGGGTGCAGGTAAGACGACTGCATTGCGTGTGTACCAGTATTCGGCGTCAGAGCATCCCTGGAGTCTTGTGTTTAAGCGCGATCGTATTCCTATCTATGTTCCAATGAAAAACTACAGTCTTTTCTTAAAGACGTATCTTCCCAATCTTTCTGAAAATGAAATTGTCCATTTGCCAGAGACGCAGGACGCGTTGCTCCATTTTCTCGTTGAAAGCGATCTTCCCGGTATAGAGCATCTTCGCCCCTATGTATTTCAACTATCGCAACAAGGCCGGTTGCTCTTGCTTTGTGATGGTCTCAATGAACTTGATGATAATTATCTTTCCTTGGTAAGTCATGAACTCGTTCATCTGATGCACAACACTGATAATAGATTAGTTATGACGTGCCGTGAGGTAGATTATCGCGAGCAACCAGATCTGATTGATCTTGTCAATAAGGGTCAGGCGTCGCGGGCGACGGTGTACCCACTACAAACCGATCAGGTGCACGAGTTTGTTGAGCGGTATGTTGAGCGGCAGGACAAACAATGGCGACATACTGCCGGACAGATTATGCAGGTAATTGACCGCAGTCGTTTGCGCTACCACTGCACGAATCCTATGATGCTCTTCACGCTCATGGGAATTATCGACAAAATTGGCATTGAGCGTGGTAAGCAAATTGATACACGTGGACGCTTACTTCGTGAATCTGTCAATCAACTAGTCCTGCGCGAACAGGCGCAGCCACGCTGGAACAAGAGCGCGCCCTCGGAGCGAGAACTGGTGCGTTTCCTGAGTGAGGTAGCATGTGCCGCGCGTTGGGCAAATGACCGAAACGCGATTCAACTACGTGTCGTGACTCCTACAGGCGAAGATATACGTATTGGAGCAAGCATTGACGAACTGGCGGACGAGTTACGTTTCTGGCTAGATGAGCACCCGCCGGAAAGTCCCTTTGCTGGTGGAGAAGAGTTGTTGCCTGAGACACATGATGATATGGCCCAACTACTCCAGTTCGCGCTTAGTGCGGCATTGATCGAGGTCAGTCCAAGCGGTGTACTGAGTTTTCGTCATGAACTGATCGCCGAATACTTTGTGGCAGAATACTTCTATACCGTGGATAGTATTAAACGCTCTAGCCCATTACCACTTCGCCTGGACTTGCTCGAAAATGTGGGCCGATGGAGCGAATCTGTTGCTATCTGGGCCGGCCTACTGGATGATCCGCTTTCCCT
>CAXTCR010000436.1:0-2421 GCA_964242555.1 uncultured Ktedonobacteraceae bacterium
CAAAAAGCACATAGCAGTTGCCGAGGCAACTGCTATGTGCTTTTTGTTCCTTGAGTGAACTCTTTCTACCACCATCCTGCCGCAACCGCGTCGTTCGCGGGCGTTGGCGCGGCGAAATTGAAATTGTTCGGGCAGTAGGGATAGCTCTTTATCACGGGTGTTGGAGGCGGTTTCGGAGCATTGGCGTTAGCACTCAGCATATCCGTGTACGTATACTTACTGACAGGCGTTGGTTGCATATACGGCTTGTACGACGGCACTGTCCCCGGCATAAACCAGTCGGTTGAGCGCACACCATCGGGATAGGTCACGGTCGCTTGTTGCAGGCCACCTGGATTTACGAAGTCGCGAATTGGCTGTCCCTGCTCCGCTAAAAGCATGGAGTCGTGCCAGATAGGTGCGGCACCATCCACACCGAGCACATTGTTCATTGGCGTGTTATCATCGTTGCCGACCCACACCCCCATCACGTAGTCAGTGGTGTAGCCCATCGTCCAGTTGTCGCGGAAATCGTTAGTTGTGCCGGTTTTCGCGGCGGCAGGTCGCACCGTACCACGATTGCCCGCCCAGCAGTCGTCACGCGAATTCGAGAAGAGTTGCAGGACATTACAATCGAAAAATTCGGGCTTGCGCGACTCGTTATCGCTCAACACGTTGGTCATCATATACGCCAGTTGTGGACTCAAGACCTTCGTGCCCTTGAGAACCGAATGTGTAAAAGTTTTGTTTGTGCTAGCGAAAACTACCTTATTCACAGCGTTATAAGGAACGTGCGTACCACCATTGGCAAAGGTGCCAAAGGCCGATGTATGATCGATCAACTTGACGCCAAGACCACCAAGCACTAGCGAGTAGCCGGGTGTTCCCTCGTAGCTGTCAACACCCATATCGTGCGCGGTTTTCATCGCGTTATCAATGCCGACATGCTGCAACACCTTCACAGCGGGGACGTTGAGCGAATTTTGCAGGGCACAGCGCAGGGTCATATGACCATGAAAGCGCTGGTCGTAGTTCTGGGGCGAGAATGTTGGTGGATTCGCGCCTGGGAGGTTGATTGTTAGAGGCGTATCGGCAACAGCCTGTGCGGGCGATGCTCCCTGCTCGAAGGCAGTCACATACACATAGGGCTTGAACGATGAGCCGGGCTGCCGGTAGCCCTGTGTGGCAACATCGAATTTGCCGTCGATGCTACTATTGTTGTAGTCAATACTGCCAAGCAGCGAACGTATCGCGCCTGTATGAAAATCGATCAGCACCTCGGCGGCATTCGACACGTTGTGCCCATTGTTATAGAGGTCTGCGACATGCGCCTGCGCTATTTTCTGGATTTTGTCCTGCAGCGCGATGTCCAGCGTCGTATAGACAATCATGTCCGAGCGCGACAGGTCCGCACGCTTAAGATGATACATCGACTCGAGTTGCGTCAACACAAAATAAAAGAAGTGCGGTGCGCGATTTATCAGGGTCGCCGGGCGTTTGAAGAAGTTTGGACTCCTCACCTCTTTCATCGCATCGTTGGCCTGTACTCGCGTGATATATTGCTGATTTACCATGAGATCGAGCACGACCTGGCAACGGTTAATAGCGGCTTCTCGGTGACGTGAGGGCGAATAGGTATCGGGCGAATTTGGCAAGCCAGCAAGCATCGCGGACTGCGCGAGGTCAAGTTTCGCGGACGCAGGTTTCCCACCCGGCGTATCCTCCAACCCGAAGAAGAGATTGGCCGCCGCGTCAACACCGTACGCCTGATCGCCATAAAAGATGCTGTTCATATACATCTGTAGGATATCGCGCTTGCTGTAACGGCTATTGACCTCCGGCGTCAGCGCAATCTCCTGCAACTTACGGTAGATAGTTGTTTCGTTGCCCACCACCAGATTTTTGATCAACTGCTGCGTAATTGTACTTCCACCTTCAACCACATGTCCGTGTTGTAGATTGTCGAGGGCGGCGCGAACAATACGCAGGATATCGACCCCAGGATTGGTCCAGAAGTTTTTATCCTCAGTGGCAATGGTCGCATTGAGTACATCGGGCGAAACATTGTCGAGCGTCACCGTTGTATGCACACCCTTATCCGTCAGTTGTCCCAGGAAGACGCCCTTGCTGTCGTACATCTTCAGGTTGTCTTTCGGTAACAGTTCGTGTAGTGTTGTAACCTGCGGAATGTACTTATTTTGTGTGTCGCTATAAAACCGGTACGCGGCGTAGATACTTACACCACTGAGCGAGAGGAAGACGACCAGCAACGACAGTAGCGTACTCCCTAGCGTAAGCCAGAGGCGCTGCACCTTACGCTGACCATCCTTACGTGTGAAACGCATATTTTTGCGCGAAATGTGCCGGATCAGCAGCTTTTTGCGCCGTTTAAACCGCAGCAATTCGGGCAGGTCAGGAACCGGAACGATAGGAGAAGCGTTG
>CAXTCR010000437.1:0-2416 GCA_964242555.1 uncultured Ktedonobacteraceae bacterium
CATATAGATTATTTACCTGCCGCCGGCGCTGACTTCGATCATGCCGGCGCGTTGACGATTGGCGAGGGCGCGAGCGATGAGGGGTAGGGCGCAACTGACAACGAGGATGCCGATGATGACGTAGAGGGCGGTATGGTATTCAAGGCTCGACATGAGGATGGGGCCGAGAATGCCGCCGGCGCTCCAGGCGGTGAGCATGGCACCGTAGATGATGCCTGAATTTTTCGGGCCGAAGGTGTCGGCGGCGAAGGCGGGCATGGTGCCAAAGCCACCGCCATAGCAGAGGCCAATGACCGCGGCTGGAATGAGTAGGATGCCGAAGCCACCAAGTCCGATCTGGGCTAGCACAAGGAAGGCGACGATCTGGACGAGGAAGATGGCGAGAAAGGTGAACGGACGGCTGATAGCGTCGGAGAGCCAAGCCCAGAAGAGACGACCAGCGCCGTTGAAAATTGATATGACGCTGACAATGAGGGCGGCGGTGATTGCGGTGACGCCAGTGAATTTTTGGGCGAGGGGCGAGGCGACAGAGATAAGAGCGGCTCCGGCAGTGGAGTTCAGGGCAAGGATGAGCCAGAGCACGTACCACCGGGGATCGCGTAAGGCTTCGGAAAGGGTGTAGTCGTGGGTTGCGCGGGTTGCGGCGTTGGTTGTCGAAGGTGTCCAACCGGCGGGAGCGTAGTTTTCAGGTGCCCGGCGGAAGAACTGGGATGCGATGACAATGACGAGCAGGTAAGCGATGCCGAAGTAGATGAGTGTAGAACTGACGCCGAGAGACTTTGGTGAAAGTAGCGATGGGGCAGTCTGGGCGATAAGGAGCGCGCCAAGACCAAAGCCCGCAACCGCGAGACCTGTAATAAAACCACGTCTATCTGGAAACCAGCGTATAAGCATGGCCAAGGGAACGATGTAGGCGAGGCCGACACCTATGCCGCCAAGAACACCGTAGGTGAGGTATAGCAAGAAGGCACTATGGGTAGAGGCGGTTAGACCTGCGAGGATGATGCCGAGTCCATAAAGTAGGCCGCCGGCAGTCGCGACCGCTCTAGGACCGTAGCGCGTCTGAAAGTAGCCGCCGAAGGCAGCGGTAACGCCAATGGCAAGTAGTGTGATGGAGAAGGTAAGATTGACAACACCCTGTTGGGCTTTTGTCGTATGGTCTGCGGTCGTATCGTATAAAATGGCTGTTACTGGCTTGAGAAACACGCTCCATGCGTAGACGGAGCCGAGCGCAAGTTGAACAACGAAGGCGGCAATCGCAATAACCCAACGGTTAGGGGTGGAGACCGAACGTGCAGTAGTGGTGTCCATAAAAGCTCCTCCTTGAGTACTTTACATAGGTAAAACAACGGTGTTTTGTAAAGTATACATACAGGAATATCAATACTACAAGCACTTCCATAGAACATCAGAGTAGATAACACCAGTTTATACTATAAAACATATGTTGATGCTACAGGGCAGAAGGCAATGAGTGAGCACGTAAAGGTTAATCAATACACCAATTATTCCTATTTTCTAATATTTCTAAGCATTTTTGCTGTATCCTTAATGTATTCTTAGCTTGATAAAGCTAAATCTGTGCGTTATACTAGTTTCATACCTCATTTCTCAGGGAAATTTAAGGATGAATTAATGAGGGAGAATGGACGCATAGTAGATACGTAGCACAGTACATTAGAAGGTATAGAAGGGTCTGACGTACCACATGCAAATATTTCCAAAGGATAACCGCGAAACAACGAATTCTCAAAGCTCTTCACGAAAGACGCTGAAGAAGAGAGATGCTCTTGTACGCTATGGTTTGGCGTCAATGTTAGTGCTGGTAGGCATTGTGTTACTGAGTCTGGCTGTGATGCACACCGTTGGTTTGTCGTTTAGCGGTGCCACGGTGCAAGAGAAGCCGATTAGCGAGTTGCTTAATATGGCGGATCGTCATATGCTGAAGTCGGTGACGATAAGTGCTACCAACGATGTGACGGCAATAGGAATGCAGGGGCAACAGTATCATGCTTTCAAGGAGTCGGATCAGTCGATCACTGAGATATTGAGACGTGATGGAGTGGCGGTCAATATCGACAATGGGCAACGTTCGCAGTGGGCACAGAGTTTGGTGAATGTACTGCTGATTTTGATGCTTTTTGCTGGTGTCTATTATTTTATCCGGCGCGGAGGTATGGGTGGACAGGCGATGACGTTCTCGCGCTCGAAGGCCAAGCGGTTCAACGAGTCCAAGCCGACGGTGTTGTTTAAGGATGTGGCGGGTGTGGAAGAGGCCAAGATCGAACTACAGGAGATCGTAGAATTTCTCAAGACGCCTGAGCGTTTCACGGCGATGGGGGCACGTACCCCCAAGGGTGTGCTGCTGGTTGGTTCTCCTGGTACGGGAAAGACGCTTATTTCGCGTGCGGTTGCG
>CAXTCR010000438.1:0-2406 GCA_964242555.1 uncultured Ktedonobacteraceae bacterium
GCACGAACAACTCCTGAACAACTCAGAGGAATTGATACAAGCGCTCGAACTGCCCTATCGTGTTGTCAATGTGTGTACCGGCGACATGGGTGATGGGAAGGTTGGCATGTATGACGTAGAGTGCTGGGTACCAAGCGAAGGTCGCTATCGCGAGACACATTCGTGCTCGTACTTCCACGATTGGCAGGCGCGCCGCGTCAATGTGCGCTACCGGGACGAAGAGGGCAAGGTCAAGTTTGTGCACACGCTCAATAACACCGCAATTGCCTCTCCCCGTATCCTTATTCCTCTTATCGAGACGCACCAGCAAGTGGACGGCACGATACGCATACCGGAGGCGTTACGTCCATACATGGGCGGACAAGAGTATATCGGGAAGAAGTAACTCTTGAGCTCATATAGAAGCCATCAGATGCGCTTGTGTACAGTCGCATCTGATGGCTTCTATATGTTTGAGGCTAGCTCGTTTATTCCTCTTCGAGTGCTGTATTGGGCGTGGCGGGTCGCTCAGGAGGATAGGAGAGATATGATAGCCCCCATCCAATCATGAGTAGTATATACACACTACCAATAAGCATATGCACCGTCCACGCAACATGCATTGTGCTTGCAACCCAGATGACATAAATAGCATAGGGAGTAGCGGCGGCAATTGCCGAGAAGATGCGCATCTGTAGAAGACGCGTCGGAGAGGGCT
This sequence comes from uncultured Ktedonobacteraceae bacterium, assembly GCA_964242555.1. Taxonomy (GTDB): domain Bacteria; phylum Chloroflexota; class Ktedonobacteria; order Ktedonobacterales; family Ktedonobacteraceae; genus JBBQVS01. The sequence goes on from CAXTCR010000438.1 coordinate 698, forward strand.
TTAAGTACCAGTATGCTACATCAACAGCTAGACCACCAAGGATAAAAACCGGGACGGTAAACCACATCTGATTCATCACAGAGAGGCCAATGGCAACCACACCTAAAATGTAGGTAAACATGCCGGGCTTGAATGTCCAGAAGCGCGTTACATGCAGCACAAAAAAGACAAACAATACGGCTTGAATAACCATACTAGCTATCCCAGCTAATTGTCCCGTACTAAAGGTGATAGGAGTTGTCACTGGCCACACCTCAGCAAAGACGCTGAAGGGCTGAGTAGTATTCACAATGAGCATGTAGGGGAGCAAAAATGCTGTGGCAAGTAGGAAATAGTCGCTGAAGGAGGAAAGAGTCACTCTACGCACATACATAGAGTACAGTGGAGCAGCAGCAAACAAGCCTATGCAGACTAACCCGGTGAGATGCGTAGGACTGAAAAGAGCATCAAGATTTTGCTCCACTCCAAAGAGCAGGTGCCACGTCATATCAGCCAGTCCATCCAAAATCATTATTGGAAATGCAAAATAGGCGATCCTATACCCTTGTGGAATAGCCCCTAGCCAACTACCACAACGTTGACGGTTAATGAGCAGCACTATCATGACACTCGAGATCAAGAATAACAAACCAGAGTAGAGAATCGCGTGCCACGGCGTCCAGAATGTTTCGAGCCGAGGAATATTGTTGTGCGCCCATGCATCAGTAAAAGTGCCACCAATTAACCATAGGGTCGAAAGGCAAAAAATAATGTCGAATTTCTTGCCAGCAATTAATGGTTTGGTTGACTGGAGTTGTTGACGAGTGAGACTCTGAAAGCTCATAGATTTGCTTCCTTTCTCCAAAGTGGAGTTGGCCGTTACGCTGGTCTACGCATGCTCACAACACAAATATCTTCCGAACTACTATATAGGCGTTAAGAGCAGAACACTTGTATCTTGTACAATTATAGATTCACAAACAATAAAATACAATCGAGATACGACTTGACAACTCGCATGCCCTTGCGCCTTATATACATATAAGAGGAGATTGAGACAAAAGAAGAAAGGATACATCATTGGAAGGGCCAATCAACGTTCATGAGTATGAAGCACTGGCACAGACCCGTTTGGAGAAAGGTCCGTGGGAGTATTATTATGGCGGTACTGAGGATGAGGTCACACTGCGAGCGAACCGGGAGGCATTCGAGCGTATTCGCTTACGTCCACGCTTTCTCGTCGACGTAAGCAAGATTGATACGCGTACAACGGTGCTGGGAACGCCTGTAAGCATGCCTATTTTGATTGCCCCAACCGCGTGTCATTGTATGGCACATCCCGAGGGCGAGTGCGCGACAGTACGTGGTGCAGGTGCGGTGGATACTCTGATGATTGCTAGTACAGTCGCGACACGGAGCCTCGAAGATATCGCGCAAGCGGCAACAGGTCCCCTCTGGTTTCAGCTCTATGTGTATGATGAGCAGGAAGCTGGGGAAATGCTGGTGCGGCGCGCCGAAGTAGCGGGCTATCGCGCGCTGGTTCTCACCGTCGATACACCTCATATCAGCAAACGTGAACGAGATATACGCAACAATTTTGTCCTACCGCCCCCACCACTCGTCGCAGCAAACTTCACAGGGAAATACGCGCAAGAAACAGGTATGCACGCTGGCGTGACATGGGACACCATAGCTTGGTTGCGTTCGATCACAAAGATGCCAATCTTGCT
>CAXTCR010000439.1:0-2403 GCA_964242555.1 uncultured Ktedonobacteraceae bacterium
GCTTTGACGCTAAAACCAAGCCCTTCCTGATAATAGTGCAGAGAACGTTTGAGCGAGGAGACTGCTATCGTCACCAAGCCAACATGCGTAGCTGCGTCTAATTCTATGTGTTGTGTTACTTCCATCAAGCTGTACCTTCCTCTAGGAGTAGCCCTTGTCGCTGGGCGAGCGCGATAACTTCTGCCCTTGATTGTACCCCAAGTTTTGCATATAAGCTTGTGAGATGTGTCTCAACAGTTTTGATCGAGATGACGAGGCGTTGTGCTATTTCACCATTGCGGCAGCCCTGCACGATCAGGTGCAGCACCTCAAGTTCGCGACTGGTAAGCGGCTCGACAAAGACAGGAACTGTTTCCCTGTCACCCTCAAGCAACAGGCGTATCTCTGGCGCAAGGCTTTGCCTCCCCTGTGCGACATCGTGAACCGCCCGCCGGATATCGCTGCCCCGCACGCTTTTGAGCCAGTAGCCTCTCGCGCCAAGTTTAAGCATTGCGCGTACATATGCTACCTGATCGTATGCCGTTAGCACAAGAATAGCTGGACGATGGGGTACCGAAAGCAGTGCCCCTGCGACGCTGAAGCCATGCATACCCTTCATTGAGATGTCAAGCACAACGACTTCTGGACGTACCTGCTTGCAGAGTTCAATCGCCTCTTTGCCGTTCTCCGCCTCCCCAACGACTCTAAGGGTCGTATCCTCTTCCAATAGTCGCCGTGTGCCTTCGCGCATCATCGTATGATCGTCAACCAGAACTACCGTGATGATCTCTTCTTGGGAAGGGAAAGACGCGTTATTGCTCATCGTACCGCCTCTTCCTGAAGTTGCTTATTTTCTACGAGCGGTGTATTCACAGCACCATAGGTTGCTCGAATCGCCACACCACGGCCAGGACTTGTGCGAACGGTAATACTTCCACCGATAGACTCCATGCGCTCCTGCATACTGACAAGGCCGAGGTGTTCCGCCTGTAATGCTTTTCGTTGGAACCCTCGCCCATCGTCACAAATCAGCAGTGAACTCTTGCCCCATTGCCTTTGATGGAGGCGTATCGTCACGGTGCGTGCGTATGCATGCTTTACGACGTTGCTCAGTGCCTCCTGCACCACGCGGTACAGGGCGAGTTCAGTCTCTGCGGACGGACGATTGTTGCCGAGTCCCTTACACGTTACATTGATATGCAGTTTACCGCGTTTGCCCATATCCTGTGCCAGCCACTGCAACGCCTCCTCCAAGCCTAGTTCATCTAATAACGGTGGTCGCAACTCCAGACATGTTTGACGCAAACTGGTGACAAGCGAACGGGCAAGCGGCATCGCCTCGGCGACCTCCGTCATTGTGCTCGCGTCCGACAGTTGACGTAACAGCAGCATCGCCTGTTGCAGCGCCTCGTCGTGTAGTTCTAACGCGAGATGCTTGCGCTCGTCTTCTTGTGCTGTGACAACGCGATGGTGCAGTGCGCTTAACTGCTGTGCGTCCGTTTGCGCCTGTGAAAGATAGCGGTTGTTTACAACAAGCACAGAGAGTTGTGCTACCAGCGTCGCCAGAAAACTCCTATCTTCCCGGTCATACGGTTCAATATTCCTCTTTGGACCAAGACACAGGAAGCCATTGAGTGTGTCTCCATCGTACAGGCCCAGGAGCAGGATGTTATCAAGCAGCAGTGGTTCATGCGTAGGCTGCCGCTGATGCGTCAGGGCAAGTTGCGCCACACCTATTAAGCGTTCTTTAGACAATGAGGCCGAAGTCGCCGGCTGGTGATACAGATACCACGAATGCGACACCTCGCTGCCGTTTTCCAATAGCGAAGGAATACGCTCATCCTGTTGTTGTGAATGTATAAGTAGCGCGGCATCGGAAGCATTCAGCAGGGTTTTGAGTTGAGGAAGCATAAAGGCGCAAATCGAGTCAAGTCCCTGTAAACGTGTCAGGGCCGCACTGAGTTCTCGTAAAGAGTGGTTATATTGATAGAAGTCGTGATAGAGCACCTGATCCCCTACATCGCGTACTCTGACCCAGAGCAATGGGAAAAGTAATAAGCTTGCTACTAGAATGCTAGCAAAAATGTAATCACGCACCTCTCCTTGTAGCACACTTACAGTCTTGATAGAATGCAGCAAAATAATACTTGGAAAAATGAAAAGACTAGCAAGCAAGAGCCACAATAAAACACGTATCACATGGCGACTAATCAAACTCGTCGTGCCAAGTAGTTGGTGTCGAAATAGAGCATAATCACAGACGATAGGCAAAACAAAAAGTGGAAGGACTATTAATCGCGCAAGGCTAATTTGCGCTGTATTATCAAACTGTACAATATTGAGGATAAACGCCAATGAAGAGAGCAAGAAAACAACTCCCAAAATAATCATTCGAGCAAGTTGCCGTTCGTTTCTACTGACATG
>CAXTCR010000440.1:0-545 GCA_964242555.1 uncultured Ktedonobacteraceae bacterium
ATTTTCATATGGTGCATATGGCGGTTGTGGATACGCGACCGTCATAGTGGGTTCGATAGTCTGGGGGCTATTTGCATTTTGTATGGATTTCAACTCGTTTTGTGCCTGTATGAATTGTTGCTGAAAATTCGTCAATTCCTGGCACAGGAGGAGGAGTTCATGTTGTGTGAGCTGCCCATTTTTAAAAAGCTCCATAGCTGTCGTGACAATTGCCGTTTGCTGTGTCTCTATTTGCTTTGACAAGGCATCTATAGTGACGCGTAAGCGTTGTGTTCTCGCAATGCGGCCCGCCTCATGGGTTGCTTTTTCCAGGCCGCGTTGCACTGACTCCCAAATGTTCATTCTATTATCCCTTGTTGCATCTACCCTAATTTCGCATCCAAATTATAACAGAGCGTGGCTATGAAGTCGAGAAGGAAAACAAATACCCTATAATAAAGAAGACAGCGGACGCCTATGGGGAACGTCCCCATAAGCGTTAACTTAAAGTTCGAATGGGGACCAGGGCGCCCGCAAGGGGACGCCCCTCCCAGACCACGAACACG
>CAXTCR010000440.1:555-2400 GCA_964242555.1 uncultured Ktedonobacteraceae bacterium
CCTGGCTCACCCACAGACCTCCCTGAAGCTTACGTTAACGCTTATGGGGACGTTCCCCTTGTGGGTAGTATTACTACTTGTCGGCCTTGCCTGCTGGAAGGATGGCGTTGACGGTGGTGCCGCAGACGACGCACTGTCCTTTTAGGGCGGGTTTGCCGTTTTTCATGGTGACGCGTTGTGCGTCCTTCAACTCATTTTTCTTTTTGCATTTGACACAGTAGTAGACATCAGCCACGATAAATTCTCCTTACGTTATGTTAAAAGGTGTATGTATTCCCACGGTTGGGATACATTGCGTGTGTCAGGTAAACCTCATAGCCCTGCCCCTGTAAGCGTTGTTGCACACGAGAAGCGTGTGACAACTGGGAGAAGGGTGCGAAAAGCGTTGGACCACTGCCAGAGAGCCGCACGAGTGAGGCGCCTGCTTGAAGCATGTCCTCGCGTGCCCGTGAAACTTGGGGGTAGTGTTCCAATACCCCGCGTTCAAGGCTATTATGCAAGTCTTCTGGAGATGGTTCGCCCTTTGCTAGTAATACTGTGTAGACCGCGTTCGTGTGTACACCGTCAGTGTAATCACTGCTGGGGATATCACGGAAAATAGTGGCGGTGGAGAGACTGATAGCGGGTTTCAGCAGTACGAGCCAGCGCATAGAGGGAGGCCGATACGCAGGCAGTGGAGTGATACGTTCTCCACGACCCTCGCAGAGTGCAAGTCCTTCGGTGAGAAAGAAGGGCACATCGGAGCCGAGTGATGCGGCCAGCTGCAACAAGTCCTCGTTTGAAAGTGGAAGCTGCCACCATTGGCGGAGAGCAAGCAGGACAGCTGCCGCATTACTACTACCGCCTCCTAGACCGGCGGCGATGGGGATACGCTTATCCAACTCGATGTGCACACCTTGGGTCAGTGAGAGGTGCTTGCGTATCGCCTGAGCCGCACGTGCAGCTAGATTATCGGCGCCATCTAGCCCGTCTTTCGAGCAGACAATGCTTACGCGGTTTTCATGAAGACGGGTCAAGCAGAGGGTGTCATAGAGATCAACCATCTGCATAATGGTGGCAAGTTCATGGTAGCCATCCGCACGTTTTCCCAACACATCGAGCGTCAAATTAATCTTTGCGTACGACTGTACAAAATATGTCTTATCTTGCACAGCAGTGTGAGAGGACTGTTGTTCGTTGCTCATGCATGCATTGTGCCTAGAATATGGGCGTTTGTCAAGCCTACCGGAGAAGAAGGTGGTGATTGCTAGTGCTTTTGGTTCATCATAGCCCATAACTACCGCTTTGTGGCAGAGATGGGTAAGGTATGTGGTACACTAGAAAAACATGCATTTGCACTCATCGCAGTATTTTCATGTGATGCAGTTTTGGTATAGTTTATGAGTAGACAGGTAAGATGGACATAACCGTTGCATATTTTCATTCTCTATTGCGCGCTGATATAGTGAAGCAAGACTTCGAGCAGATTCGTGCCGCGGGCGCGAACAGTATTGTCTGTGCTATTCATGAGCAAGAGGAGCAGCGTTGGTCACGTGATTTTGCGCGTGGTATCCAACAGGCCCACGATGCAGGCTTAAAGGTGCATCTGAGTATGGGACGCTATGGGAACCTATTTGCGGGGCCGATGTTCATGCCGAGTTGGTATACCTTTCAGCACCCGCAATCGCGTGTGAAAGATCGACATGGCACGTATCATGACATGTCGTGCTACAACCATGAGTCCTTTCGCTCATGGCTTTTCCGGGAGGTTGAGTATTATTTAACTGCCTACTCCATTGATGGCATTCTACTTGACGAGCCACGAGGACCTGATGTTACCTGTTTTTGCTCTGTCTGTCGTGCCCT
>CAXTCR010000441.1:0-2399 GCA_964242555.1 uncultured Ktedonobacteraceae bacterium
AAGCGTTGTCCTTGCTTCCTGTGAACCCGTAGGAAGACTTTTTCTGTCTGTTTGTGTACTACTAAGCTGCCGTTATCCTACGTTGAATAGCACGACCAATGCCACGAGAGGCAATATTGATAATCAAAAGAATGACAATCAGTAACCCTGCTGTACCGGCGGAAATTGCGGTTTCCTGAGCAGCAGTCAGGCTGCCGCTACCCGATCCGGGTCCAGCGATGAAGTACAAGTGTGTCGTCAGAGTATCGCCTGGCAACAATGGATTGAGCGTAAACACATTGCCAGGATTTGTGAGTCCCATTGTGAACAAAAGTGCTGCCGCCTCGCCAATGATTTTACCAGCAGTCAAAATCAAGCCGGTGACGATACCAGGGAGAGCAGAGGGCAAAACAACGCTCCAAATGGTGTGCCACTTCGTCGCGCCCAGAGCAAGACCACCTTCACGCATTTCTCGTGGTACAGATGCAAGTGCATCCTCAAACAAACGAAGTGCTAAGGGCAGGTTCAAGCAAAGCAGTGTAAGGGCACCGGCAATACGACTGAAGCCAAAGTGTGTATAGCTGGCAAAGACGAGGAAGCCGAACAAGCCAAGCACAATTGAGGGTACACCGGCGAGCGTTTCTGCCGCGAAGTGAATACTTGTGACAAGTGGCCCTTGTGGGGCGTACTCTACAAGGTAAATCGCTGCGGCAAGCGCGATTGGTATAAGAATGACCTCGGTCAGGATCAGAATGTAGAAGGTGTTGAATAACTCATTGCCAACACCTGTATCACCTGTACCATAGAACGAAGGATTGACGAGATAGGCTGCACCGCGCACGATCAGGTAGACGATAATGCTGATGAAGATGAGAGCTACCAGTACAGCAATAAACCAGAGTATGCCCATTGCAATATTATTGCCCGAATGGAGACGCTTCACGAGACGCGTAAGTTCCGCGACACGCTCCTGGCTTTCTCCTGTAGTGGCTGCTGGTGCTGGAACAATGCGTGACTCAGTACTCATTTATACACACTCCTACTCGCGAGATAACGGCTGAGACAAATGAACAGGAACGAGATGACAAGCAGAATGAAGGCTAGCATGAAGTATGCATCACGCTCTACCCCTTGTGCCTCACCAAAGTTAATTGCGATTTGCTGTGTGATGACCACGTTTGGCTGGAAGAAGGCCTGTAGAGAAAACAAATTCTTAGGAATAGCACTTCCACCAAGCACAAGAGCTACAGCCAGAGTTTCGCCAATTGCACGTGCCATGCCAAGCACTACTGCCGTTGCTAAACCTGTAGTCGCGGCTGGAATAATCGCGCCGCTCATCATCTGCCAGCGTGTTGAACCTAATGCGAGACTCGCTTCGCGTACGCTGTTTGGTACAGCGCGTAGGGCATCAATAGAAACGCTAATGATCGTTGGCAGAATCATAATTACGAGTACAAGAACTGCGGCACCCCAACCGAAGCCTGATGTTGCGCCTCCGCCAACTGCCTTCCCCACCGTTCTTTGCAGGAAAGGAACCAGGACCACAAGTCCAAGGAAACCAATAACCACCGATGGCATACCCGTAAAAATCTCGATGAGCGGTTGTAGTATAGACTCGAGCCAGCGAGGACACATTTCTGTAAAGAAGAGGGCCATACCGAATGCAAGAGGAGTAGCAATAAGAACCGAAAACAGGGTAACGATAACGGAGCCAAGGATGAGTCCAAGCGCGCCAAATGATGGATTACCAGACTCGTTATTCGCGCCCGTTGGGTCCCAGGTCGTGCTGCTAAAAAAACCGCCAAAACTCGCGCCCTCTGTAAGTGCGTGAAACGCATTGTAACCAACAAATACAAATACGCCGATAATAATGGCAACAAGCAGAACAGCGCATATAGCAAAGATCACTCGGGCGGTACGATCTGCTGCATACGCGCTGCGTTGTGTTGCAGTCAATTCGTGATGTTGTGGGACTTGATGCTCTAGTTGCACGACTACATTCCTTCCTAAACCACAGATGTATAGAGGTGCGTTGGACACACCTCTATACACACTAACCTTTGCTCCTAGCTGTTAGGAGTGTGAGACTGTACAGCCGCCGACGACATATCGCTGATCGGCACAAAGTCCAGTTTTGTAGCTTCTGCCTTGCCATCATCACTGGCCATGTAGTTGATCAGTGCCTGGGCTAGGCCACTTGCAGGACCCTTTGTATACATGTGCTCGAAGTTCCAGAACTTGTAGGTGTTGTTTTTCACAACATCAGCACCTGGCGCGCTACCATCAATCTGTAAGATATTCAAACCGGAACTCTTAGCAGCACTCAAGGCAACATAACCAATTGCGCCATCTGTCTGCTGTACGTTCTTCACCACTGTACCTGTGCTATCGGTCGTCAAGTTCGAGGGACCGGAAACCGT
>CAXTCR010000442.1:0-2396 GCA_964242555.1 uncultured Ktedonobacteraceae bacterium
AAAGCGCGTCTTCCGTCACCTTTAGTAGACGCTCCACTTCTGGAGACACCTTCCCAACGGGCACCGTAATTGCTGAGTCTGCATGCCAGCCATTGTAGTTCGCGGCAAAGTCGAGCGTGACAACGTCACCCTCTTCTAGCACACGCTTGCCTGGAATGCCGTGCACAACTTCTTCATTTACTGACGTACAAAGCGAGGCAGGATAACCGTGATAGCCTAAAGCGCTAGATTTAGCCCCATACCGCTTGAGTAATGACGCACCAAGCACATCTAGCTCACGCGTTGTGATCCCTGGCCGAACCGCTTCACGCAGTTCCGCCAACATCTGGGCCACGATATGACCAGTAGCTCGAATCTTCTCGCGCTCTTCTTTTGATTTTATGATTACAGCCATGATACCTATACTCTCATTACCACCCGCTCGTTATTGTCCGCCATGATGTCGTACAGCGTACACAAGGTCTTGTTGCACCTGTTCAATGCCCTGATTGCCATCAACCTCCGATAGTTTGCCTTGCGGTCGATAGTAGTCGAGCAAGCGAATAGTCTCGTTAAAAAAGATGTCAAGACGCCTTTGTACCGCTTCGCCAGTGTCATCGCTTCGCTGGTACAGCTCACTGCCATCTATATCACACTTCCCGGACACCTTTGGCGGGTTGGAGTTAATGTTATAAATGTGCTGGTGTGCCCGGCAAATGTATCTACCTGAGAGCCTACTTAACAGGACTTCGCGTGGAACATTCAGATAGACTGCAACATCAATCTGCCTACCATATGCCTCTAATCCTTCATCCAGTGCATGGGCCTGAGCAAGCGTACGCGGAAAGCCATCGAGGAGCACACCGGGTGTGCAGTCTGGCTTTCGAATACGATCAAGAACCATATTCACAGTGAGTTCATCAGGAACAAGCTTTCCTTGATCTATGTATTCCTTCGCCTTACGTCCCAATTCAGACTGGGCTTTGATCGCATCACGGAACAGGTCCCCACTAGCAACATGAGGTATACCTAAAGCTTCGGCCAATCTATCTGCCTGTGTTCCCTTCCCCGACCCCTGCGCACCGAATAGGATTATGTTCACGTTTTTTTCTCCGGTGGAATATCGTGGGAGCGCGTCATTGCACTCGAAAGCGATTCTCGCCAGGTTGTCACAATGAAGATACTCCCGCTAGAACGGTATGAGCACTGGGCGCGAACAGCCGCGCCCACTCATTATGACAGGAAGCCCGAATAGTTACGCATGACCATCTGAGCTTCAAGTTGCCGAATTGTGTCCAGCACCACACCAACAGCGATGAGGATCGAAGCACTACCCAGCAATTGGTTTGCGCCAATGCGCGAGAGAAATGGCAGTACAGCGATGATACCCAGGAACAACGCACCTGCCAGCGTAATACGATTGAGGATACCGTACAGGTATTTGCTGGTTGGCTCACCAGGACGATAGCCTGGAATAAACGCGCCCTGTTTCTGCAAGCTCTCTGGTATATTCTGCTGCTGCCACACGACATAGGCATAGAAGTAGGTAAAGGCCACTACCAGAACAAAGTAGATGAGCCAGTACCACCATGTGGTGGTGTTCACCACGTAGGTGCCTATGAATGATGCGGTCTGACTTAACCAAGGGGTTGTGCTTGCCGTAAGATAGCGTGACAGCACTGCCGGGAAGATAAGCATCGACTGCGCGAAGATGAGCGGAATCATACCCGCGCTATTGACCTGCATTGGAATGTATGTTGTCTGTGCCGAACCAACCAGCATGCCACGTCCAACCTGACGCTTCGTCGGATACTGTACTGGAATACGGCGCTGTCCCTGATAGATGTAGACGACACCGAGAATGGTGATCAAGCCAATAATCAAGAAGACAGCAATGCTTACAACACCGCCGCCTGTGCCACCGGTTGATGTCGTCGCAAGATACCCCTGCTGCACGAAGCTGGGCAAGCGGCTCACGATACCCGCAAAGATAATGATCGAGATACCATTGCCGATACCATTCTCTGTAATCAGCTCACCAATCCACACAAGAATCATGGTGCCGGTGGTTAACGCGATAAGAATGGACCATGTCTCTAATGCATACTTAGGATCAACGAGGCTAAAATTGGTCAACACACCTGCCTGCTGGAAAATGGCGCACTGACCAAGTGCTTGCAACAATGCAAGTGGCACTGTGATGAGACGTGTGATCTGAGCAAGAAGACGCCGGCCAGACTCACCCTGTGTTGCGAGATTTTGCAGTGATGGGATGATTGGTTGCAGCAACTGCATCACAATCGTTGCCGTGATATACGGATACACTCCAAACGCGACAATGGAGAACGTCTGCAACGACCCGCCTGAGAATACATCGAGCAAACCGAGCAACTGACCGAGGTCCTTGCTCTTGCTGT
>CAXTCR010000443.1:0-2381 GCA_964242555.1 uncultured Ktedonobacteraceae bacterium
GGTTGTTCGCGCATGACATAATGACCCGCGTCTGGAATGATGCGCAGCGTCGAGGCTGGAATATGCCCGTGCATATAGGCACTGTACTTTGCAGGGGTTAACTGGTCCTCCTGGCCACAAAGAATTAGCGTAGGAAGAGCTATTTCATGGAGTCTTTGCATGATGTCGAAGTCGTCACACGCGGCCAGATCGCGATAAAGTATGTTTGTTGAGGCCGGAGCTTGTTCCTGCTCGATTTCTTGAGCGACTACAGGGGCAGTTGTTGAGGCTACAGCCATTTGTGACAGGCGTACGCGTGCTCCTTCGGGCGAATCTTTGGCCTGTGCTAGAAGAGTGGGGTGAACGCGTAGGCGGGCGCCTGTACCAATCAGAATCAGGCCGGAGAGTTCATCGGGGTACGAAAGGGCCATGGATAAGGCGATTGCGCCGCCGAGCGAATGACCGGCAATAATTGGTTTTTGTAGGTGAAGGTCTTGAACAACAATATCGTGTACAGCCTGCGCGTAGTCTTGTACCGTGACCTCGGTAGGAAGTGTGTCGGGGCGTTGTCCATGTCCAGGTAGGTCGAGCGCAAAGGCAGATTGTGCACCAAAGTGATCGAGTTGGAAGCGCCATACGCGTGCGTTATCGCCAGAGCCGTGAACAAAAACGAGCGGGGGATTGTGGTGTTGAGTCATATGTTGTGCATCCTTAATGTCTTGATGTTTTCCTAAGTATAGTGCGCTATAATGAGCATGATACAACATCAATAAGCTCAAAAACGTAATTATTGAGAGGTGACTGTGGGAGAAAGTGCAGGACCTTTGAAGGGGGCACGTCAGGGACTTGGACGTACCGGTGAACGTCTGGCGGCGGAGGAACTTACGCGACGAGGCGTCACGATTATCGAGCACAATTTTCGTTGTAGACATGGTGAGATTGATCTGATTGGGGAAGACGCCGGTGATCTGGTCTTTATCGAAGTCAAGACACGAAGAGGCAATGCATATGGTCTACCTGAGGAGGCGGTGACGGGTCGTAAGCAACAAAAGCTTGTGCAGGTGGCGTCGTACTATCTCGACCTGCACGACTGCGCGGAACGCTCGTGGCGTATAGACGTTGTAGCCGTTCAGCTGAGTGCCAGTGGGCGATTAGAAGAAATCCGTATTCATCAACATGCGGTGCAGGAATAGATAGGCAATGGAGGACCAATTATGAGTGATTTTGTAGAGTCTGCGAAAAATTTTATGAACTCCGCCATGAGTCGTACTGGTTGGGAGGCACAGAAACAACTGCGTGTTAGAAGCAAGCAGAGCGAGCTGGACAAACTGTGGGAGCAGCGTCAGCAACTGCTGAACGAACTGGGCAATGTCGCGATGAACCTGTACCAGCAGGGGTCGCTCACCGACGCGCAACTATCACGCCTATGTGCCAGCATCCAGGAGCTAGACCACGACGCGCGCAACCGCGAGGCACAGTTGCAGGAAATTAAAAACGAGGTATATCCCGCAGATCAGTTTACACCCGCGCCAACTGCAAACTATGCGCCACCGCCAACGACTGGCCCAAATACACAGGCAGCACCCCCACCACAACCAGCTCCAGCGACTGCCGCGCAAACGCAACCCTGCCCCCATTGTGGACAGCCCGTACGCGTCAATGCGCTGTACTGTCGCAGTTGTGGCTCGAAACTGCGGTAAGACGAACATGCGCAGGTATGCTATAATTAAAAAGTACGCAATACTTCCGAAATGTAGGGATACTTTATCGTGCTTGACAACGCCCATGAGAAAGACGCGTTTACCCTGAATATTGATAGTAAGAGTTCTGCTCAGACGCAACAACTTGGCATGCGTCTGGGGGAACTCCTGCAGGGGGGTGAACTGCTGTTGCTCGATGGGCAACTTGGCATGGGAAAAACGACCTTTACGCAGGGAGTTGCACAGGGGTTGGGTATCCGTGCAACCATTACCAGCCCAACCTTCACCATCCTGAAAGAGTATGCGGGGCAAATTCGCGTTGGAGGTCAGGGGAGTACGAAGGGGCCTGCACTCTATCATTTTGATTTATACCGCCTGGACGACCCGGAGGAAATATTCCAACTGGGCTTTGAAGACTACTTCTATGACACCTCCGGTGTATGCGTAGTCGAGTGGGCGGATAAAGCAGAGGGGTTATGGGTGCCTGAAAGATTGCGTATAGCCATTACGATGCAAGGCCAAAATGCCCGGGGATTTTCGTTCACTGCAGATGGCGCACACTATTCTGAACTACTACAGCAATTGCAGAAGAATATTCATGCTAGTACTCGCACTTGATACATCCAATCGCCATGCAAGCATCGCCCTGTGTTCAGAGGAGGATGTGTATGGTGAATATACTTGGCGAATTGAGAACAACCA
>CAXTCR010000444.1:0-2363 GCA_964242555.1 uncultured Ktedonobacteraceae bacterium
TACAAACGAATGAGCGTATTTCTTGGCTTCTCGTGTTCAGCGAGATGTATACACTATTGAAGTGTAATACTAATTAGCTCAGCATAAAAATTACACCCACTCTGTATCGGAACATAAAGATTTCTCGTATGCTCACTTGTATAAGAGCGAGTAACCACTCGCACTCTCAAATGCGTGTACTACATACAGGTAGCTGTAAGAACTACTCCTGAGAAAGAGGTACATATGACACAACAGCAAGAGTCTCAATCTCCGCGTGATGAGGGGCAAAGTTCCTCGATAGAACATAGAGGTGCTAATAGAGAGGTTGATGTACAGCAAGACCAAACATCTGATGATACGACTAATCCAGATATGCCCCCAACCAATGATGCTGGCGATGGGATTAGCGAGGGCGAACTCTACGATGCTAGTGGCGCGGCTACGGGAGGTGGTGTCGACACACCTACTGCCGTAGATAAAAGCAGTGTACCTGCATCTGAGCAAAAGAAACACATTCATCAGGGACTATGACGTCTACATAAGTGGTTGCGCAGAGGACAGTTCAAATCTTTGAGCCACCATTAGGTAATACCCCCTTCCTGAACTACTGGAAGGGGGTATTAATCTGGGGTTATAGGTGAAACTCCTTGTCGCTAGCCTTCCAATAACAGCGTTTCTGGATCTTCCACTAGCTCCTTGAGACGTACTAAAAACTGTACAGCTTCACGACCATCCACAATGCGGTGATCGTATGAGAGCGCGAGATACATCATGGGGCGTATAACCACTTGCCCATCAAGAGCAATCGGTCGCTGCTCGATCTTGTGCATGCCCAGGATGCCCACCTGTGGTGTGTTCAGAATGGGAGTCGAGAGCAGCGAACCAAAGACGCCACCATTAGTAATCGTAAAGGTGCCGCCCTGTAATTCCGAAAGTGACAGGGTATTAGCTCTGGCTTTCTTTGCGAGTTCGGTAATCTCGCTCTCTATCTGTGCGAAACTCTTGCTGTCAGCATCGCGTAGGACAGGCACAACCAAACCCTCTTCAGCCCCCACTGCGATACCAATATCATAATAGTGTTTCAAGACAAACTCGTTGCCCTGTATCTCTGCATTCAGGCGTGGAAACACCTTTAGCGCGCCAACCGCCGCCTTTGTAAAGAAGGACATAAAGCCAAGCGAGACCCCGTTACGCTCCTTGAATGCGTCTTTACGCCGGCTGCGCACATCCATGATCGCGGTCATATCGACCTCGTTAAAGGTTGTGAGCATTGCCGCTGTATGCTGTGCCTCAACAAGCCTCTGCGCAATCGTCTGGCGCCGACGGGACATACGAACACGCTCTTCCCGCCCGCGTGCTATTGCTGGTGCGGGCGAAGATGGAGATGCTGCGTTGCTTGCAATTTGTGGGGCTTGAGGCTTGACCACGGGGGCAGTTTCTTGTGATGGTGCTACGGGTGCAGCAGTCGACGTAGAAGCCTGTTGAGTGTTTTGCTCCAGATAATTGACGACATCCTCACGCGTGATGCGTCCATGTGGGCTTGTTCCACGCACTTGTGCAATGTCGATGTTGTGCTCTGCTGCTATTCGTCTTGCAAGTGGAGATGGCGGACGTTGTAATTCCTGCTGTCCTGTGGCTTGCATCGCTGGGGCCTGTACTGCCGGTGGCTGAGGTGCAGCGGCATCCGCGGGCGGTGTTTGAGGCGGTGATGAGATGGATGAGACGACTGCCCCGGCTGCTTTTGCTCCATTCGATGAAGCCTGTGCAGTTTCTGAGGATGAGGTGCTGTCGCCTATGACACCTAACACTTCGCCAACGGCAACTGTATCCCCCTCCCGCTTGACCACTTTCTGCAGCACACCGCTTCCTTCCGCATTGACCTCGACATTCACCTTATCGGTTTCCAGTTCTACAAGCGCGTCCCCTTGTTGTACCGTATCACCCTCTTTTTTGAGCCACGAAGCGATCGTGGCATCAACGATTGATTCGCCCAGTGTTGGGACACGAATTTCAATGGACATACTTTCCTCCAAGCTGACTTACATGCTGGGTTAGGGGTAGGCGTGAAGCCTCGACCGTAATTCTTTCTTGCTCTGCGATGTACCAATCCCAAAAGCCAGTAGCTGGACTCGAACGATCAGGACGCGAGATAACTCCAACTGCAACATTCGTATTGGCATGTGCCGCGAGGTATGGTTCGACATATCTCCAGGCACCCATGTTGTGTGGCTCTTCCTGTACCCACACGATCTCACGCACATTCGGATACTGGTCCAGTACCTGCTTCAGTGCTTCTTCTGGAAAGGGATAAAGCAGTTCCACGCGCACAATCGCGACATCGTCAACGGTGTTCCGGCTCTCGTGCGACAAGAGGTCAATGG
>CAXTCR010000445.1:0-2361 GCA_964242555.1 uncultured Ktedonobacteraceae bacterium
GTCTCTACTACTGGTTACAGCAACAGCAGGTCGCGCGCGGCGGTCAGCCGTGGTACTACTATCTCCTGCTTATCCCGCTCTATGAGCAAATCGGAGTCGTCTTTGGAATTGTCGGAGTTATTCGCTGTCTTATGCAACCCACGCGTTTCCGTCTCTTCCTCGTCTACTGGTGCCTTGGCAATGTTATAATCTACTCCTGGGCAGCCGAAAAGATGCCGTGGCTGATGATTCACATGACTATGCCGCTTATGCTCCTGTCAGCTATCGGTCTCGAACCTGTCGTCGTGATGCTCTACAATTGGGCAAAGCAATGGTTCATGAGCCACAACGCGCAAGCGAAGCAAGTTGTCACTGTCGAAGGTGCTGTACCATACCTACCAACGCCCCGACCGAAGCGAGTGAGTGTGGCGACTGGTGTAACGGCTGCGGTCAGTGTGTTCTTTGCCCTATTATTATTGTCGCCCACGCTCCACAATATGTACGAAGTTTCGTATGTTCATGCCGCCGATGGTCCGCATGAGATGATGGTGTATGTGCAGACAACGACCGATGTAAACAAGGTCATGGCGAAAGTTGACGCACTGGACCAGAAGCTGTACGGTGGGCGTCACCAACTGGCAATAGGGTTAACTTCGACGGCGACATGGCCTTTCGCGTGGTATGTGCGTGACTATCCCAATGTGTGTTTCAACTTCCCGACTGGCTGTCCTACTATGGCTAAAAACATTCCAGTGATCATTGCGGGGCAAGAGGATATACCGGCAACAACGGCACAATATAGTGGGCCGACGAGCAAAGGTATACATTATACCTATCAGCAATACCATATGCGTACATGGTGGGATGAGGGCTACAAGCCACAAGCGTGTGTGCCGAGCAAAACTGTTTCTTGTGATGGCGAACCAGAATGGGGTGGTGTCGGTCCTGCGCTCTGGCTGAGTTATGGTGGTAATCCTCCTGCGAACGCAAAGTTTAATCTTGGGCGGGCTATAAACAACATATGGCAGTGGGAGTGGAATCGTACGGCAATTGGTAGTACTGACGGAGCTTACGATATGGGCTTGTTCATTCGGGGAGATCTGAATGTAACACCTTAAATGAGCCAGTAGAGCAAAAAAACACTCCAACGTCTGTATAGGCGTTGAAGTGTTTTTATACTACTAGCTATCTCACTACATGCTGATCATCTGCTCTGCGATTTTCTTAAGTTCGGGTGTGAGTCCTGGTGAAAACTCTTCTGGACGTTCTGGACCTGGAACAAAAGGTGAGCCGGCGGGCGGCTGGTCGGTTGTTACCAGTTCGCCATCGTTGCCTGGGGATGAACCCTTGAATATCTCAGCCATCTGAGAGCCGTCCAGACGCCAGTGGTGCTGTTGATTATTGATGCCCATATCCATCAATTTTTTGACCTCTGGAAATTTGGAGGCATCAAATTTAGGAATTGGCAGTATGTCTCCCCACTTCACACCTAACGTTTCCAACGCCTTAGCAAAAGCTTTTTCATGGGCTTCGTCGCGTGCGATCAGGTACGCAACGGTGGAACGTGCGGTTTTGTTGTCGGTCATTTCATAGATGCGGCACTTCTGTAGGCGACCTGTTGCCTCAAGCATCAGATTGTACAGCAAGTCAAGCGTCAGGTTGCCGCTATTATACACATACGAACCTAACCATGGATTACCGGCGGCGTCAACAGGCATTGCGCCCTGTGCTCCGACAAGGTAGTGGTGAATGTTGCCATGACTTAAAGCAATATTTAGCGGTGTAGAGCTTTTGCCATCGCCCATGTCTTTGCCCTGATAGCGTGGTGAGCCATCAAGGAGGCGGTTAATGGTTGTTGCGATCAGTTCGACGTGGCTGATTTCCTCAATACCAACGCCCTGTATGAGATCGAGAAATGGCTTAGCCTTTCCACGGAAGTTGAAGCTTTGGAAGAGATACTGCATCATCGTTCTCATCTCACCAAACTGCCCGCCCAAGCCTTCTTGAAGTGCGTTCGCCGCAGCTGGATCTGGCTCATCAGGAATGATCTCGTTGATCAGTTTCTGAACGTGAAAGAACATCGTTGATCTCCTTCTTATGTCTTACACTGTACTTCTTGTTCATGTGTTTACACACAAGTATATACACTCTTCAAGTTTATAAAAAGTGACAGTAGATAACCTTTCTTCACATGAGACGATTGCTTATACGAAGCCTTGTGCTTTCAAGAAGTCCACTAAATTCGCCGCGAGTTCTTCTGGTGCACCCTCGATTAAACGTGCTTTACGACTTGTTGCGCCACCAGAAACAATATCGCCAATGCGCCGGTATGCGCTATCCCTGCTGTTTGGAGCAGGAACATAACGTGGACGTGGACGAGGT
>CAXTCR010000446.1:0-2356 GCA_964242555.1 uncultured Ktedonobacteraceae bacterium
AATCTCGCCCACAACTGCTGTAACGGGTAGTGCGCCGGTGCAAAACAATCCATGGCTGATTGCCGCCGCGCTGGTCCTGCTTGGGTGTTTTATCTGCTTCGAACTTGCGCAAAAGCGGCGGGGGGGCTGGCCAGTTGTCGATTTCGCGCTTTTTAGATTCAGGAGTTTCTCTGCTGCTACACTGGTTAGTCTGCTTGTAGGGATTGCGCTGATTATCGCGATGGCCGACATTCCAATCTTTGTCGCTACCGTTTTGAACCGACCCGCGCTGGATAGCGGATTGGCGCTGTTGCGGCTGACGGCTATGATTCCGGTTGGAGCGCTGCTTGGTGGTTGGCTATGTGCGCGCATCACTTGTCGCTGGACGGCGGTACTTGGTCTGGTACCCACTGCGCTCGGGTTCTGGTTGATGCACCTGTGGCCTCTGCATGTGGACTGGACACACATTACAGTTAGTACATTACTGGCAGGTATAGGGTTTGGACTGGTGATTGCCCCTATTGGCACGTCAGCGATCAACGCGGCCAATGAGCAGCAGATGGGTATGGCGTCAGCGCTTGTGACGGTACTACGGATGATTGGCATGATTCTTGGCCTTGCCGCACTCACATCCTGGGGGCTAGGACGTTTCCGTGACCTTGCGGCCCTCTTCAAGGCTCCGGTTGGGGTAAAATTTGGCAGTGCAGCGTATAACACACTCTATGGGAACTATCTCGTTTCGGCGGCACATACGGTCTACACCGATATTTTTCTGGCGGCTGGCATTGTCTGTGTTGTAGCACTGCTACCCGCCCTATTTCTACAGGGCAGAAAACTCTCTTTCCCTGCCGTTCGTAGTAGAGTAAAGACAGATGTCTATAAAGAAGATAGAGGGTATCCAGATTTAGACAAAACAATATGACGATAGAGCATATTTAAGACTCCAAAGAGAGAGGGCGTTGTATGGGGCGAGAGCGTATGAGACCAGAGGACGAGGCACGGCGGCGTAGAAGGCGCGACGAGGCATACCATGAAGACGAGGAGGCATATGCCGACGAGTACGATGATGGCGAATACGAGTATGAGGAAGGGCCATCTGCACGGAGGCAGGTACGTCCGCGTGCTCAACAGCGACTCCGGCAGACACCAGCACGTCAGCGATCCTATGCTCCACAACCCCAACGACGTGCGACAAGCAATCTTGTGCGTCGTCCTCGTCCACGACGTAGGCGCAGCGTGTGGCCTGTACTGCTAGGAGGATGCGCCCTGGGTGTTGTCTTTGCAGTCGCCGCCGCCGCTGTTATAATCTTCCTTACTATTCGCACCGCGCAAACCGGTAGTGTGCCCATTATAGGTGGGGCAATTGGTGGCCCAACACAGGCATTCACCAGCGATACGACGCAGACGCTCACGCTCAGCAGTATTATGCAGCTGCAGGTATGCAATAAGATCGGGGATGTCTCGATTGTCGTTGATCCGACCGCAAATGCGGGAAGCATTACAACTACGAAGGTTGTACACGCGAGCAGTAAAACAGGTGCCGACGCTGAATTTGGGCGCATCAATGTATCGGTGCAGCAGCCAGCAACTGGTCTGCAAAGCCTTACATGCGCTGCCACTACCTCTGCGACTCCAGCAACAACACCAGTTGCTGTTCCTACTGCTACCGTTGCTTCAACGGCAGCGGGGAGTGCGCTGCTGGTCAATACCACGATTCCTGATAGCGATGGGTTGATACATGGTTCGGGTGATGCGGTGAACATCAAGATCACACTTACGCAACAACTCTTTGCTAGCGCGACCTCACCACTACAAATGAATATTCAGGCCGCGCTTGGCAATGTGAATATTGATGGTGTAAGTGGCATCCTGAATATCATTGGCAATATTGGGAATGTGAGTGTGACAAAGGCAACGCTCATTAGTGGTTCAAAGATTGGCACTGATCAAGGCGATGTGACGTTTAACGGTATCATTGCGGCGCCAAGCGATGCGACGACGCAGGCAAGTTTTGTGCTCAATAGTGGAAAAGGAAAAATGGATGTTACGCTTGCGGGCAACCCAAACGTCATTTTAAGCACCTATACCAATGGTGGGACTATTCATAGCGATTTTCCCATTAATGTAACGACGAGCAATGGTTCCGCGAACTATCGTGGCCCGTTGAATGCCACTGCCGGAACACAGTCATCCGCTGTGCTCACGATAGATGTGAGCGCGGGCGACATCTACATCCATAAGGGGCAGGGGTAGTACATCATCCAACCTCAGCGCGTCTGTCTGCTTGTAGAAATGGTGTATGAGGGCGTAATGAATTATTGTCCCTACTTGTCAGTGCCTTATCCCTACAGTATAATTGCGCTGGAAATTGTGGTAT
>CAXTCR010000447.1:0-2341 GCA_964242555.1 uncultured Ktedonobacteraceae bacterium
ATGCGGTCCTTACGTTTATTGGTATTCCTGATGCAAGACGATGGAGCGTTTAGAGAAGGTTCATTATGCAAGACGATGGAGCGTTTAGAGAAAGTTCATTGAACGAAGGGATAGCCAATGAATTGGCTTCGGACGCGCTGAAGCTGGTCCCTACGAAAACTATTGCATCAGTCTTGCTGGTGTACAACGTTTACCGGTATTATTTGTTGTGACAAGATTTTCGTTGCCCAATTGTGACAATTCTTGTGCCTGTTAACGTATAATTATATATAAGCAGACAAGCGCAGAAGTTTGAGGAGCAATCGAATGGATAGTTCGCTTCGTGCTTTATTGCAGGAAATCCAGGAGACTGGACAACGAAATGATGCGGTCGAGCAAGACCGTCGTCACAAGATGCTCAATCTGGAATGGGAGACGGCGCATTTACTTAGTATCCTCGTGCGCAGTGGGCGCAGACAACGACTCCTTGAAATTGGCACCTCAAATGGCTATAGCACGATCTGGTTAGCATGGGCTTCTCATGCGGTCGGAGGCCGTGTCACCAGTATTGATCGAGAAGCCCATAAGCAGCGATTGGCCGATGCAAATTTGCGACGAGCAGGGCTTCGAGATGCTGTCGAACTCCTCTGTGGCGATGCTACCGAGATTATCGCAAACCTTCCTGGTCCTTTTGATTGTGTCTTCTTTGATGCGGACCGTTATAGTGCTCCTGCTCAATTGAAACTCCTTATTCCCAAACTTACCCCGGATGCATTGGTGCTCGCCGACAACGCGCTTTCTCATCCCCAGGAGATTGCGGATTACTTAAAGACGTTGGACGAATTGCGCATGTTTGACTCGCTGATTGTTCCCATTGGGAAAGGCTTAAGTGTTGCATATAGAAGTACCGAAGTATAAATTTCGACATCTCCAGTTCTCTTGACGAAGGAGTCAATGCTATGTCTGGATTGCATCGTTGGACAACCATTGGTCTTGCCACCTCCACTAGCCTCTTAGGTCTCACCGTTACCAGTGGTATCGGTCTTTTGGTCCATCGCTTTGTGAGCGATTTTTCGCGTCCACATGCGCTCCTGGATGAGTCGGTTTTTCGTCTGGATATGCCGCACGGCACCTCTGAACCACCGCTCTCCTGCCAGCATGCTCTCCTCTTTCAAGTGCGCGATGGTACTATACTGCGTGGTGATTTCTGGGCGCAACCGCAACCTGCGCCAACTGTGGTGCTGTGTCATGGCTACCGCATTAATCGCGGTGTACTACGTTCGAGTGCGGCCCACGAATATGCGCTGGGTTTTAATGTGTTCATCTTCGATTTTCGTGGGCATGGCGATAGTGATAGTGTATTGACCAGTGGTGGCAATGCTGAGGTGCGCGACCTTGAGGCTGCTATAGAGGTTGCGGCACGTCAACCCGAAACGCTGCCGGGTAAGATTATTGTGCATGGTTTCTCGATGGGGGCGGCGGTTGCGCTGCTTACGCCACCGAGTCCACATGTGGCGGCTATTATCGCGGACAGTCCCTATGCGCGGTCTGATGATGTCATGCGCCATATCGTGCACTATCAGCTGACGCGAGAGTTGCGACGCTGGCCATGGCTCTCAAGCCTGAGTTCGCTGTTTCCGGCGTTTGTCTGGCTCATCACTTCGCTCGGATTTATTGTCTTCCGCGTGCGCTATGGCTATGATGTCGTCGCACGCCCAGATACTAGCTTCAAGCGCTGGAAGAGGCGGGCTAAGGCGGTTTTGCAGCAGCATGACATTCCCATTCTGCTGGTGCATGCCGAGGGCGATGACTTAATTCCATTCTCGCATGCGCGCCAAATAGCGGCGGAGGCGAAGGCTTGTGATGTTCCGCTAGAAACGTACTTTGTCGAAGGTGGAACTCATTGTGGGGCCTACGGAGTAAATCCTCGTAGGTATAACCAACATGTACGCGCTTTTCTGTTAAAAAATCTTGGTGATGACTTTCCAGCATCTTTTGGCGATATAGCCTGAACTTCTGCCAAAAGCCCTTGCATCTTTTTCCGCTTTTGGGCATACTTACAGCAGTAGGTAGAAAAGCGTGTAATTTGTACAACGTGTTATAGTCATTTGCAGCATGTTTGGGAAGTGTTTTAGGAGAGACGAATTGCTGTCGCCAGATGATATCACGAAGACAACGGATGCTGTTGGACAGAATTCTCGTATATTTGACCATCGTAGTGCCTTAAGTGAACGTAGACAGAACATTTTACAACAGAAGCAGGTTGAGAAGGAAACGGACTCGCTACCGGCTGTGAGAGCTGAAACCTCGGAGCACGGTATACCCTCGGCGAAAATTGCATGGCGGCAGGTAATACACCTGC
>CAXTCR010000448.1:0-2339 GCA_964242555.1 uncultured Ktedonobacteraceae bacterium
TACTATATAGTAGGCAATGGGAATATTCATATCAATCATCTCTCCTTTACCCAATCGCTCTTCCATAATCCACTTTCATCACTGCCATTTTTGCTGCTTTTCGCGACTCTCTGCTGGTATCGTCTAAACTTTGCCGTTGCACTACTGCCTTTATCTTTGCCGTACTATCTCCAGCAGAAACTCGTATTTAGTCACTATGAATTTAGCCTTGTTGAAGTGACACTCGCGACCTGCGTACTTGTCACACTCCTGCAGATACTGGTACAACGTGAGCATTGGCAATACTGGCCATCACTTCGTCAACTACATAATCGTCTGGGTCCATTTATTATACCTATGCTGGTCTTTTTCAGTTTTGCCGCATTTTCTATTCTTATAGCCTTTAGACATGATCTTGCGTTGCGTGCCTTTCGTGAGGAGGTGTTCGATCCTTTTGTATACATTCTGCTCGCCTTAACATGTCTGAATACCCGTCAAGATGTGGTGCGGCTACTCAGCGCCATGATCGGTACCGGCCTTGTCATCGCAGGACTTGGGCTTGGGCAAATTGCTTTTTTTAAAAACACGTTACAGTTAGAAAATGGCGTTCGACGCATCTCCGCGGTCTATGGCAGTGCAAATAATATTGGGTTGCTCTTCGATTACGTGCTGCCGATTGGTTTCGCATTGCTCTTCTCAAGAGTCTCGCCTCGCTTGCGTCTTATTGCGCTGGTATGTTGCCTGCCTATGCTCGTTGTGCTTTACCTCACCCAATCGCTGGGTGCTTGGGTTGCGATTGGGCTGGCGTTACTCTTTGTCGCAGCATTTTCGATACGTAACAGAACAATACGCCTCGCGGCTTACAGTCTGTTTATTGTGATTTTGCTTGCGGCGAGTTTTTTGTTTCGTTCACAGATCACAAATCTTCTCGACGAGCATCATTCAAGTGAGGGCAGTAAAAGGGTCCAATCGGTAAGTACTGTTGTAAAGCGCATCTATCTTTGGGAGAGCGCATGGCATATGATTGGGGATAGTCTGTGGGTAGGGTATGGCATGGATAACTGGCTGTGTCATTTTAGTATCAATACTGCATGTCCGTCTCGCATCTATCACTACATCATTAATGTTGATCCTGTAACTCACGAACAGACAGGGCTGCAACAGGAACCAAGTCTCTCGCATCCGCATAACATCTTTTTACATGTTTGGGTAAGTATAGGTGTGTTTGGTTTACTCGCTTTTATCGGCGTACTCGCCCTCTTCTATTGGCTATTCGCACGTATGCTTCGTCGCCTTGACACCGACGATTATCCTGGGTCCGAATTTTTACGCTGGATGATCGTTGGGGTTGGTGCCGCTTTGTTCGCTGCTTTAGTGCAAGGACAGGTGGATAGCGCCTTCTTGGAGCAAGACCTCTCCTTCTGCTTCTGGATTCTCGTCGCCGCACTCCTTCTCCTGCGTGTACATGCTCGTACTGCATGGAGGCGTGGAGAGAGCGAATAATAATCCTATTTTATGCCTTGTTAGTGACGTAGTTCATAGCAAGGTTCCCACATACTCGCTATACTCAGCATAAACTCGAATAAGGGAGAGAGCTTATGCTATTTGGAGTTTCGACATCCACACTCCTTATATGGCTCGCGTGTCACTTCGTCGGCGACTTTGCCTTTCAAAGTACCTGGATGAGCATGGAAAAGGGCAAAAGTTGGGAAATCAATTTCTATCACTGTGCGACCTATACTGCAACATTCGTACTCTTTGCCCATCCCTCTCCCGTTGCTGTAGCTCTTATTCTGGTAACTCACTATATCGTTGATACACTCAAAGCCCGCTATGGAGTCATCCGCTCAATCTGGCTCGACCAACTGCTACATGGGTTTACCCTTATATTAATACTACTTTTCAGATTTTAGTCTTATCAAACAAAATGCATTCAGAGCCGCACGTGGCTCTGAATGCATTTTGTTTGATAAGACTTTTTATTGTTGCTGTGTGCTAGTCCCATAGATCATATCGGACAACTCTTTGCGGGTGCGCTCGATGATGGCACGCAGTTGTGTTAACTGTTCAGGGTTGTCAAATGTCTTGCGACCAGCGATCATAAAGAGGCGGGCAACTTCTGCAGCTTCGCTGCGCAGGGCCTGCACTTCTGGTCTACCACCAGGACCAAAGCCATGGCGACCACGTGGTCCCGCAAAGCCTTCGCCTTGTTCGCGACGCTCAGTGAGAGCCGCACGACCAGCGTCGGTGATGCTGTATACCTTCTTGCCCTCGGTCTCAGCCACGGTCACATAGCCACGGTCTTCGAGCAGTTGCAGTGTTGGATATACAGAACCTGCGCTCGGTGCGTAGAAGCCACC
>CAXTCR010000449.1:0-2303 GCA_964242555.1 uncultured Ktedonobacteraceae bacterium
CGAATCGAGTCCAGCCAGACCTGTGTATCCACCTGACACTGGTGTGCATTCCACAACCCAAATTGCCACTCGTCTACATCCAGAGTTTGCGTCGGACCATTTGAGGTGAGATAACCGGGAGAATTAAAGGGAATGGAATGCATGTCGCGCATGTAACGGCCTAGCGTAAAAAGCAAAGCGGGAATTTCGGATACGGCTTCTCCTCTTAAGACCGTATCCAATGAGTCACCTCGCAGTTTCCGCGTTAAAATAAAGGGCATGCCGAGGGGATTAGTATTTTCTTGTGTAGCAATGAGCACTTCAGGCGTGGCGACACCGTGCAAGGCGAGCGCTCTCCATGCGGCACATTCATGGTCAATACAAAAGGTGCTTTCGTTAGGAGTTGTGTACCAGCTCTTTGTGAATAGCTTTAGGAAGAGTGTTTCGTGCCCACACTCGATACGATAGACGTGGTTGTATTCGTGCACCGTTGTGATCTTGAGAGGACCCTCGATACCAATAGAGCTGAGGATATCCTGTGCCTGCTCTTCTGTAAGTCTGATGCCCTCTTCGTTGCTCTTGATGCCACGGATGTCGAGCCAGTACTGCTCCAATGTTTCTTCGATTAATACAACGTCTGTCATGAATGCAGTTCTCCCTTGTGGCCTACCCCTTTTAGATATGTACGCGGGACACAAATAAGCACCCATTTATATATCTAAATGCGGCACTTGTCCTCCTACGGGAAATAGTAGGTGCGAAAGATACAGAGAAAGGGTAGGTAGATGTGCTGTGATGGCTACAGTATATCTTTGTTGCAGAGATAAATCAACTGTTTTTTGGCGGAAGGTAAAGTAGCCCTAGAAAACAGTTCCTCTCAACTTATAGCCATTAGTACATGGTTGGAGCCGTTATCGCCTTGCACGTTGGAAAAGATCCACATCAAGACGGTGTAGACTCGCAGAAACCATATTAGGGTTGAGCAGCCAAAGCATTCTGTTGAACACGTGCCCCCCTATTGGCCTCCTGCACAGCTTCAATCTCATTTTCAAAGATGCGCCGCACAATGGCCACACTGCTGGCGTAGGTGGAGTCCATGCCAAAGTACGAAAGGCTGCCAGCACCAAGGTTTTTACCACGCGTGTAGGGTGTGTCCGAGGCATAGTGCAGGATGCCAAGTTCGTAGGGCAGGCGTGCAAAATTGATATTTTCGCCGACGGGGTAGCGCAGGAGGTACTGATCCTCGTAGACAGCATTGAGGTAGGGGCCACTTTCCATCTCAACGACGGTATAGTTGGCGGAATAGTAGAAGTCAAGGTACTGGCGGTTTTGTAGGTAGGTCCCCTTGGCGGATATGGCTTTCTGGTTGTCGAGGACGGAGCCATAGATCAGGTAGGGCTGTACATCCTGAACGAAGAAGCAGTTGTCGAGCCAGAAGGTATTCTGGCTGTGCTCATCGCGAACAACATTAGAGATCATGACATCGCCGATGCTGCCGTTGAGCGTTGCGGCCTTGCCTAGGATATAGATGCCGCG
This sequence comes from uncultured Ktedonobacteraceae bacterium, assembly GCA_964242555.1. Taxonomy (GTDB): domain Bacteria; phylum Chloroflexota; class Ktedonobacteria; order Ktedonobacterales; family Ktedonobacteraceae; genus JBBQVS01. The sequence continues at coordinate 1,516 of CAXTCR010000449.1, forward strand.
CATCTGGATAGTGTTTTCCATGATTTCACGCATCATGCGATATGCGGCCATGCCCAGCGGGTAGTCGATATTGAGGATAATAGCCTTACTCTGTGCGAGCATGTCCATATGGGGCATGCGACAGCGGGGATCGATCTCGGTTGGACGCAGTTTGGCGAGGTCGATGACTTGGGCGTCGATTTCGAGTCCATGCCGTGCACCAACGAGCCAGATGCCGCGCTCCTGGTCCTCAATAGTGCGATTGGCGAAGGCATGCTGTCCATCGGCTGTACCCGCCCACTCGCGAGCTGTGAAGTACAGGAAGTTTTGCCAGTTGCCAGGAACCTCGCCCTGCTGAATTTTGCGGCACTCCTCAGCAAGATAGGGGTCCTGTCCACTGAGGGCGTAGCGGGTTAACTCATCCTCGCGATTGAGAATGGCACCGCCAACGAGGTTGACGAGGCTATGGGTGTTGCTTGAGACAAAGTAGATGGGGCGGTCCTGCAGGTCGAGCGTGTCGAGCAGGCTTTTGACGGGACTCCACCACTGGCGCGTGGCGCGGACGTAGCCAACGTGTGAGCCACCGAGCATACGTAGGCTAAAGCTCTTGCGATGCTTGGCAATGATGCGCAGGTTCTCCCAGAGCGAGTCACCCCAGATGAGTTCGAGCCGGTGCCAGTCGTCCTGTGCGATATGCAAGCGTTCACGCAAAACCTTGCTGATCTCGGCGAAGACGGGCGAGGTACGGTCCATACGCGTCTCTAAGAGTTGCAGCGTGGTCGGGTCGGAACGCAGCAGGTAGTACATTT
>CAXTCR010000450.1:0-2281 GCA_964242555.1 uncultured Ktedonobacteraceae bacterium
CAGGGGCAGGGACACGAAACAACCTTTGCGCAAATTATCGGTGCCGAACTCGGCATGTCACCCGATGATATCGACATTGAACATGGCGATACCGATACGGCTCCCTATGGTTTGGGTACTTATGCGAGTCGTAGTACGCCTGTTGCGGGTGCTGCAACTGCATTAGCGGCGCGCAAGGTACGTGACAAGGCAAAGAAGATTGCGGCCTATCTCCTAGAGGTTGGCGAAGAGGACCTTGAGTGGGAGCCGGGACGTTTCTTTGTGAAAGGTGCACCCAGTAAGGGCAAGACCATACAAGAACTCGCGTTTGCAGCCTACACGAATTGTCCTCCGTATCTGGAGCCAGGATTAGAGGCGGTCAACTATTACGATCCACCCAATCTGACCTATCCATTCGGGGCGTACATCTGTGTTGTCGATATTGATCGTGGCACAGGCGAGGTACATATTCGTCGCTTCATGGCGGTAGATGATTGCGGTACTATCATCAATCCTATGGTGGTCGAGGGACAGGTACATGGCGGTCTGACACAGGGCTTAGCACCGGCAATGTATGAAGAGATCACCTTCGATGAAGACGGAAACATTCAGGGTGGAAATTTCCAGGACTACCTAATTCCCACTTCAATGGAGACGCCAAACTGGGAGGTTGATAGAACTGTTACACCATCACCACATCATCCAATTGGTGCAAAAGGTATCGGTGAATCACCAACCGTAGGTGCGCCGCAAGCGATTGTAAATGCTGTGGTGGATGCGCTTGCTCATGTTGGTGTGCGTCATATCGACATGCCACTCACTCCCTGGAAGGTGTGGAGTGTGCTCAAGGAAAAAGGGTTGACTTCTGATTAGTGTGAGTCCTCGCCGCAAGCGGCTCGTTGAGTAATGTGTTCTGTTTTTGCAGATATTGCCGCTACTGCGGTGATATCTGCAAAAACAGAACACATTACTCAAGTGGAGAATGTTATGTCATTACTTAATTTGGCGCAAGAATTGACGCAGGCAAGCAAACCGTTTGTGCTGGCGACGGTGGTGTGGTGTGAGCGTCCAACGTCGGCGAAGCCGGGGGCGCAGGCGCTGATACAGGAGGATGGGCGCATAAGTGGTTGGATTGGTGGCAGTTGTGCTCAACCTGTGGTGATTCGAGAGGCGCAGCGTGTTTTGCATGAAGGCGGCGATGCTTACCTGTTACGTCTTGGCGCACAGGATGTAGGCATCGTACGAGAGGATGTACGTGTTTTTCCCATGACTTGCACGAGTGGAGGCGTGTTGGATATTTATATTGAGCCTCATTTGCCACGTCCGCAACTCGTGCTTGTGGGCGATTCACCTGTTGTTACTGCCCTGAGTCAACTCGCGCCTGTACTCGATTTTGCTGTCACTCAGCTTAATGGTCCCGACCTGACTTCGATAGCAATAAACGAGCGTACACTGGTTGTTGTGGCGACACACGGTCAGTATGATGAGGATGCGCTTGAACACGCACTTCGCAGTCCTGCCGCCTATGTGGGTCTGGTCGCGAGTCATCGTCGTGCTGAGAGTTGTCGAGATTATCTCAGAACCTCTGGTATAGAAGAGCCGCAGCTTGCACGTCTTAAAGCGCCTGCTGGCCTCAATATAGGAGCGGTTACGCCAGAAGAGATTGCGTCAAGCATTCTTGCAGAACTTATACAGGTACGAAGACGGGGCCATGCTGTAAACGATGAACCGGTGCTTGAAGACGCGCATGTACATGTGGATGAGCAAGCAACCGCTACAATTGAAACAGCAATAGACCCGGTATGTGGTATGACGGTAGAGATAGCAAATGCGCGACATCATACGACCTACGATGGACGCGAGTTCTACTTTTGTTGCCCATCTTGCAAGCGTCACTTTGAGTGCAAGCCACAGGAATATCTTGTAGAGAACAAAAATTAATTATAGAGAAAAAAGACCAGCACTATCGCTCGCCGTATGGCGAGCGATAGTGCTGGTCTTTTTTCCTAAGGTGCAATCGCAATTACGCGTAATGGGCTACCGGAGCCATTCACGATCTTGAGTGGAGCGGCAATGACGACTGCTCCCGTTGGTGGCAGTAACTCGAGGTTTATCAAGCTGGTGATGCCGAACTTCCCAGCGCCGTGCATAAATGTGTGATTGGGGAATGGAGGATTGAAGCCACCCGCGGCTCCTGCATCCGTTCCAACGGTCTCAACGCCGACACCGAGGATGTCACGCTGACTTATCAAGAATTGCGACGTGGTTTGGTGGAAGCCGGGCGTGTGGGCACCGTCTGCCC
>CAXTCR010000451.1:0-2278 GCA_964242555.1 uncultured Ktedonobacteraceae bacterium
CGACCGGCGAGGAAATCGTAATGGTGCTGCCCGTTGAAACCTACGATGAGGATCGTTACCTTGTGACCTTTAGTAAACTCGGCAAGGTCAAGAAATCGGCATTGAGTGAATATAAAACAGCGGATGTCGATGGCCTACAAGATATGAAGCTTGCCGATGGGGACAAGATTGTTGCTGCATTGGTCTCGCAAGGACAAGGGGAGTATCTAGTGTCAACCGACAATGGACAAACCTTACGCTTCTCTGATGAAGCTTTACGAGCACAGGGACGAATTGGACAGGGAGTGGCTGCGATAACGCTAGCACCACATGCATCCGTTGTCAGTGCCTCCTACTTGGATCGAGAGCAGGCAACGGAGGAGAGTACGACAAGTCTACTCATTGTGACAGAAAATAGCTTTGTCAAAAAAGTGCTTGCAAATCAGTTTCCACAGAAGGGGCGCGCAACGGGCGGTGTAGCTACTACTGATTTGTTGGAGAAAGATCGAATTTTGCTCACCACGCTCGTCAACGAGAATGACATGTTGCTCCTGACGTGGACAGGAGAAAATGGCGATCAAGTGGTTACGATGAAGGCAAGCGAAATTAAGACCCTTCCACGTAATAAACGAGGTTTGCCCTTGTTTAATGGTCGCACGGTTGGTGTAGTAAAACTGTAGGGATTTGATGCATTACGCCTTCGTTTCGCATGTGAAGCTGAACGAGGGTGTAATGAATTAGACCCCTACAGTTTCGTGGCTTCTTCCTCTGACGTATTCTCTGGCACCTTGAATTCTTCATCATCTCGCTTTTTTCTAAATGGCAAATCGCCCATTGTCAGGTAGCCAGCAATCGAGCCAACCATGATTGTAAAGACTGTATCCATTTTGAGCAGAAGAAAGAGGACACTTGCAAGAATGTAGGCGATGAGCCATGCTAAAACTACTGTAGACCAGAAGCGCCTTCGAGTGGGATACACTTTTGTACTTGCAACAATGAGCGTAAAAAATAGCAGTGCTACAGTGAGAACGCTATAAAGTGCAAAAGTATTATTGAGCGTTAGCATAATTTCTCTATACCCTTTATTTTCACATAGGTGTTGTTGATGTGTTATGGTAACAAAAAAAGTCAGAGCCTACAATAGCGTAGACCCTGACCTTAAGAACGCTTATTGCTATATTTCTTGCATTAGAGCGTTGGAGGGATATTGTCAGAGGTTGGGGGAATGTATGGATCAACCTGCTGACTGACCGCATCGCTTGGATGCTCAGAGCGAATGACCTCGATAGAACACTGCGCGAGCAAGGCGCCAATTGCACCGATGGCGGCAAGTGCAGGTGCGACGATAACACCGACAACACCAACGGTCAGAGGAATTTCCATGATGGTGTGGCCATCTTGCTTAATGATAATGCGACGGACGTTACCCTCGTGAACAAGCTCCTTGACGCGTGTCAGAAGCTGCTCGCCCATCACCTGAAGCTCTTCATAGCCCTGCTTCTGCTCAACATTGACATTGTTTAGGTTGGGATCCTGTGACATACCTATACTCTCCTTCTCTTTACCTCATGAGCATATTGTATCTTTCCTCATGAGTTTATTAGTAATTGCATATCCTGATGCGTTTTGTATAGTATTTTCCAGATGTGCATCACATCTCATCAACGTGACTACATATTGGTATACGTATGTAGCACATGATTAGTTGGAGAGAAGTAGCCTTTTGTTGCGGTATGATATAAACAATGCAGATTATTTTGTCCGCATACAAAGAGAGGACGCTCTATGACATATTTTTTAGCAAAGACCGATCCTAAAATATACTCACTTGACCAGCTAGAACATGATAAAACAACTGTCTGGGATGGTGTCCGCAACCCTCAGGCAGTACGCTATATCCAGATGATGAAACTTAACGATGATATCCTCATCTACCATAGTGAGAGTGAGAAGGCTATCGTTGGGCTAGCTCGTGTTATCTCTGAGCCGCGTCCAGATCCTCACGACAGCAAAAGTTGGGTGATTGATGTAGAGTTTGTGCGCCGCCTCGAACAACCTGTTACGCTGCAAGAAATCAAGGCAACGCACCAATTTGACGATTGGAGCCTCGTGCGTCAGTCACGACTTTCGACGACGGATGTGCCAGATTCCTTTGTGCGCTGGCTCAAAGAGAACAAGGTAGTATAGTAATAAAGAAAGCGGGCAAACTCATGGATAACAATGCACTCTGGTATATTAATGGACGGTGGGTTTCTCCAAACGAGGGGACCATCTCGATTAACGATGTTGCCGTTCTGCG
>CAXTCR010000452.1:0-2251 GCA_964242555.1 uncultured Ktedonobacteraceae bacterium
AATGGTTCGAGGGCGACACGCTGCAAGGATGCCACAAACCGAAATTGCTGATACATGGCACACAGGATGAACTTGCACCCTACGAGCTTGCGCAACAGTGGTTTGAGCAGGTGCCTGCTCCCAAGCGCATGATCGCGATCGAGGGGGCAGACCATTTTTTTCAGGGCCGACTCGATGAGGTGCAGGTTATTATCTCCAGTTTTGTGGAGCCTCTTGTTAGGTAGTACATTATTATAAAGAACACCCATGCCCACGATCGCATTGGCATGCGATCGTGGGCATGGGTGTTCTTTATGCTTTGGGTATTGGAGAGAAGCCGGTGACATCCATACTTAAGCCAATTACGCGCAGTTTCTTTTGTAGGGATTCCTGGGCGTAACGAGGACTAACGTATGGGTCGCCGCCGGATGCAAGAATATTTGGGACCTGAGAGGGATCGGGCATGATTGCTCCGAGCGCGACAGGTGCGTACTTGTTGAGTGCGTCACGTACGGTATGCGCGTGTACTGCATCCCGCTGGATCATGTCGCGAAGGAATTTGACGCCAAAGACGACGTGGCGCGATTCGTCACGGGCTACGGCGGTGAAGCCACCTCGGAACGCGGGAAAGAGATTGGCCTGACGATACATCTCCAGGATATTACGCTGACCGGCGAGGGCCATCATGCCCTCGATCACCACATGATAGAGCGTGACGCCTTCTATTAGATACTCTAGCCGCGACGGTTCACGGCGGATGCGGTCCGAAACATCGTTAAGCGCGTCGACGAGGATGTAGCGCAACTTGTCGTTCATGTTCTGGCTTACAACATCCAGCGTCTCCTCCAAGCGTCCATAGTCGATGCCGAGTGCCTCGCCGAAGAAGCGGGCAAAGAACACGGTGTGGCGCGCTTCATCGACAAGCTGCGTTGTGACGAACATGCGCATCTCGTCGTCTGGCATGGCGGTAACATATGGCGCGAGCGTGTTGGTGACACATTCCTCGCCTTTAAAGAAGGCCGATAGCCCGAAGAGACGCATCCGGCGTTCCTCGGCAGACATCTTTTGCCACTGGGCGCGATCCGGGGCAAAGTCGATATCCTGTGCCTTCCATTGCTGGCGTTCCCAGCGATAGTACAGCTCGCGATACGTGGGCAGGTGTACGAGACCCTCGTCGATGATATTCATCACGTTGTCAATGGGTGTTTGCTGTAGTTGTGTTAGCGATGCATTTTCGATAGGCATTTCAATGGACATTGCGTTTCCTCAATTCTTTCTTATCTATCTTGCCAATCGCGTTACGGGGGAGCGCATTCACAAACTCAATCTCTTTAGGAGTCTTATAGTTCGCGAGTCGTTCGCGGCTGTAGACCATGAGCGTCTCCGCGTCAACCGGTGTGCGGGTCACGACGTAGGCTTTGACCTCTTCGCCCATACGCTCGGAGGGAATGCCGACCACCGCAGCTTCGATCACGGCGGGATGTGTGGTAAGGACCTCCTCGATATCGCGTGGGTAGATATTGAAGCCGCCGCGAATAATCAGATCTTTCTTACGCTCTACAATGTACAGGTAGCCATCTTCGTCAAAGCGGCCCATATCGCCTGTATGGAGCCACCCATTGCGCAGGGCCTCGTTTGTCTCATTAGGCATATTGTAGTAGCCCTGCATGACGTTGGAGCCACGCGCCACAACCTCGCCTATTTCACCCGTGGGTACGGGATTATCATGCTCATCGACAACCTGTACCTCTACTCCCGAGAGGGCTTTGCCGACGGAACCGGGCTTGCGCTCCATGTCGCCGCCGTGACCTGTCAGGGCTGCGCTACCCTCTGACAGTCCATAGCCCTCGCGAATGGTGCAGTGGAATTTCTGCTCGAAGCCTTCCAGAACATTGACGGGCAGGGGTGCTGAGCCGCTGACGCAGTATTGCAAGCTACTGGTATCGTACTTATCGGCGTCCGGCGTGTAGAGCAGGGCAACGAACATAGCGGGAACGCCTGCGAAGGCAGTGATATGGTGCCGTTCAATGGCGGAGAGCACGGCGGTTGTATCGAAACGTGGGTGCATGACCGCGCTGAAACCGGAGACATAGAGCACGTTCAAGGCCACAATACCGAAGGCGTGCGCAAGAGGCAGAATCATCAGGTGGGTATCTTCACTTCTCTGCTCAAGTTCTGGTCCGCGCCCACTGAGTGCATTGGCGACAAGGTTGCGGTGCGAGAGCATAACTCCCTTTGGACGACCTGTGGTGCCGGAGGTGTACAGGATGAC
>CAXTCR010000453.1:0-2204 GCA_964242555.1 uncultured Ktedonobacteraceae bacterium
GAAGAGGTTCGTGCTCTCTACACGAAACAATGGCAAGAAGCTGGTGGTGACAAGTCACCATTCGCACGACTATACGAACAACATGGACAAGAGGTACTGGAGACGGTTCAGCGTGACCTTGTCCAACGGAGCAACGTGACGTGGGAGATGCGCTCTTCCTATCCCGTCCAGGTCAATGGTAAGACGGTACAGGTCACGATAGATCGCGTCGAGTTGGAGCAGCGAGTAGAGTCACAAGCACAACAAGAGGCACCCGCATCGCCGCCTTCGTTCAAGCGTACGCGCTTTGGCAAGCGCAAAGAAAAACCTACAGCGGATACGCGTGAGCTTTTCTATATGCTGGCCTATCGCCAGCACTTCCCCGATCAGACGCCGCAGCTACACAGTCACAACATGAGCACTGGCGAGACACAGCAGATTACAATGACACAAAAAAAAGAGCAGAGCCTGTACGCAGAGGCTGTACAAGCGTTGGAAGCAATGGAGCGGGACGAGTATCCCGCACGTCCTGCCGAGCCGTTCCGTTGCCCGACCTGCCCTTTTTTCTTGATTTGTCCCGCATGAAACATTTGTAGGGGTCTAATTCATTACACCCTCGTGCGGCTCGCAATGCGGGACGAGGGTGTAATGAATTAGATCCCTACAGCGTAATTATTTTGCCAATCGAGAAATATAAGCACTGCCTTTAACATAAAAACGTAATGGAAGTTCCTTTGCCTTATTAATACCAATACGCGTCGTCTCCACAACATCGAGACTCTCAATTGCTGGAGCAGAAGGAATACTATCGGCAGACCAAATCTGTAATGCTCCTTCGAAGAGAGGCACTCCGTTCAGGGGCATAGTAAGCGCGAGGGCCTGCGCTAGCTTTGCGGGACCATTGCATAGAAGAGGTACGTTCTCCGTGTGCCGCCTCTTTTGCATAACGGGAATGCCTTGAAGCGGCTCGAGTGCCCGTATTAAAACAGCTTCTCCCTTGTCTTGAGGTCCGGAGACGGCATTGACGCAGTAGTGCATCCCGTAAATAAGATAGATATAGGCATGTCCTTTTGGTCCAAACATCGCATCATTTCTTTTGGTTTTGCCACCATATGCGTGTGAGGCGGGATCGTTCCATAGATATGCCTCCGTTTCCACGATGCGCCCAAGCGTCGTTTCCTCACCTTGCAGATGGACAAGGAAGCAACCGAGTAGTTCTCTGGCGACAAGCGGGGTTTCTTGCGTATAAAATGCTTGTGGCAAAATCACGATAAGCTCCTCTGACGAAACTTTCACTGTCCTTTATGCGTATGTAAAAAGGTTACACATTTTTAGTATTTACCTGTTTTCTTCGTCTTTATGAGAAGAGATAGGTAATTCGCACCTACATATGTACAAGTGAAGACAAGGAAGTTGGCGAACCTGATGAGTGTGAATACTTCAGCGACCGGACACTTCCACAGCTATCCAAAGCGTTCGCTTACCCATTGGGTAACAATGCAGGGTGTACGGTTCATACGTTCGTTCTTACGCGCAACACAAGTTGCCCCACTCGCACTCCTCATCGATGGGGAAAACATTTCCGCCGAGCTTATTGGTCCTATTCTTATCGAGGCAGGCAAATTCGGCGGTGTTACGACTCGACGTGTTTATGGTAACTGGACTCAACCAGTCATGCAGCGCTGGCGGGACATAAGCCAGCACTATGGCCTCCAGCAAATCCATCACACTGAAGTCACCTCCTCGCACAAGAACGCGTCAGATATTGCGCTAGTGGTCGACGCGATGGACATGTTTTATCGCGACCACATCGATCACTTTTGCATCGTTACCAGCGATAGCGATTTTACACCACTTGTACAACGCCTGCGCTCGGCTGGTTGCCTTGTCCTTGGCATTGGACGACCGGGTACCTCGAACGCACTGACAAAGGCTTGTACAGTATTCTTAACAACGGAGCAAATACTACCGCCAAATTTCGCGCCCAAAGCTCCACACTCCCCTCACCATGCGAATGGCTCGGTGCCACCCAAAAGGATCACAAAACCTCTTCCTAACATGACGCCTTCATCCACGGAGCCAGTTCCCATCCTGGTGCCACAAGCAGCGACCAAGCAGACTTCAGAACTCATTGAGCTGCTAACCCGTGCCTACAAGAAAGCGACGGAGGGCAAAGAGAGTGAATGGGTGCTGATCTCGCGTCTGGGTCTCGTGCTACGTCAACT
>CAXTCR010000454.1:0-2151 GCA_964242555.1 uncultured Ktedonobacteraceae bacterium
TCCATCCGATAGTGGTAACGCTTGGTGTTATTACCTCGTTCTTTGTTCGTATCCTGGGTGGACAAATCAAACACAATAGTCCATTTGTGACAGAAGAAGAGTTGCGTTTACTTGTGACGGTCAGCGAAGAGGAAGGTGTACTCGAAGAAGAAGAGACCGATATGATTCGTAGCATCTTCGAGTTCGCCGACACAACTGTGCGCGAGGTCATGATTCCGCGCATCGACATGGTCACGCTCAGCAGTGATGCTACTGTGAATGAAGCGGTTGATGTTGCGCTGCAAGGTGGCTTCTCGCGTATTCCTGTATTCGAAGAGAGTGTTGGGATCGATGAAATTATAGGGGTGCTTTATACAAAGGACATGCTGAAACAACTGCGCGAGGGGCATAATTCGCTTCCCGTCCGTGACCTTGTGCGTTCGGCGTACTTTGTGCCTGAAAGCAAGAAACTTGATGACTTACTACGTGAGATACGTCAGAAACGTGTTCACATGGTCATTGTCGTCGATGAGTATGGATCGGTCGCAGGTCTTGTGACGATCGAGGACCTTGTTGAGGAGATTGTCGGGGACATACAAGACGAATATGATCATGAAGAAAATCTTTATGAAAAGGTAAATGAGAACGAGTACATCTTTGAGGCAAAAATAAATATCTATGAGTTCAGCGAACTGATGGATATCAAACTTGAAGAAGGCGATTACGAAACACTTGGTGGTTTTGTCTACGAGCAACTGGACAAAATTCCTGTTGCCCAGGATACCGTGACGTATAAGGATTTGAAGTTTACCGTGCTTGCCACCCGGGGACGACGTATCATGAAGATACAAGTCGAACGTGTTCAACAGCCTGAGACAGACCAGATTGAAGGACCTAGCGATATTCGTCTTGTGCCTGCACCGGGTGAGCAGACCAGCAATAGACGACAGAATGACAGCGATACATCCTCTAAGCTGCCTGAATACAGGGGAGCGTAGTCATGACAACGCTTTCAACATTTCCTTCCGCTGTGCGCGTTGTTGAGGTTGGGCCTCGCGATGGTTTGCAAAACGAAAAGGCGAATATACCTACAGAGCACAAGATACAGTTTATCAATCTGCTTAGCTCTTCTGGTTTGCCTGTTGTAGAAGCTACCTCGTTTGTCAGTCCTCGTGCTATTCCGCAGTTGAGCGACGCAAGCGCAGTAATGGCTGGCATTTCGCAAAACTCGAATACGAGTTATCCTGTTCTGGTTCCCAATCTTAAAGGCATGGAGCGTGCCATTGATGCGGGAGTACGCTCTGTCGCGGTTTTCACTGCCGCGAGTGAAAGCTTCACACGTCACAACATCAACACCACTATCGAGCAAAGTTTAGCAAATTTTCGACCTGTAGTGGCACTTGCGCAGCAAGCACATATTCCTGTACGCGGCTATATCTCCACGGTCTTTGGCTGTCCCTACGAAGGAACAGTAGACCCACAACGTGTGCTTTTGGTCGCGGAGGCATTGTTAGCAATGGGTATAGAGGAGCTTTCGCTCGGTGATACAATTGGTGTTGCAACACTCACACAGGTCATGGAGATGATAGCGCTGCTTACCTCGCGAGGCATTGCTATAGAGCGGCTTGCTGTACATTTTCATGACACGCGCGGTACAGCCCTCGCGAACGTGCTAGCATCACTACAGATGGGCGTTACGATTGTCGATTCGTCGGCAGGTGGACTTGGTGGCTGTCCCTACGCTCCTGGTGCTGCTGGCAACCTCGCAACAGAGGATTTGCTGTATATGCTTCATGGTATGGGCATTGTGACAGGAGTGGACCTCGATAAAGTTGTAGCCGCCACAAGCTACATCACGCCTTTCCTCGGGCATACACCTACAAGTAAGTATTATCAGGCTCACCAAGCCACCTATATCCCCAGCATAGGCTCTTAGAAGCCTATTCAGAAATCCTGAGATGAACGAACAGGGTGTCCATAAGAATGCATTCGGAAACGAACGGGCACCTACAAGAGGTCATCTTACTATACGCAGGCATCCAGCTTCCAAAGAGGCTTTACAGTAATGAGTAACGCCTCGCTCTGCAAAGAGAGCGAGGCGTTACTCATTACTGTAATACTTTATTTAATGCGTATTTAGATACTCTATAGCGGCGTTCAATTGAGCGTCTC
>CAXTCR010000455.1:0-2109 GCA_964242555.1 uncultured Ktedonobacteraceae bacterium
ATACTCGTGCTCATACTGTTCTTTTGCTGGCGAGGTCTACGTTTATCACATCGTGTACTCGAACCGGGATACATTCTCAACACGCTTCGCATTGGCTTAGGTGTGATACTCGTGGTGATTGTAATAGGGGTAGTCACACATACCGCCTCAGCAAATGAATTTCTCTTGCTCCTACTTGTTCCGCTCTTTCTCCTGTTTACATTAACCTCACATTCACTGGCGCAAAAGATGTTTATGCATAGTGCTCATCATACTGGTGAATATGATAGTACAGTATCGCATGAACGCGCACTTCTGGGCATTGTTATGGCCTTTGGCGCCGTACTACTCATGGTTTCGCTCTTTCTAGGTGCAGTCGCAAGTCCTGCTTTTTTAGCAAATGCGCAACGTATTTTTGAGCCTGTCGCGCTTGTCTACAATGCCATTGTCAACGTTATCGCGTTTGCAATGGTGCTTCTAATAACGCCAATTATCTGGTTGCTCAATCTCTTCCATTTCAAGAACCAAGCCCAAAGGGTTCAAACGCAAACAATTAGTGCGATTTGCAAACAGCGTCCTCACGCGCCACAATGTCTCAAAAGTGTATCGCCACAAACTGCATTTAATCCAGTACTTGTGCTCACGATCAAAATACTGTTACCTCTACTGGTTATTGTCTTGCTCGTATTGATTGTACGTTTGCTTATGCGTAGGAGAGGGATAAGCAGAGCGTCTCGTATAGTAGAAGTTCACGAAAATTTGTGGTCGTGGGCGCTATTCTGGACACAAGTCCGGTCCCTTTTTAGAGCATTCTGGCTCCACTTTTTTCCTCAACAAGCGGAGGTTACGCGTGTGCAGGAACACGAGGGCGATGCAACACACGAGCCAGCAGCCCGAAGTATTCGCGAAGTGTATCGCGCCATGCTGCGCTGGGCGAGTCAGCGCGGCTATCCACGCAAAAGAGACGAGACACCCTACGAGTTCAATGCGCGCCTTCGCGCCGCTCTTCCCTCTACCGAACCCCAAGGGAGCACTCTGACCGAGGCATATACAGCTGTTCGCTATGGGCATGTTACGCCTGATGAGGATGAAGTCGCACGTATACAACAGACATGGCAGCAGTTGCAGCGTAAAATGGTGAACACGCAGTAACATTTCATCCACAAAAATTTGCGTTATGTTTTGAGCTATTTTCGCGACATACTATCAGAAGACATCTCTCCATCATTGGAGGGACAACGATATTGCAGAAGACCTGGCACAAGGGTGTAATAGAATTAGACCTCCTACAGACGGTTTTTTCTCGTGCGATGGGGGTGGATGGGGCACAAGGACGTGATACATCGGTCCCTACGAGTTCGCCTATCTTCCTAGGAACTGCTTTCGCAAGGCCCACGTTGGAGAGGATGTCTCATATCTCGCATGCGAGTTGGACGAAGGGATGGTCAATGAATTGGCCGACTCGGACGCCGTAAACGTAGTTCCTACGAAAGCGGTCACAGCAACCTTGTCAAGGTGGTCCCTACGAAAGCGGTCACAGCAACCTTGTCAATGTAGTACAAGGTGATAAGATATTCTCAAATGTGATTATCATTTCTTGAGGGAGAGACGTTGTGGGCGCAACTATTCGACCAGCGGTTAAAGAGGATCATCCTGCAATTACGACGATTGGCTTTGAGACGCAGGAGATACATGCGAAGGCGAACCCGGGTATTTTCCGGCAAGGTGTGAGCGGAATTCCACTTTCATACTTTACGCATATGATAGAGGGCAAAGATACAACGGTTTTTGTAGCGGAACAGGATGAGCAGGTTGTTGGCTATGTATTCTTGTATATAAAAGATGCGCCTCCCTATGGTTATCTTATACCACGTCGTGTAGCGGAGATTAGTGATATCGCTGTGCTAAGAGCATATAACAATAAGGGTATTGGGCATCAGTTGTTTGCGGCAAGTGTCGAGTGGGCAAGGGGTAGGGGAGCAGTTGACCTGGAATTAGAGGTATGGGAGTTTAATAAAAATGCTATTGCTTTTTACGAGCGATTGGGAATGATGCCTATTAATAGAACGATGTTGTTGTCATTACGAGGAGAAGCGAAGAGAGAGGCGTGACGGAGGCGAGAGGAGGTAG
>CAXTCR010000456.1:0-2107 GCA_964242555.1 uncultured Ktedonobacteraceae bacterium
GCTTCGTCATACAATCCTTCACGCCAGTATGCTTCGAGGAGACCAGTTCTGGCATCGAGGCGATCAGGGTTGACAGCGAGTACAGCGTCCCATTCCTGTATAGCTTGCGGTAACAAGCCGCCACGCATATAGAGGCGTGCAAGTCCAGCACGCGAAAACATAAAGCCTTGCTGACCCGCCTTCGTACTTAAAAGGTTAAATTGTTGCCGAATATCCCGGTTCCCCCGACTTAGCTCGTATGCCTGTTGGTAGCAATCTAACGCGGTATCAACATCCGAGAGGTGCTCACTAATGAGTGCACGATCACAATAGGCAATGACGTTTTCTGGATCGTTCGTCAATATCCAATCAAGTGCCTGTTGCGCCTCCTCCAACTGCCCTTTAGCAAGGTACACCTCGCCCAACAACCGTTGTACCTCTAACGCGTCTGGGAAGCGTGTAAGAACACGTTGACACTTACTATGAGCCTCTTCAACATGTCCCGCGCTAAGCGTGTCCTCGATTTCTTGTAAGTACTCACGAAGCGTTACCTGTGCCATAAAGCTTGAATCTCCTCTTCCCGCCTTACTCTTCTGTAAGCAGTTTCCTAAACATCTCAGCCTGAGCTAATTCCCCAGGTCCAATAATAGCCAAACGTCGCCATTCAGGAGCAAAGCAGGTTCGCGCAACACGTAAAATGTCCTCTGCTGTGACGGCTTCGACAAAAGTTATTACCTCGTCGATCGTGCGCACTCTATCATGTAAACACTCCTGGCTACCAAGCCAGGAAGAAACTTGCTGAGTCCCCTCTAAACCCAGCAAAAATCCACCTCGTACATACGCTTTGATACGCCTCAGTTCATCGGCTGGCACAGGAACAGTGCACAACCGTTGTAGCTCCACCAGAATTGCTCGTATGACTCCCTCTGTTTGCGAAGGATCAACGCCTGCACTAATGACAAGACTCCCTGTCTCAGCATAACTATTCATATAGCTCCCAATGTCGTACGCCAACCCCTGCTCTTCTCGTATCGACTGAAAGAGACGCGAACTCATGCCATCACCAAGCAGCGCGTTGATGAGGAGCAACGGGTAGTAGTCGGGCGAACTATAGGCAACCCCTAGTGTCGCCAAACAAACATTGGTTTGTTCTGTGTCTTTCTGTATTAAACGTACTGGCTCACCTTCTCGTGGGGGAAAACTTTGAGTATATGGACTCTGTGACTGCTGCTCCCAGTCACCAAAAAGTCGCTCCACCAACTCAACGGTTTTCCGATGGTCAACGTTACCAGCGACACTAATGACAAGCGAGTTGGGCGCATAATGTGTCTTCAGATAGGAAAGCATATCCTGGCGTTGTAGTGCAGAAACAGACTCAATTGTACCACCATCATCTCGTCCTAGCGGAAGCTTTGGCCACATTGCCTCATCCACAAGCAGATTCACCCATTCCTGTGGATCGTCCCGTGTCGCGCTCAACTCCTCAATAATAACACTCCGCTCTTTCTCGATCTCTTTAGGATCAAACAACGAGTAACGTATCATATCGGCAAGCACGGTCATGACAGCTTCTAACTCTTCACCAGGAACCCGAGCCGTATAGCTTGTAATTTCTTTCCCTGTGCTACCGTTAAATGTGCCGCCAACGCCCTCAATCGCCTCCGAGATGAGACGAGCACTAGGATAATTCCGCGTTCCCTTGAATAGCATATGCTCTATAAAATGCGACACGCCCGCGATACGCTCTTGCTCATAACGTGAGCCACATTTGAAGAAGAAAGCAATACTCGCAGAGCGCATGTCTGGCATAGAGGACGTAAGTAGACGCAGACCATTGGGTAGCGTAGTTCGCTCGTAATTCATTCTTATCCTAGCTGATGACACCATACATCTATATCAACCATTCCAATTTCACGGTTCTCGTTTATCTCGCAGTATTATAGACGGTTTACAGTACTATCGCAACACATGCCTAATAGAAGGCGAAAAAGAATAGCCAATTTGGGTACTGTTAAGTAGCAGAAAAAGGAACGAGGATGAGAAATGTACACTTCTCATCCTCGTTCCTTTTTCTACTTATTAAACGTTAGAACAATCCCACATCATTCGCAAGATCGCCTAAATCGCC
>CAXTCR010000457.1:0-2086 GCA_964242555.1 uncultured Ktedonobacteraceae bacterium
GGAGAAGCTCGTCGCTATTCATATGAATTAGCTTCGCCGCATCCGCACGCACAGCATGAAGCCAACCCTGCACATTGTTGATCGCCTGATTGATGCGAATAGCTAACGAGCGCTGCTCAGGCGTAGAGTCAGCAATCAAGCTAATACTCTCAAGATGACTCCCGATATGCTTTAAGTACCCCGGTGGATCCTGCGTTGGCTCAAACTCTAAGATCGCAACGCGTGCCGTGATTGGATCTATTAGTAGTTGACCTGCCTGTATGTCTTGTATATTGGTGGGAATTCCTTCGTTTTTCACATAGGTCGAACCATCAAGATAATCTAGAATTCGTGCAACCTGTCGCAACATAAAATTAGTACACGCAGTACTGGGCTGTGCTACGCACACCTTCTGTTGGTCACGCGCACTTCCTGCCGCTTCGAGTATCTTCATTGTATTGCGGAAGAGCCATGTATCTAAACCACCTGAGAGTCCTTTACTGCTCAGCTTCGGGTCTTGCGAGAGCAGGTGCTGTAAATGATTGAAGAGGCTGTATTTCTTGGGATCGCTCAGGTTTGGAGCCGTTGAGAAAGCATCGTAGTAGCGCCACGTGCGCGTGTCGAGCGAGGGATTGACCGGCTGCTGACTCGCGTCCTCTTCGGTGATAAGAAATCGACTGTATTTAGCAAGCAGGTTGTCATGCGACTCGCCGCTATAGGTCATTAGCACACGCCCTTGATTCACAGTTAACGGACCGAGGGCCAGTGTTGTCGCATCCGGCTCATTGCTACCGGCTAAAAGCCAACCGTAGTATCTTTTGCCCGCCTGCGCTGAGGGCACATTGCGTAAATCGATTTGCAACTTGTCTGTAATACCCCGACTACTATTCTTGGCGATCAGACCACTACTTACAAAGAAAGCATGACCAACAATCGGTGTGTTTGACGCAGATGATGGGTTCTGCAAACGGGCCATAAGGAGAAATGTTCCGACAAGCATACCCAGTAACATGAGTTCCAGTATTACCGCAAGCACAATGAGCCGAGGGCTAAGCCTTCTACGGGAACGTGCTGGCGATACAACAGGCGCAAGAGGAACGTTGTCCTGCCCTACCGGTGTGTGTGTGCCATCCCCGACGCGTATAGTGGTTCTTCCTTGGAGGATAGAAGAGGTATCATTAAGCACTGGTGTGTTTGTGGGGGGTACTGGCGGAGGTGGCAATAGAGGCGTATTACTACTGGCGACAATAGGCGGAGCTAGGGATGCCGCCGCTTGTGTCCCAAACGATTGTGGAAGTGGGCTGATAGATGTCGCGGAATTCATGCTTTCCAGATCACTAATGCCTGTGAAGGATGGTGGTGTGATAATGCCGCGAACGAGGTTCGGCTGAAGCGCATGAGCAGGCATAGGTACGTTTAGTGCTCTGGCAACCGCTGTAACAAGCGCGGTTGCACTGGCAAAACGTGCAGATGGTTCTTTGGCTATACTGCGTAAAATTACAGAGCTTAAGGCCGGACGGATGCCCGGATTGATCAGCGTAGGCGCGGTGGGTGCAGCATGAATATGCTGCATTAAAATATCGTTCGTGGTCTCATCCTGAAATGGGAGTGTTCCAGTACACAATTCATACAGCATGATGCCAAGCGCGTAGAGGTCGCTGCGTTCCATGCCCGCGTGTCCCTGTGCCACCTCTGGCGCTATATATGATGCGTCTCCAGACGAGAGTGTGCGTGGGTCGCGTTGCTGGTGTATGCCAAATTTTGTGAGCACCGGCTCACCAGGCGATGAAGAAACGGCGCGGCGTGTATCGAATAGTATAGCTGTTGGCTTAAGCGCACCATGGAGTACCCTGTGCTGATGTGCATAATCGAGCGCAGCTGCCACTGGTGTCAATACGCGCACAATTTCTTCAGGCGTTGGGATTTTTCCCTTGTGAGCTGTGGCATCAAGATATTCTTGCAGCGATGGCCCTTCTACATACTCAGTAACGATGTATGCCTCGGTGCCTTGCTGAGAAACAAACGCTTCGAGCACCTCTACAATATTTGGATGATGCAGCGCCATAATTGCCTGTGCTTGCGAGGGGAAACGTGAGAGAAAATCGCT
>CAXTCR010000458.1:0-2081 GCA_964242555.1 uncultured Ktedonobacteraceae bacterium
TCAAACCTCCAAAAACTTCCACCAACGACGGTCATGGGGCAGGTTGCGAATGAAGTTATGCCAGTGGTGACACAGGGACATGCAGATGGCGGGCTTGTATTCAGCGATGATCGAGCACCCATCGAACAGATTACCGACCAGTTATTGCTGAACTACATTCAACAACCTTGACATACGTCTCTTTCAGGTTGTAATGTGACACGGGCTATGTATAGCAATAACACAAGCATATACAACATTTACAACACATTACTAAAGAAACCAGAAAGCTGAGAGGAACATATATCATGGTGGTCGTTGCCGTTATTGGGGCGCAGTGGGGAGACGAAGGAAAAGGGAAAATCGTAGACGAACTTTCAATGCATGCAGATTTTGTGGTGCGTTATCAAGGTGGGAGCAACGCGGGTCATCGCGTGGTGCATGAAAAAGGAGAATTTGCGTTTCGGCTCGTGCCATCTGGTATTCTCTTTCCCAATACGACCTGTATCATCGGGAATGGTGTGGTTGTCGATCCTAAGGGGTTGATTCAGGAGATGGACGAATTACAAAGCAAAGGGATCGATATTTCACGGCTGTACATCAGTGAACGTGCGCATGTTGTGATGCCGTATCATTTTCTGTTGGATCGGATGGAGGAAGAGGCACGTGGGGCTGACAAGATTGACAGTACACAGCGTGGCATCGGTCCCGCGTACGTTGATAAGCACGCCCGCACAGGCATTCGCATGGCTGACCTACTCGATGTTGATACCTTCCGCGCCAAGCTTTCTACTATTCTCCAGCACAAGAATCGTATGCTTACCCAGATTTACGGTCAACGGGCACTTTCGCTTGAGGAAATTCACGGCGAGTATTTCAACTATGGTCTCCAGCTTCGTGCGCACATCGCGGACACCCAGCAGATGTTGCATGATGCGCTCTTTGATAGAAAAACGATTTTGCTTGAGGGCGCGCAGGGAGCGTTATTGGATATAGATTTTGGCACGTATCCTTTTGTGACCTCATCATCGACGATGGCGTCCAATGCGGCTGTGGGTGCTGGTTTACCGCCTCGTTCGCTTGATCGAGTGGTGGGTGTGTATAAGGCATATATTACGCGGGTTGGTAGTGGACCGATGCCAACAGGTCTTTTTGATAGTGTGGGCAAAATCATGCGTGATCGTGGTCATGAATATGGCACAAATACTGGTCGGGAGCGGCGATGCGGCTGGTTTGATGCTGTAGCTGGCCGCTTTGTTGCGCAATTAAATGGTCTGGATGCAGCGATTATCACCAAGCTCGATGTGCTTGATACCTTTCCCGCGATCAAAATTTGTACGGCCTACATGTTGCACGGTAAAGTGATACACAGTCTACCGGCGACACTGAACGATCTAGCGGCGTGTGAACCCATCTATGAAGAGATGGAAGGGTGGCAGTGCAGTACAACAGGAATAAGTGGCTATGAAGAACTGCCACCCGCGGCGAAGAACTATTTAAACCGTCTGGAAGAACTACTGCAAACTCCTATCGCGAAAATCTCGGTCAGTCCTCAGCGTGGCAAGACTATCGAGTTGCAAAACGTCCTTGCTCAACCAGAGCATGATACACGCTATCCTCGCAACGCAATGCGCTAAGTGCATTTCTCATGCAAGAAAGAGCTAGCCGTATGACCTCAGGGATAGACAAGAACTCACAGGAAAGTACGTATATCGTCAATGCTGAAAGCGCGGCAGAGATGAACAGGCTCACGATTCAAGACGCTGGTTGCCAGAATATTCGACATGCATCCTTCGCAATAGACTTCTCGGCTGGCGGAGAGTCGAAGGGATATATGTATGAGAATGCACAGCTCGGCTTCTTGTTGATAACTCCCTTTATCCTGAAACTGCATCCTACACTTTCGAAAGAAGATTTAGCTCAACTCACACAACAGACGATGAAAGACATGGACTCGCCAGATTTTCGAGCGATCTGGTATTACTTAAGCGTGTGGGGGAATAAGTCTGAGTAACCTCGTTTGGAAGGGAGATAATGAGACATAGGGCTAACAGAGAATAAAAAAGTCTTTTACCTGTTCTATAACCGTGCATGGAATTTGG
>CAXTCR010000459.1:0-2061 GCA_964242555.1 uncultured Ktedonobacteraceae bacterium
TGCGCACACCTGGACATGATCGCGAGCTGGCGATGGGTTTCCTCCTCACCGAGGGTGTAGTCTCCTCCCCCCACGAGGTGCTTACTCTGGAAGAAGAGGCCGACGAAGATGGTCTGCCACTTGCCAACGTCCTCAATGTTACACTGCGTAATGAGCATCGTCAGGAGGCACTCCAGGCGCAGCCGGTAGCCTTTGAACGGCATTTTGCGGTATCCGCCAGTTGTGGCCTCTGTGGTAAAAACAGTATTGCTGATTTGATGACCACAACCCCTCCCCTGTCAGACGATACCTCGCGTTTTTCATATCGAATGATCTACGAACTCGCACTGCAACTACGTGCAAAGCAAACGGTGTTTCAGCACACTGGTGGATTGCACGCCGCTGCTATTTTCAACGCGCATGGCGATTTACTACTGGCGCGTGAGGATATAGGGCGACATAACGCGGTTGATAAGCTTATTGGCTATGCTGCACTCCACAATACATTTCCCTATACCGACTGCATCTTATTGGTAAGTGGACGTACATCCTTCGAAATTCTACAAAAGGCATTGTTGGCACGCATTCCCTGTGTTGCCGCAATCTCTGCCCCCTCCAGTCTTGCTGTTGAGCTTGCAGAGGGGAGCGGCATTACATTAATCGGTTTTTTGCGCGATTCCTCTATGAACGTCTATACGCACCCGCAACGGATTGTATGATATGTGCGGATACGTTATAATCGCTCTATGCAGAATGCAATAACAAATACAACTGATACAATAGCAGCCATCGCAACGCCCCCAGGAATTGGTGGTATCGGCGTAATTCGAGTAAGTGGAGTCGATGCTTTTCCCCTGGTCCTACCGCTTGTTCAACGTACAAGGGGACAGGAGGGCGTACCACCATCCCATCAACTAACGTATGCACGCATCGTCGACCCACGAACTCAGGAGGTGCTAGATGATGTGCTGGTTGCCTTTATGTGTGCACCCGCTACCTACACACGTGAGGACGTGGTGGAGATACAGGGACATGGTGGCCCTCTCGTCCTGCGTCGTATCCTCTCAGTTGTGCTAGCACAGGGTGCACGCATGGCTCAACCAGGTGAATTTACGCTGCGGGCTTTCCTTAATGGACGTATCGACCTCGCACAGGCCGAGGCGGTGATGGACCTGATTGGGGCACAGACCGAGGCAGGACAACGACTTGCGGTACAACAGCTGCGCGGTCGACTGTCAGAGCAATTGCAGGATGTGCGCTCAACTCTTTTAAATGTCATCGCGCGCATCGAGGTCAGCATCGACTTTCCCGAGGAGGACGTACCAACGCCGGAAACCACGATCTTGAGCGCGCTTATACGGGAGGCGCAGCAACGTGTTGCGCAATTGCTTGCGGGTGCGGAACAGGGACGCCTTTACAGGCAGGGACTGCGTACCACGATTATTGGCCGTCCTAATGTTGGTAAATCCAGCTTGCTCAATGCACTGTTACGCACGGAGCGTGCAATCGTCACACCTGTAGCGGGTACGACACGCGATACGGTCGAAGAAGTTGCTAATCTGCGCGGCATCCCCTTACATTTGATTGACACTGCTGGCATTACTCCAACAAACGACCCTGTTGAGCAGATTGGTGTGCAGAGAAGCCGCGCTGCCGCCGAGGGCGCCGATATTATTCTACTGGTCTTTGACGGTTCGGAGGTACTCAGCCAACAAGATCGCACCATTTGTGCTGAGATACAGGCAATGGGCTTTAACCTTACTACTACTATGGGTGCTTCCAATGGGAGATTGAGACCAGTGATCGCTGTGGTGAACAAAGCTGATATGCCACAAAAAATAGACACGGACGAGCTACGACGCCTGTGTCCCACAACTCTTATCGTCCACACGTCGACCCAGACTGGTACCGGCTTACCTGCTCTGGAAGATGCAATCGCGGAACTTGTACTTGCTGGTAGAACTGTTTCAAGTGATAGCGTGCTTGTAACTAATGCCCGGCATCAGGAAGCCTTGCGGCGTGTTGCGAGTCATCTCCAAGCCTCACAAATATCGCTTGAGCAGATGCTGCCACTCGATTTTG
>CAXTCR010000460.1:0-2055 GCA_964242555.1 uncultured Ktedonobacteraceae bacterium
CGAAGCAGCAAAACTAATTGTCATGTTGGACGTTTTGACAAAAAAGTACAGATTCGGTCTAAAACCTACTCCGTACTTTTTTCGAAGTTACGTTGGCTTCCCGTACTTTTTCAGAGCTAAAATAGAGCTTTTTGATGCCTTCGTGCTCATTTCACAGCTACGTTGGGCATCTCACTAAAAAAACTGTCTTACATAGCATTGTTACTATGTAAGACAGTTTTGCTACACACTCACAACACCCTTCCCCCCGCATACTGTGCACGTCCGCTTTATTCCAGTTCCATTGCATGCCTCACACGGTCTCGACGAGGTCGTAGCTCCATAAGCTACCATCGTGAACTCTCCTCGTCCCTCACAGGAGAAGCAAGGTATCACACCTGCACCATTGCATGCCTTACAGCGAACCTGCTGGTTCGCATTCTGCTCATTTTGCGTCATAGCTTTTCTAAAAGTTCTTCATATGGTCCATAAGACACATTGCTCCTTGCACAAACTTCATGCAAGGAGCAATGGATTGTTGTATCTAACTACAAAACCTGCTAGAGTGCGACTGTCACCGCTTTGGTCTCAAGGTAGTTGTTCAATGCCTCGTGACCCATCTCTCGACCCCAACCACTCTGCTTGTAACCGCCGAATGGCAAGGATGCATCAAAGACGTTGTAGCAGTTTACCCACACCGTACCCGCGCGCAGGAGTTTCGCAAGTCTATGCGCCTTGCTGATATCGTGCGTCCATACACCAGCAGCCAGACCATAAGGCGTATTGTTGGCGGTGGCGGCAATTTCTTCGATATCGTCAAATGGCTGCGCAACCACGACCGGTCCGAAAATCTCTTCGCGCACGATCTTCATCTGCTCGTTCGCGTTCACAATAACCGTTGGCTCAACGAAGTAGCCTCGCTCACCAGTGCGGTTTCCACCGACAACAGTCTTCGCGCCTTCGGATACTCCCGACTGGAGATAACCCGTAACGCGTGCCAACTGCTCATCAGAAACCAGTGGACCCAACTGGGTTGATGGATCGAAGCCAGGACCAACCTTGATCTTCTTCGCTTGCTCTGCCACACCCTCGACTACCTGATCGAAGATGCCCTTCTGCACATACAGCCGTGAACCCGCGCTACAAACCTCACCTTGATTGAAGAAAATGGCGTTCGAGGCGCCCGCAACAGCGGTCGATACGTCCATATCGCTCAAGATAATGTTAGGTGACTTGCCACCAAGTTCGAGCGTGACTTTCTTCAAGTTGCCAGCCGCCGCCTTGACGATCAGCTTGCCAACCTCGGTCGAACCCGTAAATGCCACTTTATCTACATCATCGTGCGCGGAGAGGGCCGCACCTGCGGTCTCACCATAACCCGGTACGATGTTGACAACACCCGCTGGGAAACCTGCCTCCTGAATCAGTTCGCCAAGGCGTAGTGCCGAGAGTGGTGTCTGTTCTGCCGGCTTCAGCACAACGGTACATCCAACAGCAAGTGCCGCGCCAAGCTTCCATGCCGCCATCAATAGTGGGAAGTTCCAGGGAATAATCTGGCCAACAACACCAACTGGCTCACGCAGCGTGTAAGAGAAGTACTGTCCTGGCATCGGCTTCGTGTTGCCCTCAACCTTCGTCGCCCAACCCGACATGTAGCGGAAGTGATCAATAGTCAGGGGTACGTCAGCGGCACGCGCAACTGTGAGTGGCTTACCATTGTCCAACGACTCTAATTGTGCGAACTCGTCGGCGTGCTTCTCGATCAGGTCCGCGAGGCGATAAATCAATTGTCCACGCTCTGTTGGAGCCATCTTACGCCAGGGACCAGTCTCAAAAGCTCTGCGTGCCGCCCGTACCGCACGATCAATGTCTTCTTTGTCTCCCTCTGCAACCTGAGCCATTACCTCACCTGTCGCAGGATTGTAGACGGGGAAGGTCTTGCCAGAAGCGGCGTCGACCCATTGCCCATCGATGAGCATCTTACGAGGGGCCGAAATAAATTGGTTAACTTCAGGGGAAACTTGGACTGCAGACTCGGAAATTGCCATGTTTGTTCCTCTCTTTGTGACGCATACA
>CAXTCR010000461.1:0-2044 GCA_964242555.1 uncultured Ktedonobacteraceae bacterium
ATTATGTACCGCCACAACGCGTAAAAAGCAAGAGTTACACATTTATGTGTATTTCTCTAATTGTAGAGCTAATAAACTTGACTAATCGGGAAGTAGCGGGTATACTTCTAACAATTTGAGACCAAAAACCTAAAACAAATGCTGGAAAAAGGCGCGTATGTTCATGTCTTCGACACCCTGGCTTGTCACAGTACAGGCAACCATAGCAATATGTTGCATCCATCTTATAGATGGGTCAGGTGGCATTTTTCCTGAAAGTGCCTTTTCTCCCTCATCCCGTTTCCAGGGGTGAGGAATTTTTTTTGACCTTTTTATACACTCTAGGAGAGCATATGAACAGCATTACACTTTCTACAGTACAAAACACGCTTACACCTATCGCTGGAAACTTTTATGGTAAAGATATTGTTTCGCTCGACCAATTTTCACAGGACGACCTCTTCAAGCTGTTCACACTAACACATAAAATGAAACGCCTTGCTCTCAATAGCGAACCCTCGAACCTATTAGCTGGCACCCTTACCTCGTTGCTTTTCTACGAGCCGTCCAGCAGAACATTTGGCTCGTTTGCTGCTGCGGTCAAGCGTCTAGGCGGTCAAACACTCGATATTCAAAATCCTCAAACAGTTACTTCCGTCTATAAAGGCGAGTCGTTCGAAGATACCATTCGCACCTTTGAAGCATACTCCGATGCAATCGTCCTGCGTCACAACGTCCCAGGTTCAGCAAGACAAGCGGCAGAAGCAGCTGAGTACGTCCCCATTATCAACGCCGGTGATGGCAATAACGAGCATCCAACCCAAACCTTGCTTGACCTGTACACACTCTACGAGACATTTGGTCGTCTCGACAATCTTACAGGTTTGCTTGTCGGCGACTTACTCAATAGCCGCACTATTCACTCGCTTATTCGCGGCCTCTCTCTATTCAAGAACAATACCGTCTACCTGCTCTCACCGCAGAGCCTCCGATTAGCACGCGACGACTACTTCGCCTTTACTAGTCGAGGGATCAAAATTATCGAGATTACACGTGAAGAGGATATTCCCTACGACTGCAATTTCTGGTACTGGACACGTATCCAAAAGGAACGCTTCGCCACCCTTGAGGACTACCGCGATGCGTCCCAGCAGACCTTCACCGTCACGCCGCAACTCATGAGCCGCTACGCGGGCAAACATATGATCCTGATGGACCCACTCCCTCGTGTAGGCACGATTGACCCCTCTATGGACCGCGATCCACGCGCCGTTTATCTGCGTTCACAAATTCGCAATGGCTTGTATACGCGTATGGGCTTGCTTGCCTTGGTACTTGGAAGAGTATAATTAGGAAAGACTGAGGTGTCAGAGGGACTATGATGTCAATCGTTACATTACACACAAGCACGGAAGTTGGTCCAATGTATACAATTTCTGAGAGAAAAATGCCTCCACATGGCAACCTTATTCTCGCAGATGGTACTGTCGTGCCCGGAACATCTTTTGGTTACGAAGGTCCCGTTGCGGGTGAAGTTGTCTTTAGTACAGGCATGGTAGGCTATCCTGAGTCTCTGACTGATGCCTCGTTTGCTGGTCAAATATTGACTATGACCTATCCCCTTATCGGCAATTATGGTGTTCCTGACCGCTCATGCTGGGAGAGCGACAGGGTACAAATCTCTGGCTTGCTTGTCTCAAGCTACACAACTGAGCCATCTCATCGTCAAAGTATTATGACCCTTGGCTCATGGTTGCAGGAGCAAGGCGTGCCCGCGCTCGAAATCAAGGACACCCGTTTCCTGACAAAACATATCCGCACGCATGGCGCAATGCTCGGTAAGATCGTCTTTGATACCGACATCCCTTTTCACGATCCCAACACCGACAATCTTGTCGCTGAAGTCTCTACTCCCCACGTTTCAATAGATGGAAGCGGAGACCTCACCATCGCCTTGCTTGACTGTGGCGCGAAACACACTATTGTAAATGCGCTATGCGCACGCAATGTGCGCGTTGTCACCATCCCGTGGGACTATGACCTCTTCTCATCGACACGCGGCTTC
>CAXTCR010000462.1:0-2043 GCA_964242555.1 uncultured Ktedonobacteraceae bacterium
CGTGGAAGATAGATAGCAATCCGTGCTTTGTAGCGGCGAAGACGGTAGGCACAATAGGTATCCCACGGCACCAGCGCGTTGAGCGGTATCCACAAATACGGATTTTTCGAGACGGTCGCGGCATTGGCGATGCGTGCAAGCCCCTTCAGGAGTTGCGAGAGTGAGTGTTCTCGGTCGGCAAAAAAGGGTTCGCACAACTTCTTTAAGCTCGAGTTTGCAGAATAAGGATATCCTTCCAGGTACTGAAATACACTGCTCATGGTCGCGAAGGCATCGCGCAGGTAGTACGCATCCTCAAACACATCGCCACGAATCTTCTTTGTGTTGAGAAACAGGAAAAGCGAACACAATAGCGAGATAACCCAGATTGGCGAGAGCAAACCGGCAATATTCAATATTGCTAATACCAGAGTAAGAATGCAGAGCACAATAGACGCTGCAAGCAGGGTTGGCAGTTGCGCGGTCCCGCTGGTCGAATTGAGCCACTTCGTCAGACGATTGCCCTCTAGCTGTTCAGCGATTTGACGCGAGGCAAGCAGCGACTTAAGCGTCAGTTTGTCACGGAAACGGCTCAGCGGCAATAATTCGCGTACCAATGCCTGTCTCTTCTCGATCGTTTGGAGATCGGGGTTTGTCGTCAGCAACCATTGATGCAAACGCTGTGTTCCCTCCTTCGATACGCCAGTATTCACCAGACGATGCAGCGAACGTTCCCCAGTGATATCAAGGTCGGACTCAAAAGGATGCCCAGAGGTGGAGCTAACTGATGTAGTAGGGATAACATTCCAGTCGAGACGCATCCGTGCGATATGTGTATTTTTCACATATGACCAGACCCGGTGACGCACGATGCTCCTGTCGATTTTACCCTGAAAGTACGCTACAACAGAGAACGCGATAATCGCCAGCAGTGCTACTGTTATAGCAAGCCACCAACGCGCAATAATATACCCTGCAATCGCCAGCACAATCCCACCAAAAAAGATCGCCACACGCGTCCACGAATAACGATTGCTGCGCCGGTCAAGTAGCTTGACACGTCGCGCCAAACGCGAGACCTGTCGTTCAAGCGCCTCTATACGCTCTTGTTTTGTAATCACACCAAATCCTTCTATCTGAAGCAGAGTAATGTTCTATTGAAAACCCATCATCCTCCCCATTATAAGTGCGTACACAATGCTCCCGCTATACGCCCTCTTATACTAATATAGCATTGCAGTGATCCAAAAGCGTATCATGATGGGAGTACATTTTCTATTCTCATGGGGGCTTGCATTCGCTCCATGGGAAGAAACATAAGAAGAAAGGGTACCTGTTTTTTATGGAGCTAACAAACAAAGGTGTTTTCGTTTCGGGCGGTGCTTCCGGTCTGGGCGCGGCATGTGTACGCTTGCTGACACAAGCTGGTGCGAAAGTGCTCATAGCCGACCTGAACAGCGAATTGGGCGAGAATTTGGCGAAAGAGGTTGGCGGCTCTGCGCGTTTTGTGAAGACAGATGTCACCAGTGAGGAGAGCACGCAAGCCGCAATCAAAGCCGCCGTGGACAATTTCGGTGGCCTGCATATCGCGATCAACTGTGCGGGTATTGGCGTGGCCGAACGGGTTATTGGTAAAAGTGGTCCTGCCAGTCTCGCATCCTTCACAAAAGTCATCAACATCAACCTGATTGGCACCTTTAACGTGATCCGGCTCGCGGCTACCGTCATGGCCGAGAACCAACCGGAGGGTGATGGCGAGCGTGGTGTGATTATCAACACGGCCTCGGTTGCGGCCTTCGATGGTCAAATTGGGCAAGCCGCCTATTCCGCGTCAAAGGGCGGTATTGTGGGTATGACGCTGCCAATAGCACGCGATCTAGCTCGCACTGGCATTCGCGTCATGACGATTGCTCCCGGGTTGTTTGATACGCCGCTACTAGCTGGCCTACCAGAGCCTGCACGCCAATCGTTAGGGCAGCAGGTACCATTCCCCTCAAGACTAGGGCAACCGACGGAGTACGCGATGCTCGCCAAGCACATTATCGAGAATCCGATGCTGAACGG
>CAXTCR010000463.1:0-2022 GCA_964242555.1 uncultured Ktedonobacteraceae bacterium
AAGAGAACCACTTCTTTGTGGGTGCCCTGTCTTCGGGTCAACATGTATAAGTTTTTATAAAGCTCTTATAACCGGCAAGAAATTCTGCAATTAGTCCTACGATGGCAGCAATGGCAAGGTAGCTAAGCTCATTACTAGTGAGAACAAAATGATGGCTTAAAAAATTTCCTCCTAGTATTCTAAGCAAAAACTCCTGTATTTCTAACAAATTGTACTCACTTATGATGAGTCATGCGTGTTAGAATAGTACAAGAGTCTATTCTTAGTCCGTTATGTAATTAACGACAAGTCCCTTGTTTCTTTTCTATACGATATAATGGATTAGCTTTTTCACTACATCTTATGAATTGGGAGGCACTTTTATGAAGGGTGCAATTCGTAACGCAGCTATCATAGCGGCAGTCGTGCTAGTGGTGCTTATTGTAGGCATCATCCTGGCCGCGATTTTCCATGTCTTACTTGATGTCCTTTACATCTTCCTGATGCTTCTTGCAGCCCTCATGATTGTGGGTTCGCTCTTACAAGCTCTGTCGATAGTTGCGCTGATCCGCACAATCTCGACGGTCCGTGAAGAGGTAAAGCCATTACTTGCGTCGGTACAGGAGACTGTTGGTATTGTCAAAGATACCGCTCAGACTGCTAGCCACTCTGTGAGGACCGTCAGCAACGTGACGCAGTTGACCAGCGAGATCGCACTTGCCCCAAGTGTACGCGCCGTCGCTGCCGTGGTTGCTGGTCAAGAGATGATTCGTGTCTTCCTCGGCAAGGGTCATACGCGCTCACGTGCCGATAAGCGTCGTAAGGAGCAGCAAAAGGCGATCGAACGCTATGAGCAAGCGCACCCTGATGCCATCACAGCTGGCGCTATGGGCGGCGTCAACGTAGGTGCAGGAGGCGAATAACTATGCCTTTACTCGTTTTTGCAGACATACATGATGTGCTCGCAATCGGCGGGCAGATCGCCGCTATCGTCATTGGCTTGTATTCTCTCCTGTTTATTCTGCTCACAGTTGTTTATGGTTTAACTATGGATGTCCTGTTTACATGGTTAAGCGATAAGGTAAAGCTTGTTAGAATGCTACGACCAACTGTTGAGAGCGTGAATAAGACATCAGAGGCAATGGTTGATGGTAGGCCGATACCAGCTAATGACAACAGGATTGTAGAGGTTGTCGCACAGGGACCCGCACAAGTTCACAAACTCGATCAACGCGTTGATCAGACAGCGGATAAAGTAGCAAACGCGGTCATCGAGTTTCGAGCGCGCACGATTCAGGTGCAAGCGGTGGCGAAAGCGTTCTTTACTCCCAAAGCTTTACACCGCGAATTGGCTGAACATGCCAGTGGTCAAGTTGATACAAACGACCCTCTTGATATAAAGAGTCCAGGCTTGCGCATGCTCATGGAAGAAAAAGTTCCCGATGCTCCGGTTGTACCTGCTGCACGACCTGGCGATCCAGTAGCTAAGACTGGTGTAACCGCTTCGGAACTCAGAAGCGATGCATCTGCTCTCTAAGTATACACAGGCATTTGGGCGTTTCCAAAGAAACGCCCAACTTTATTTGCTCTATTATGTGTTAAGTGGTGTTTCGGCAGGTATTTTGCTTGTCCTTTATAACCTCTATCTCGTCTCGTTAGGATACAGGACCGATTTTATCGGTCTTGTATTGTTTTCGGCTACATTAGGCGCAGGGCTAGCAATTTTTCCAGCTGGCCTGTGTATTGACCGATTCGGCGGCAAGATCATTCTTATTCTCACAACACTCCTCATCGGCATCATTGGTGCGGGGCAGATTCTCTTTCGTCAACCAGCGCCGCTGCTTGTCACTGGCTTCTTAGCGGGTGTAGTTGGCGCAGTTTTTCTTGTAGTCAATGCGCCATTTCTTACAGCAAATAGCACCCCGGAAGAGCGTCCACAACTCTTTAGCCTCAACATTGTCGTGCAGTTGGTCACAACAGTCATCGGTGAGATATTGGGAGGTGCCTTGCCTCAGTGGTTGCGTGGTATACCAGCGTTCATGG